>QBMP01000011.1:0-6171 GCA_003242115.1 Phormidesmis priestleyi
AGTCATGACCGCCCAAACTGAAGACACTCAAAAGCTCTCTGCCGTCGTCCGCAGCGCCCAAACCATCGTCGCGCTAGACACCGCTAGCTATCCAGCGATCAAAGAAGCCCTCCTCGCCGCCCGCAACGACATCATCCGCCCCCCCGAAATCATTCGCTGCGAAAACTACATCGGCGAAAACTCCATCGGTCGCCTTAAGCGCGAATTGGGACTGGACTAAACGACCGAGCAATCTTCCTGTTCGCAAAACACCCTGTATGTCATGACGAAGCGCAGAAGAGTATTTTCTCCTTTGCGCTTTCGCTTTTTTATATATTTCTCTTAGCACCACAGCGTTACTTAAATGATACTAAATGCAGTATCATTTAAGTAACAAGCAAGGAATGAAAAAATGAGAATTAAAAAATATTGGTATATAGATGTCGAAATTGACAAAGTTAGTAACTTCGCTGTTGAATGACGCAGCAGACTACCCTTTTACAGATATAGAAAAAGTTTTAATTGCATTTGGATATCAGGAAGTGCGGGCCAGAGGAAGTCACCACATGTTCCGGCACCCAGACGGTCGTGGAATTCCAGCTATTCCAAAAAAAGGCGGGAAACGAGTCAAGAAAACCTACGTAAAAAGAATTGTTCAGATACTTGAGCTTAAGGAATGGTATGAACAACAAAAAGGATAACGAAAAAAAACCGTTTGAGTTCTACTTCCAGCTCAATTACCCGATTACGCTCTACCCAGAAGCGGCGGGTGGCTTTACGGCTGAGATTAGAGACTTGCCAGGATGCCTGAGTCAAGGCGAAACTGTTGAAGAAGCTTACGGCATGATTGCAGAAGCTCGTGAGCTATGGTTAGAAGTCGCTTACGAGTACGGTGATCCCATTCCGATGCCTTCTACAGAGATAGAATACAGCGGTAAAACAATGCTAAGAATGCCTACACATCTCCATCAAAGGCTTGCAGAAAGCGCTAAGCAGGAGAGCACTAGCTTAAATCAATACATCGTGGCACTGCTGAGTGAACGGGATGCTCTAAACAGTGTGAAAACGATTAATGACCAGCTATCTGACATTCGGCAAGACATTCAGCAGTTAGCAAAAGGGAAAGGGAAAGGGAAAGGGAAAGAGCGATCGCCCTATCTGGCGACCAAAGCCTTCAAAGCCACCCCGTCCAAGCCAAGCTCCGAACTGAGCAACTAAAGAATTATGTACTAACCCACTGCTAGCTACAGAGATACGTCATTCTTTTAAACACTCCATATACAGAGCACAATACAAAAGTCAACCATCCATAATTTACGCTATGAGTAACCCACAGACAGCCGAAACTGAACTACTGCCTCAAGCTGAGTCTCAAGCTGAGTACAGTGGCGAAGCGCTGATCAATATGCCCAAAGATCTTCATCAAAAGCTTGTAGAAGCCGCTGCCCAAGCGGGCATTGATTTTAATCAATACATTGTGGCGCTGTTGAGTGAGCAAAACACGCTCCAAGCAATTGGCAATGTTCAAAATACCCTCAACGAAATTAATCAACAGCTAAGACCTCAAGAGGGTGCTAGAGATAACCTTAGAGAGAGTCTAAGAGAGACAAGAGAATCCTCTGCTTCACTCAGAGAACTGAGCTATAGAGATCAAAGAGCCAGAGAACGCAGACTCGCTTACGACAATCGGTACGTCGAAGATTGGGAATCTGGCCTGAACGACTAGCTCCACTGAAGATACCTTAAGAAACATCTTGAGTGATCAGATTAAAAACAGCCTGTTAGTGCCCTGTTAGTACCCTGTTAGTGCTAAGGATCAAGCGCTAGCAGGCTCAAACGTTTTGGTCAAAAATGACTGTGTAATTTCTAAGTAGCTATCGGCATCTTCCAGCATCGGAAAATGCGCCGTGTTAGGCATCAGGACGTATTCCATGCGATCGCTCATCTCAGCCGCCTCACGCCCTAGCACTGCCGGGGTAATTTTGTCATACTCACCCGAAATCATCAGCGTCGGCACCTTCAAATTCGCAAAAGCAACCGGCATCACTTCCGTCGCGTGCTTGCTCACAGCAGCCTTTAAAGTCCCCATCGCTGTCGGCCCATCCGCCATCAAAAAGTCGTTTAGAAAAGCCTTTTTCTCAGCCATCGGGATAGAGCCTTTCAAAAAACGTGACATAAACATCTGTGGAGCCAGTGGAATTTGGCTCAGCCATTTGGGGCGAAAAGCGACCACATAACCACCAAATAGATAAAACGCCTCAAAGGCCCATTTTTGATAGGGAAAGCTGCCGTTGCAGGTCAAAATAGCTTTTTTCACCCGCTCCGGATAGCTATCTAAAAAGTACAGCCCTGCGGTGCCGCCCAGAGAGTGCGCGTTCATGTACACCGGCTGCGTTAAATTCAGCGCATCGAGCAAACCGAGTAAGTCATCAGCAAAGCTTTCGAGTGAGCCCAATGAAGAATCAGCGGCCATAGCTTCAGCCGTAGCGGCTTTTGATCGTCCAAATCCACGCATGTCGTACAGCAAACAGTCATAATCGGGCGCGATCGCTCTAGCTGTCGATTCCCAATAGCGAGCAGAACCAGCCCACCCATGCAAAAAAACCATCACTGGCTTGGAATAGTCACCGGGATGGTCTTGCGTCGTGATCCATTCGTAATAATGATCAACGCTATTAACGCTAACGTAGGGCATTGGGCCTCTTTACTTCTATCCAGAATATCCAGAACCTACCTAAAAAGCAGTTCAATCAGGCCGACTCCGGCTTAGGAAGCGAAGCAGGATGCACTAATAGCTCAGCCGTCGAACGATTCTCTACCATTTCCCTGGTCAGTACGCAGCGCTTCACATCCTCGCGTGACGGCAGCTCATACATCACGTCCAGCATAATTTCTTCAATGATGCTGCGCAGCGCCCGAGCCCCGGTTTTGCGGGTGTAGGCTTCTTTTGCTATGGCCTTAATCGCCTCCGGCTGAAACTCTAGCTCCACATTATCCATCCGCATCAGCTTCTTAAACTGCTTCACCAATGCGTTCTTCGGCTCCGTCAAAATCGAAACCAGCGTTTTTTCATCCAACGGTTCCACAATCGAAATCGCCGGAATTCGACCAATAAACTCAGGAATCATCCCAAACTTTACAATGTCATCCGCCACCAAATGCTTCAGGGTTTGAACCACCTTCTTTTCGCTGTTCAGCTCCTTTCCGGGCTGGACAAAGCCCATCGACTTCTTGCCAATGCGCTGCTCTACAATTTTATCGAGCCCGACAAAAGCGCCGCCGCACACGAACAAAATATTGCTCGTATCGATTTGAATACAGTCCTGATAAGGATGCTTGCGGCCTCCTTGTGGCGGCACATTCGCAATCGTGCCTTCCAGCATCTTCAGCAGCGCCTGCTGAACCCCTTCTCCCGACACATCGCGAGTAATCGAAGGGTTTTCGCTCTTGCGCGCAATCTTATCAATTTCGTCAATATAGATAATCCCGCGCTGCGCCTCGTCAACATCCAAATCAGCCACCTGTAGCAGCCGCAGCAAAATATTTTCAACATCTTCACCGACGTAGCCCGCCTCGGTCAGCGTCGTCGCATCGGCTACCGCAAACGGTACTTCCAAAATCGAGGCCAGCGTCTGAGCCAACAGTGTCTTACCGCAGCCGGTCGGCCCAATCAGCAAAATGTTTGATTTTTGCAGCTCAATGTCGTCTTCGCCATCATCTTCACTTTCAGCGTTGACAAAGCTCAAGCGCTTGTAGTGGTTGTACACCGCCACCGCCAGCACTTTTTTGGCCTCGTCTTGGCCAATCACATGCTCGTCCAAGTACGCCTTAATCTCGCGCGGCTTCGGAATTTGACTTAACGAAATTTTAGAGGGAGACTTGCGCCTGCGATCCTGGGTCTGATCGCGGCGCGGCGCGGGCGCAGCTACAGACGAATTAGAGTCAAACAGCTCCTCGTCTAAAATTTCGTTGCAGAGATCGACGCATTCATCGCACACATACACACCAGGCCCCGCAATTAGCTTGCGCACCTGCTCTTGCGACTTACCGCAAAAAGAGCACTTTAAGTGGGAGTCGTACTTAGACATAACCGTTACCCTACCGCAGTCAGCTTAGTGTCAGCAAGCATCTGCTTGGTCACAACCTGATCGATTAGGCCATATTTTTTGGCTTCCTCAGCAGACATAAAAAAGTCACGCTCAGTATCTGCTTCAATACGTTCCAAATCTTGCCCCGTATGCTCTGCCAGCATCTCATTTAAGCGCCGCTTCAAATATAGAATTTCACGCGCCTGAATCTCAATATCAGCCGATTGACCCTGCGCGCCGCCTGAAGGCTGATGAATCATAATCCGCGAACTCGGTAAAGACATGCGCTTGCCTTTAGCTCCGCCTGCGAGCAAAAATGCTCCCATACTCGCCGCTAGGCCAAAGCAAATGGTCACCACATCCGGGCGAATCTGCTGCATAGTGTCGTAAATGGCCATCCCAGCTGTCACCGACCCCCCCGGCGAATTGATGTAAAGCTGCACGTCCTTTTCAGGATCTTCAGCATCTAAAAACAGCAGTTGGGCGACAATTGAATCGGCCACATCGTCCATGACCGGAGTGCCTAAGAAAATAATTCGCTCACGCAGTAACCGCGAGTAAATGTCAAAGGCGCGATCGCCTCGACCAGACTGCTCTACCACCATCGGCACTACATTCTGAGGAGACAGATGAAATGCCATAGAGGGCGACACAGGGGCAGATAGACTCATACGATTCAATAATGTATCCATAAAACTGAAGCAGCTACCTATTACACGTGCTTAATGTACCGCATCTCAACCAAAACTAAAGTTACAGATGCCATACCACTGTAACGAATCACCTCTTTTTCGACATTACCTAACAACCGAACCGCCTACCAAGAATCGGCTAGTGCTCCGCCTATCCCCGTAGGGTTAGGGGGTGGTGAAAGCCAGGGGAGATGAGGAGTATCTTTAAGCAATGATGAAATCGAGCGAAAAGATAGCGACGAGACGAGCAATCTTGGTATCATTGAAGGACGCATGAAAATGCGAAAACATAGAAGGTAGGAACACCCACGAGCGGCTCAGAGAACGATTCAGATACTGACAACTCAAAACGTCCAAATTGAAAAACTGAATATTTCGAGTCTGCCGTGGGGCGCATGGTGGACGCTAAATAAAATGCTTGTTGAGACGGTCTGACGGGGGCAGTGGCTTCGGCTGCTGGCTAGTTAAGAGTCTGCGAAACAAGAATCTCCGACTATACCCGTAGGGTTAGGGGGAGAGCGTCAATTAGTCGGCCTTAGTCAGCTTTGTTTCGAAGAGCGAGCCTACTCAAACTCAAACAGCTTGATCAGACGACCTCAACGTCTACAGCTTGAGCCTCAGACTCTTCATCCGCCGATACTTCCGTATTGGCCTCTGCACTGGCCTCTGTATCGGCTTCAGCCTCAGCAGGCTGAAGCGATCCTTCAGGGACTAGCTCCACATCAGCATTTTCCTTCAGCCAAGCCAAAATTTTCTCTTTCATCAAATCCTCGTTCACCACCTCTTGCAGGCGGTCTGGATCGATTTGGCTCTGATCTTCCACCTCAGCCATCATTTCTTTTGCACGGGCTTTGATTTCATCCGACTCGACCTCAATCGACTCTAGCCGCGCAATTTCGCCTAGCGCTAGGGTTCGGCGCAGTCGCTCAATCGCCTCCGGACGCGCATTGCTACGCATGTTATCCACCAAGTCTTTAGTCATGAACTTGCTCAAATCAAGCCCCTGACGACTGAGCTGCATTGCCGTTTGAGAAACGATAAAGTCCACTTCGCGCTTGATCAAAGTATCTGGAATTTCGGCCTCAAGGTGAGTGACTAGCTCGTCAAGTAGCGCCTTTTCGACATTGCCCTCAGTCGTATCCGCAGCTTCCTTATCGTAGCGATCCTCTAAAGACTGTCGCAGCTCGGCCAGAGTTTCAAAATCACTGACCTCCTCAGCAAAGTCGTCATCGAGATCGGGCAGTTCCTTTTCTTTTAGCTCCTTGAGAGTGATCGCAAAAGTTGCAGGCTGACCAGCTAGCTCAGCTTGAGGATAATCTGCCGGAAAAGTCACCTCAACATCTTTAATTTCTTCTAGCTTCATACCCACAATGCCTTCGACAAAGCCAGGGATAAAGCGACCTTCCTTAATC
>QBMP01000011.1:6231-31153 GCA_003242115.1 Phormidesmis priestleyi
TTCTCGATAGCCTTCTAAAGATTCATCGACTTTGGCCGCATCCGCCTTAATTTCTTCTGCCTTAACTGACAAGCCTTTGTACTCGCTGAGGGTGACCCGTGGCGGCACATCAACCGAAGCTGAGATATTGAGCACCTTACCGGGCTCATATTCTCCCATTAGCGTCTCAAAATCTGAGCGCAGCTGATAGTTGCCAATGGCACTGATTTCCTCTTGCTTCAAGGCTTTTTCGATTACTTTTTGCAGCATGTCATCTAAGGCAGCGGCCTTAAGCTGCACAGTGCCAAGGCGCTGAATCAAAATTTGGCGCGGCACTTTGCCCTTACGAAACCCAGGAATATTGGCCGACTTCATCTGATCGCGCAAAACCTTCTCATAGCTCTGCTGGGTCAATTCTGCCGGGACTTCTATTTCCAGTCCAACCTGGCTATCGGGCAATTTTTCCTGGGTAACTTTCATAGGTAAATTGAATATGGTGGAGCAAATTCTTTGACTATTTGATTGACTATCAGCGATCAACTGCCGCTCAAATAGCAGCTACCGGCAGTGATGAAATCGAAGGCGGTTATTTAATCGCAGTTAGATATTATACACTTCATATCATTATATTGAGTTCTTGACACACTTCTAAGCCCTGTTCAAGTTAGCATTTCGTTAACGCGCTAGTGGACTAGATGTTTGCACTGGATATGATAGATGTATAGTAATTGCAGTAGTTATTAGCCCTGGTTTGTCAAGGTCTTGGTTTGTCAAAGTTTATCAGGAGAATAGCTGTTCAGGCCAATGAGGGCCACCAAGAGGATATGAACTTGCCTGAGTCTTACAACGTTGCCATTTTGGGCGCGACGGGTGCAGTCGGCACTGAACTGCTACAGATTCTTGAAGCACGCAGTTTTCCAGTTGAGAAGTTGAAGCTTTTGGCTTCGCCGAACTCTGTCGGTAAGCAAATGCGCTTTAAAGGTGAGGCCATAGCTATCGAAGCCGTCAGCACTGAAGCCTTCCAAGGCATCGACATCGTGCTAGCTTCGGCTGGAGGAGCGATTTCCAAACAGTGGGCTGAAACCATTGTTGAAGCAGGCGCATTGATGATCGATAACTCCAGTGCCTTCAGAATGGATGGTTCAGTTCCTTTAGTTGTCCCAGAAGTCAACCCCAGCGCCGCTGAGGGTCATACCGGTATTATTGCCAATCCCAACTGCACTACGATTTTAATGACTGTTGCCCTCTGGCCGCTGCACCAGCTTCAGCCGATTCGCCGCATTGTCGCCTGCACCTATCAGTCGGCCAGTGGAGCAGGTGCAAGAGCGATGGAAGAAGTCAAGCAGCAGGCAAAAGCCATCCTAGAGGGCAAAAAGCCGCCCACAGAAATCTTTCCGTATCCGCTAGCCTTTAATTTGTTTCCTCACAATACGCCGATTAATCAGCAGGGCTACTGCGAGGAAGAAATGAAGATGGTCAACGAAACTCGCAAAATTTTCGCCGCGCCCAATTTAAAAGTCTCAGCCACCTGCATTCGGGTGCCGGTGTTGCGGGCGCACTCAGAAGCGATTAATTTAGAATTTGATCAGCCCTTTGCGGTTGACAAAGCTCGCATAGCGATTGAGCAGGCCGCAGGCGTTCGACTTGTCGAAGATTGGAATGCGAACTATTTCCCGATGCCAATCGACGCTACCGGAGACGACGACGTTTTGGTCGGGCGCATTCGGCAAGACATATCCCACCCGTGCGGTTTAGAGCTGTGGCTCTGCGGCGATCAAATTCGCAAAGGAGCGGCCCTGAATGCCGTTCAAATTGCCGAGTTAGTCGTTGCCAAGCGCTGGCTCAAATCCCCCGTGGCTGCTTAAAGCGGCATTAGATCACTAGGCAAGCAGAATTAAAGGCAGTAAAAAATGACGAATCGCTTTGATAGCGCGCCTGTTGGCGAACCTAGCTTTGAGCCTAGATTTGGGCGGGTGCTGACGGCTATGGCAACGCCTTTTTTACCCTCTGGAAAGGTCAACTACTCGGTCGCTGAGCAGCTAGCGAGTCATTTAGCGAATCACGGCACCGATACGCTGGTGGTCTGTGGCACGACTGGCGAATCACCGTCTCTGACTTGGGATGAAGAATACGAGCTATTCAAAGTCGTTCAACAGGCGGTGAAAGGAAAAGCTCAGGTGATGGCTGGCACCGGATCTAATAGTACAAAAGAGGCCATTGAAGCGACCCAAAAAGCCGCTCATCTCGGGTTAGATGGCTCCTTGCAGGTCGTGCCCTATTACAATAAGCCGCCTCAAGCGGGTCTGTACAGCCACTTTCGCGCGATCGCCCAAGCCGTACCCGATTTACCAATCATGCTCTACAATGTACCTGGACGTACAAGCTGCAATTTGCTACCTGAAACGGTCGTTAAGCTAGCAGATATTCCTAACATCGTTGCCATTAAAGAGGCAAGTGGGAATCTTGATCAGGTCAGCGAAATTAGTCGATGCGCACCTGCCAACTTTGAGATTTATTCCGGTGATGACTCTCTAACGCTACCCATGCTCTCAGTTGGAGCGGTTGGCGTTGTGAGTGTGGCCAGTCATTTGGTCGGAGACGAATTGCAAAAGATGGTTCAAGCGTTTGAGGCTGGTCAAAACAAGGTGGCAGCAGCACTGCACCTAAAATTATTGCCTCTGTACAAGGCGCTGTTTGCAACCAGCAGCCCTATCCCCTTGAAAGTAGCGCTAGCATTGCAGGGATGGGCAGTCGGCAACTGCCGATTGCCCTTATGCGAAGGCTCACCTGAGCTAGAGCAAACCATGAAGACTACCCTAATTAAGCTAGGCTTGATACAACAGGTTTAATGGATAGAGCCCAACAAAAAGAGCTTACTGGAAAAGCTCAGCGAAAATATAGCGTAAGGTAGAAAGCGAACGGCAACAGGAAGCGCAAGATAGGTAGAAATCAGCATTGATAGAGATCAGCACTGAAAGAACATCTGCCGGGAAATATCCGCCGAACGGTGCAACAGCCCAGCTTTTTAGCTAGAAGCATAAGTATTTAGTTCAGAAGTTCAGCTCGAATGCCAGATTATTCTTACAGGAGTGACCACACAACTCTAGCGCCAACATCAGACATATCAAAAGAGTATCAAACCAGAAAAACTAGGCTCTAGCCAACGATTCAACTCTTATCCTTGTCAACTAATAGCTGCGATCGCAGTTTTATACCCAAATTTGCTCATCACCCATCCACTCGCATCTATGGCAAAAAAGCCTCAGTCAAGACCAAATAGCAAAAGCCAAGCAGCCAAGCTGACTAGCAGCGTCTTTGCACCCACTTATCATCCATTTGAGCGTTAAAAATTGAGAAGTAAGAATTGAGCGTTAAGCAAAAGAAAATTATTAACCATTGTCAGAAATCGGCGACGGCTTGATATTTATTGCCTCCAAAGCGCGGGCTCAAAGGTCTAAACTCAAAAAATTAAGGGCTTCACTTAAGGACTGACTCTTACCTCACACAACACCCGGCGACAGTCAGCCAGTAAAGAACCCAGTGAGCCACCAAAATTTTCAATTATTTTCGTTTTCAGCACCCAGTTTTTTCAACCTTTCAACATCATTAACATAAGGAAGCTACATGAGTAGACCCGTCAGCAGTAGAAGTAATAACGGTCAGAACAACGGCCAGAACGGCAGCAGCCTCAGCGCAGGCACTGACAGTACCACGAGCCCCAGTCAGAGCCCCAGGCAGAACCCCAGCCAAAATTCCAACAAGAGCCCTATCAAAAGCCTCAGCAAAAGCTCAAGTCAAGCCCCAAACAAAGGCTCAAGCAGCTCCGAAAAACCGCTCAAGATCATCCCCCTTGGCGGACTGCATGAAATTGGCAAAAACACCTGTGTCTTTGAATATGACGATGAAATTGTCTTACTAGACGCGGGCCTCTCCTTTCCAACTGAAGGCATGCACGGCGTTAATATCGTGCTGCCCGACATCACCTACCTGAAGGAAAATCAGCACAAAATCAAAGGGATGATCGTCACTCACGGTCATGAAGATCACATCGGCGGCATTGCTTTTCACCTTAAGCAGTTCAATATTCCAGTCATTCATGGCCCCAGACTAGCGATGGCGCTATTGCAGGGCAAGTTAGAAGAAGCAGGCGTGAGCGATCGCACCGTTCTTCACACCGTGGGCCCAAGAGACATCGTTCAATTTGGCAAACACTTCAAAGCCCAATACATCCGTAACACCCACTCAATGGCGGATAGCTTCACAATGGCTATCCAAACGCCCGTTGGCACCGTCATTCACAGCGGCGACTTCAAAGTAGATCACACCCCTGTAGACGGCGAATTCTTTGACTTTCAAAAAATTGCAGAATACGGCGAAGCTGGCGTACTGTGCCTAATCAGCGACTCTACCAATGCTGAAATTCCAGGCAACACCCCGTCAGAAAGGGCCGTTTTCCCCAACCTAGACAGAGAGTTTAACGACGCCAAAGGTCGGCTATTCGTCACGACCTTTGCCTCTTCCGTGCACCGAGTGAGTATGCTGCTAGAACTTGCTCAAAAGCACAAACGCGACGTCTTCGTCGTCGGGCGCTCCATGCTCAACGTCATCTCTCACGCCCGCAACTTGGGCTACATTAACGCCCCCGAAAGCCTGTTTAAGCCGCTCAACATGCTAAAGCAGTGCCCAGATGAAAAAGCCATGATTTTGACAACCGGCTCTCAAGGGGAACCGATGGCCGCGCTTACCCGCATTGCCAACCGCTCTCACCGCCAGATCAAAATTCAAAAAGGCGACACCGTTATTTTTTCGTCGAACCCCATTCCTGGCAATACCATTAGCGTGGTCAATACCATCGACAAGCTCATGCAGCAGGGCGCTCGGGTCATGTATGGCAAGGACAAAGGGCTGCATGTGTCCGGTCACGGCTACCAGGAAGACCACAAGCTCATGCTAGCGCTGACTAGACCCAAATTCTTCATTCCTGTACATGGAGAACATAGAATGCTCGTCAAACATGCTGAAATGGCCAAGCAGCTCGGCGTTGAAGACGGTAATATCGCGATCGTCAACAACGGAGACGTGATCAAAATCACCGCTGACAGCATGAAAGTAGACGGTAAAGTCACATCCGGAATTGAGCTAGTCGATGCGTCTCGAACCGGCATTGTCGAAAGGGCTGTACTCAAAGAGCGTCAGCAGCTTGCTGAAGACGGCATTATCACCATCTCAGCTACCGTCGATAGCAAAGGCCACTTGTTGGGCGAACCCGCGATCAACCTACGCGGCGTCGTCACCGTAAAAACTCAGCAGCAGTGGGAAAGTAGCTGCATTCCGGTCGTCAAAAAATCACTGCGCGAACGGTGGAAAGAAGTCATTGACGATCCAAATAGCGACAAACCCACTGTGAATTGGGAAGGGCTACAGTCCAGAGTCGAAGAAGATATTCGTCGGTTTGTCCGTCGCGAATTGCCAAAACAGTATCCAGTGGCTGTGCTCATGCTCCAGCATGTCGATGGACTCAACAGCAGCACCCAGCCTAACAGTTCAGAAACTGATGACACTAGACGCGTTGGCTCAGGCAGACGCAAGCGTTCTCTGTCTACCGCATCTGCTGCGACTGCTGCTTTTAATTAACGGCTGCCTTTTAATTGACCTAGCTGAATTAACTACAATCAGCTAGAACTCATTTCGAGGAACGAGATTTTACTAGCCACTCAAATACTGATTTCAGTTTTTTTGAGTGGCCTTTGGATAAAGATTTACAACATAGATTTAAGTAGCGACTAAAGCCCTCAAATTAATTTTTGCAGGGCAAAAGTGTACAAAATTACCGATAACGCTATAATACAGCCACGGAAGTTGCTGCATAGGGCACATTAGTTATTATGCACAAAGTACTGACCAGTAGCCGTCAGCTGAGCTTCAGCTGAGTTTTTGGCATAAGTATCAGGGCGTGTATAAAAAATGTGCTGATATACGCCTTTTACCTATCAGCGCCTGCAAAGCAAGCGTCTGGTTATTAAAAACTAAACAAAAGCTAAGGCCAAGACTAAGACAGGACTAAGACAGAACTAAAGCCCGAATAAGGCTCGCATAGGTCTGAACACCAGAAAATTCAGGAGCAAATTATCTGCTCCACTTTCTCAGAAAAGCCTCTAGTTTGTAAAGAAATCCTCTGAAGGTGCCTCAGCAAAAGGTATTCCCGAAGCAATGCAGCCAACAGATCGTCCGCTGACAGACCTAGTAGGCTCAGCGCCATAGTCTTAGATAGGCTAAGTAGGATTTAGGTAAATTAGTGGAGTTACAAGGTAAACGATTGAGGTAGCGCGTTAGCTAAAGAAAAAGGAATCAGATATCTACAGAAAGTACCTTCTGAAAGATTTCCTTCCGGTTATGCATATGGCATTGTACGCATGTAGGTGAGTATATATTCAGTACTTGCAGGATTGTCAGTCTATTGCGCTAGCTTTGCACGCAGTCAATAGTTTGCTAACTACATTGGCTAACCAACCTTAAACAGTAAGGAAACAGCAGGAAAACAGTAAGAACAAGCCAAAAGCTGAGATGCGGGAAAACTATACCTGTAACTGATTGAGAACTGATTGAGATCAGAGACTTCAACACTTCTTGGCAATTTACACTTTTTCATCTGTGACTTTCAACAATTAATTCTTTGAACTCTACCTCTAAGAAACTTATCTCTAAAACTTTAAGCTTTTCAAAAAGCAAACTTTTCTTTCAGCTCCCTAACTACCGTTTTTTACCGTTTTTTTACCCACAACTCAAGGATCCGTCGGCAGAAAAGGCCCAAAACAAGGGCAATAGCTGACTGGCTTCAGAGGAATTATTGAATGCCCAAGCAGATTATTATTGCAGAGCAGCATCGAATCGCTGCTGTTTTTTCAGAAGATCAAATTCAAGAAATTATTGTTGCCACAGGTAGTCATCAAGTTGGAGATATCTACCTCGGTACAGTAGAGAACATTTTACCGGGCATTGACGCTGCCTTTGTAAACATCGGGGACAGTGACAAAAACGGCTTTATGCACGTTTCTGATCTAGGGCCACTGAAGCTTAAGCGGATGGCTAGCTCTATTACCGAATTGCTGGCTCCTCGGCAAAAGGTGCTCGTTCAAATCATGAAAGAGCCCACTGGTAATAAAGGCCCGAGACTGACCGGCAAGGTCACGCTACCCGGCCGCTACTTAGTGCTAATGCCCTACAGCAAAGGCGTTAATCTCTCTCGTCGCATCCGGAATGAAACTGAGCGCAACCGACTGCGCGCCCTTGGCATTTTGATCAAGCCTCCGGGAATGGGGCTATTGATTAGAACGGAAGCGGAAGGTATTTCTGAAGACGGCATCTGTGAGGATTTAAAGGCGTTGCAGCAGCGCTGGGAAACGATTCAAGAGGAAGCTTTATCAACCCGCCCGCCCTCTCTTTTAAACCGAGACGATGACTTTATTCAGCGAGTGCTGCGCGATGTTTATAGTGACGATGTAAATCGTATCGTTGCAGATACCGACAGTGGGTTAGAGAGAACTAAGAAGCATCTGACTAGCTGGAGCGATGGCCGCATTCCATCGGGTATCTTAATTGATCGCCACCGAGAATCAACCTCTGTCCTTGAGTATTTTCGTGTCAATGCCGCCATTAGAGAAGCACTCAAGCCCAGGGTTGATCTGCCATCGGGTGGCTACATCATTATTGAGCCGACGGAGGCGTTGACGGTAATTGACGTTAACTCAGGCTCATTTACTCGCTCAGCAACCGCGCGCGAAACGGTGCTTTGGACGAACTGCGAGGCCGCAATTGAAATCGCTAGACAGCTAAAGCTGCGTAACCTCGCTGGGGTTATTATTGTCGATTTTATTGACATGGATGCTCGCCGTGATCAAATGCAGGTGCTGGAGCAGTTTGGTACTTCGCTACGAGCCGATAAGTCACGGCCTCAGATTTCGCAGCTTTCAGAGTTAGGCTTGGTAGAACTTACCCGCAAACGCCAGGGGCAAAATATCTACGAGCTGTTTGGTCAAACTTGCCCTACTTGCGGTGGATTAGGTCACTTAGCTCATCTACCCGGAGACTCACCTGAACAAGCGAGTCCGGTAATGATTTCTTCGGCTCGGCCCCAAAGCTATAGCTCTCCGGCTCAAAGCTTTTCTAATCGCCCCTCGGCCCGAGATTCAGAGAAGGATTCAGGTAGAGATTCGGGCAGACACCCGAACAGAGAGGCAACGGCAGATCAAGAAGAGCGCTCGTTTGGATTGAATTCGCCAGCGGACATACAGGACTTGGATCTGCTGAATCATCCTAACTATCAGGATAAAAACGGCCGCAGCAGCAGCCGTCGTCGTCGTCGTCGAGGAACAGAAAGTGTTCCTCCTAGAGAATCGCGATCAGGGCCCCCGGCCGATCCGATCCCGGCTGCAAAAGATGCGGATGAGCGCAGCATGAATCCGCGCCGCAACGGGGCCGATAGTGCTGCTGATACTCATTTAGACATCGCTGCGGAAAATCTGCTGGAGTCTAAATCTGAGCATACGGAGCCTGCACCAAGTCGAGGAAAGCGATCGCGCAACGGTCGGCGTAAGGTGGAAGACCCCCCGGAAATTGTGGCCGTAGAGATGCCGTTAGAAGAACAGCGTGTCTATGCAATGATGGGCATTTCGCCCTTGGTTTATACCGAACAAACCGTTGATAATCCTCAAAATGTCTTAATTTCAGTTGTACTTCCGGGCGAGGCTGAGCAATTTTTGGCGGCAGCGAAGGCAGCCTCCGAGGCAGCAATCTCGAATAAGCGCGTGATCACAACGCCAGAGCCAGCAGAAAGCGAACCCGAAGAAGAGGCCGAGTTGCTTTCGGTAGACGAGGAAAATTCGATAGAGGAATCCTCAATTGGTGAGGCTAGTCATCATCAGCCTGTTGCCAAAGCAGCTCCCGTAAAGCGGCGAAGACGCTCGACTCAGCAGCCTAATCAAGACGCAGCCGAACCCGTCGAAACGGCACAAGCCAGCGAATCGGAAGTGACAGGAGCGATCGCCCAAGCCCCGATTTTGTCAGCAAATGCTGCATCAAATGGCGGCACATACAGCGATTTTGAGCAGGCAAACGGCACCCAAGAGGTTGCTGAAAGCCCTAGCGCCGAAACGGAGCCCCCTGAGGCAGAGCGTCTTGAGACAGAAAGTTCAGAAGAGAAAAAAGTAGTCCGCCGCCGCCGCCGCCGCTCTTCGGCTAGCGAATAGCACAGATGTCTAGCCCGCTTAGCAGCTTGCCCTTGATTCATGCCCTCCCCAGACGACCGCTCAATCACCAGATTGCTGGCGTTGATGAGGTGGGACGGGGGGCTTTATTTGGGCCAGTAGCCGCAGCGGCTGTGATGTTGCCAGATGCTGCCATCAAGCCTCTCGTGCAAGCAGGTGTAACTGATAGCAAAAAGCTGTCGGCCAGTAAGCGGCGGCAGCTAGCTTTGCTAATCAGGCAGGTTGCTCACTGCAAAGTGGGGTTAGCGTCTGTCTATGAAATTGATCGAATCAACATCCTCCAGGCAGCCCTAACTGCGATGCGGCGGGCTGTCATGCAGCTATCGCCGGTTCCTCATCTGTGTTTAATAGACGGCAATCAGCGAGTGTCCGCGCTGCCAATGGCACAAGAAACCATCATTAAAGGTGACCAGCGGGAGTTAGCAATAGCTGCTGCCAGCATCGTTGCCAAAGTCTGGCGAGACGAACTCATCATCCGGCTAGATCGCCACTACCCTGGCTATGACCTACCTTCTAATAAAGGCTACGGCAGCGCCAAACATCTAGCAGGCATTGCCAAGCTAGGCATTTGCCGACAGCACCGAAAATCTTTCCGCAGCTGCCAGCTCGCTACGGTAAACTTGAAACTTTCGACGAAGACGATGCCCAAACACAGTAATCCTTGATCAGCTGACGCATCAGCCGCTGCTTGAGCGCAATCAAAATACCGTTCAAAATGCCTTTCCCCGTACGCTCTAACAGCGGCCTGGGGGTTAGCCACATACTTGGAGGCAAATCCACGCTAACGATTATATTTGCCTGCCCTCGAAGCTTTTGAGCGCTTTGAGTCGGTTGAGGCACAAGATATCCCTGCAAACTGAAAGAAAACTTTTCATTAAACGAGTCATAGCCTTCGAGCTGACAGCGGTTAGAGCTGAGTCGAACGGTTTTGCCCTCCAGCCAAACTTCAATATCACAAACCGGCTGTAGCGACAGTCCAATGAACCGGATCGGGCGAACTTTGACGCGAAACAAACTTTCGCTCAACACCTCCACTTGAGACGCATCGACCAAAGCATATACAAGCCTTTCAACCTCGCTTAAATACGCTTCAATCGACAGGGGCTGCGACGGCACCGAAATTGTCACCGACTGAGAAGCGCTGAAGCGAACCATAGCTGCGGGCGAAATGAAAGAAAAAACGTATATGCTAACCGTAGCACTCTATAGCGTTGACGCACTTCCCATCTCTATGTCGGTTTCAATCGCTCACCTGGGGCCCAGAGGCACTTTTGCAGAATTTGCCGCCGCCACCTATGCCGATAGTCTAGGCACTGAAATCACCGAACTCAAAGCCTATCCTACAATTGCGCAAAGCCTTCAGGCAACCGCCAGAAAGGACACAGACTTTTGCGTCGTCCCCATTGAAAACTCTATTGGTGGTGGCGTCACCTTCACATTAGACACCCTTTGGGAAATCGAAACATTACAAATTCAGCGGGCTTTTACACTACCAGTGCAGCACGCCCTCATCTCAAAAGCCCAAAACCTCAGCGATATTGAAACAGTTTACTCTCACCCTCAAGCTTTATCACAGTGCCATGACTGGCTAGAAACCCACCTACCAAACGTCAATTTAGTGCGTACAAGCTCTACCGCAGAGCCTCTGCCTTACGTCAAAGAAAATGCAACAGCAGGCGCGATTTCTTCGAGCTGGGGAGCCAAAATCTACGACTTACCCATCCTGGCGCATCCGATCAATGACTATGCAGATAACTACACTCGCTTTTGGGTTCTAGGCCACCAGCAGGCCACCTGCGGGCAGTACACCTCTTTAGCTTTTAAGCTACTGAACAACGAACCGGGCGCATTGCTCAAGCCCTTACAGCTATTTTCTGCGCTTAATATCAACATGAGTCGGATTGAATCAAGACCCACTAAACGTCTGCTAGGCGATTATATTTTCTTTGTTGATATTGAAGCTAGCGCCGACCATTCCACTACGCAAACAGCGCTAGAGCTTTTGAAAATGCACACAGCCAAGCTGAAGATCTTCGGCAGCTATGATTTGACAGCAATCGAGAGAGTGCTGTGACTTTTCGGGCTCATTTTTTTAGATTTTGTTTGCAGAGCCTTGGTTTTCTTCGAGCTACTCCAAAACATCTTTCAGCGCCGTACGGGCAGCTAAATTATTGCGAGTAGAGGTGAGAATTTCGGCTTCACGCCCTAAGCGACTGGAGGTGTTCTGCATTTCTAACAGAGCCTGCTGCTCCAGTGACACGCCATACAGCGTACTAGCAACCCAGTATGAAAGCTCTAAGGGCAGCTCCGGAATGTTTTCGGGAAAGTCAATATCCTGGCTAGTCAGCTTGGCAGACAGGCGTACAACATCTCTTAACAGCCGGTCTACATCAGCGGCTAGCGGCACTAAATTCTCCTCTATCGGCTCATCTTCAATCCACTCGACTAAGCCTACGCGGTAAGGCGTTTCTCGCACGTAGTCCAGCACTCGAAAGCGCTGCTGGCCTAAGGTCATCACTTTCATCCGACCATCAGGCAGGCGCTGATAGTGAATAATTTCTGCGCAGCAGCCAACTTTGGCAATTTCGCCGGAGGTCGGATCAATCATTAATACGCCAAATCTGCGATCGCCCTGAAGAATTGTATTCATCAGCATCCGATAGCGCAGCTCAAAAATATGTAAAGGCAGCCGCCGACCTGGAAAGAGCACTAGCTCAGGAAGCGGAAAAAGCGGCAGCTCACGAACAGCAACTGATGATGAAAAATCCATTATGCCTAAAATAATGTCAAAGCACCGGCCCGATTGAAATGGCGGGTTTGTGGTGGTAGTGACATTCTAACGCACAGCCCATAATGCTTGCTATAGAGTCAGGCTTCTTCGGATTCTTTTCATTAGCTTGAAAAGCTGCCAAAAAAACTATCAACATTCCTAGCTTTTTAAGCAGCTTTCTAGTCAACTTTATCGGTCAGCTTGTTTGGCAGGTATCCATTTAAAGCTTGACTTCAATATCTACACCCGCCGGTAAGTCGAGCTTCATCAGCGCATCAATTGTCTTGGAAGAAGGCTGATAAATATCAATAATACGGCGATGGGTACGGGTTTCAAAGTGCTCACGTGAGTCTTTGTCAACGTGGGGCGACCTGAGCACACAGTAAATTTTGCGGCGGGTCGGCAAAGGAATTGGGCCAACGGCGGTGGCATTCGTACGGTTAGCGGTATCGACAATCTTTTCGCAGGAAGTATCAAGCAAGCGGCGATCAAAAGCCTTGAGGCGAATGCGGATCTTCTGCTGTTGAATCGTAGTGGCCATATCAAAGTTCAGCGCTCTATCGTGCGCCAGTGTTTAGTTTTCTAGGTTCAAGTCGAGCCTGGCTGAAGCAGCCAAAACTCTATGAATCTTTAGCGGGGAATCTTTAGTGGGTCTTTAACGGATTGTCAAATAAGGTAGTGTCATCAAACAATCTAGGGGATCGATTTTATCAAACCCCTAGACTGTCATCAAGCTATCTCGTCATCACCTTTATTTAGTGATCTTAGAAACAACGCCAGCACCTACCGTGCGGCCACCTTCACGAATTGCAAAGCGCATTCCTTGCTCAATCGCAATTGGGTTGATCAGCTTGACGTTCATTTTGATGCGATCGCCCGGCATCACCATCTCAGCTTCGCTACCGTCATCAGCTGTGAAGCTTTCAATAGAACCCGTTACATCTGTCGTCCGCACATAGAACTGAGGCTTATAGCCAGGGAAGAAAGGCGTATGACGACCGCCCTCTTCTTTATTCAGCACATATACTTCAGATTCAAACTCGGTATGAGGGGTAATGCTCTTAGGCTTAGCCAGCACCATACCGCGCTCAATGTCTTCCTTTTGAAGACCCCTCAGCAGCACGCCCACGTTATCGCCCGCCATGCCAGAATCCAACGTCTTCTGGAACATCTCTACACCCGTTACCGTGGTGCTCTTAGTATCGCGAATCCCAACCAACTCAACAGTTTCGCCGACTTTGACAACACCGCGCTCAATTCGGCCAGTCGCCACCGTACCACGACCCGTAATCGAGAACACGTCCTCAACGGCCATCAAGAAAGGCTTATCAACTTCACGCTCAGGCGTTGGAATGTAAGCATCCACTTCATCCATCAGCGCATGAATTTTGTCCACCCATTCATCAGCGCCGCGAGCTGTTTTTGGATCAGCTACCAGTTTTTCTACGGCTTTAAGCGCAGAACCTGCCGTAATCGGAATATCGTCGCCCGGAAAATCATAAGAGCTAAGCAGTTCGCGCACTTCTAGCTCAACTAGTTCAAGCAGTTCTTCATCGTCTACTTGGTCTTGCTTATTCAAGAACACAACGATGTTAGGAACGCCAACTTGACCTGCCAGCAAAATATGCTCACGGGTTTGAGGCATCGGGCCGTCAGCCGCAGATACCACCAAGATTGCTCCATCCATCTGAGCCGCACCCGTGATCATGTTCTTCACGTAGTCAGCGTGGCCAGGGCAATCAACGTGAGCATAATGACGAGCGTCAGTCTCGTACTCTACGTGAGCGGTGTTAATCGTAATCCCGCGCGCTTTCTCCTCAGGAGCTGCGTCGATTTCATCGTAGCGCTGGGCTTTACCAGTGCCACTAGCCGCCAGGGTCATGGTGATAGCTGCCGTCAGCGTTGTTTTGCCATGGTCAACGTGGCCAATAGTGCCAATGTTAACGTGGGGTTTGCTTCTTTCAAATTTTGCGCGTGCCATGAATTTTTCTGTGTGTTCCTAAAACTAACTATGCGTTCCCTTTGTTTCTGGCGATAATCGCCTCAGCCACATTACGCGGAACTTCCTCGTACTGACTGAACTCCATAGAGAGGAGCCTCTTCCTTGGGTCTTAGAGCGAATGTCGGTTGCATAACCAAACATTTCAGACAAAGGCACCTTAGCAGTCACCTTAGTCACGCCATCTTCAGACCCCATCCCCTCAATCTGACCGCGACGGGCGTTAAGGTCTCCCATCACATCTCCGAGGAAATCTTCTGGAGCTTCCACCTCGACCTTCATCATGGGTTCCAAAAGAACCGGAGAAGCTTTCATCACTGCTTCTTTGACCGCCATAGAGCCAGCAATTTTGAATGCCATCTCCGAGGAGTCAACGTCGTGATAAGAACCATCCACCAATGTGACCTTCACATCAATTAATGGATATCCGGCTAGAATACCAGATTCGCAAGCTTCTTTCATGCCTTGCTCTGCTGGGCCGATAAATTCTTTTGGAATCACCCCTCCCACAATCTTACTAATAAATTCAAAGCCTGAACCTTCTTCAGACGGTTCTAGCTCAATTACTACATGCCCAAACTGCCCTTTACCGCCACTTTGGCGAATGAACTTACCTTCCGCCTTTGACGCTTTCAAAACCGTTTCGCGATAAGCCACCTGAGGCGCACCAATATTCGCCTCCACCTTAAATTCTCGCAACATCCGGTTCACCAGAATATCCAAATGCAGCTCTCCCATGCCCGCAATCACGGTTTGATTCGTCTCAGGGTCGATATTCACCCGAAAGGTCGGATCTTCTTCAGAAAGAGACTGCAACGCCTTCGATAGCTTCTCCATGTCCTGCTTGGTTCTAGGCTCTACCGCCACTGAAATCACAGGCTCAGGAATATACAGCGATTCCAGCACAATCGGCGCATCGGGATCGCAAATAGTATCCCCGGTAAAGGTATCTTTAAACCCTAACGCAGCGCCCAGATCCCCAGCCCGCATTTCATCCACCTCAATGCGATCATCGGCCTTTAAAATAATCAGCCGCGAGATCCGCTCTTTCTTATCTTTAGTGGCGTTATACACATAGCTGCCCTTTTTAAGAACGCCCGAATACACCCGAATAAAGGTCAGTCGACCATAGGGATCGGCCATGATCTTAAACGCTAGTGCCGCTGCGGGCTCATCGTCACTAGCAGGTCGCACGCCTACTGTCCCGTCAGGCAAAATCCCTTCAATTGGGGGCACTTCAGACGGTGAAGGTAGATAATCCACCACCGCGTCTAGCAGTAGCTGGACGCCCTTGTTTTTAAAGGCCGAACCACAAAACATCGGCACCAGCTTGTCGGTGATAGTCGCTTTACGAATCGCTAACATCAGCGCTTCGGAAGAGGGATCATCACCTTCTAGATAACTTTCCATCAAAGCATCGTCAGTCTCAGCCACCGTTTCTATCAAAATAATACGGTACTTTTCAGCAACATCCTTAATGTCATCAGGGATCTCAGTCACCTCAATGTCGGTGCCCAAGTCGTTGTTATAGAGATGAGCCTTCATCTCTATCAAATCGACAACCCCTTTAAAGTTTTCTTCAGCACCAATCGGAATCTGCAAAGGCACCGCTTTAGCTCTAAGGCGATCTTTCACCTGCTCGTACACCTTAAAGAAACTCGCGCCCGTTCTGTCCATTTTATTGACAAAAGCAATGCGTGGCACCTTGTACCGATCTGCCTGCCGCCAAACCGTTTCAGACTGAGGTTGAACACCACCCACAGAGCAAAACACAGCCACTACCCCATCTAGCACTCGCATAGAGCGCTCTACCTCAATCGTGAAGTCAACGTGACCGGGGGTATCAATAATATTGATCTGATGGTCTCGCCAGGTGGTAGAAATAGCCGCAGCCGTAATCGTAATACCCCGCTCTTTTTCCTGCTCCATCCAGTCGGTAACTGCATTACCGTCATGAACTTCGCCAATTTTATGGACGACCCCGGAGTAGAACAAAATCCGCTCTGTCGTGGTCGTTTTACCCGCATCAATGTGCGCGGCAATGCCAATATTTCTAACTTTGTTTAGGGGAGTGTTACGGGCCACAATGACCTCCTTACGGCTAGCTGAAAAATTGATATTTTCTCCAGCAAGACCATTATAAAAATTATTCAGGGCAATTGCGCAGCCGAGCTCCGACTGCGCTCAGTCCTTGGTTACTGATTTAAAGACACTAAGCGCTTAGCAGCTACTGAAAGTGGCTAAAGGATGAGCTGCTAGCAGCGTGACATCCCATGAGGCACTAGCAACTTTTGAGGCACCAGCAACTTTAGTAACGATAGTGAGCAAATGCCTTGTTTGCCTCAGCCATGCGGTGAGTTTCTTCGCGCTTGCGAACGGCACCACCCGTTTCGTTGGAGGCATCAATCAGTTCGTTAGCTAGCTTCATCGCCATTGTCCGACCGCCACGAGAGCGAGAAAATTGGGTGATCCAACGCAACGATAGCGCCGTGCCTCGCTCAGAACGCACTTCCATCGGGACCTGGTAGGTTGCGCCCCCTACTCGACGAGCTTTGACCTCAACTAAGGGGGTAGTATTGCGAACGGCTTTCTCAAATACTTCTAGTGGATCGCCACCTGTGCGCTCTTCAACCACTTTGAAAGCGCCATAGAGGATTTTGTTGGCAACGGATTTTTTACCGCTGAGCATAATGCGGCGAGACATCATGCTGACCAGACGGCTGTTGTAGACCGAATCTGGGGGAACGGTGCGTTTTTGTGCGGCGGAACGGCGAGACATGAGGTTTTAGCCCTATAGATTTGTGATTGGTGTATTGATTGGCGTAGATAAGGGTGTCAGGCGAAAGTTCAGTCAAAGATCAATACTTACGAGCTTTACCTGTGAAAAGACGAATGTCCATAGCGCAGAACGCAACGAAATTTAACAAAGCGGTCAGCAAGGGAGTCTCAGCATTACTCATTTCGCTTCAAAGCTCAGTTAAAACTGCACCTAAACTATTCGTTAGTTCGGCAAAGGATCTCAACAAGAGAGTCTTACTACAAGACAATCTTCGTAGAGACAGCTGCTAGCTCTTAGGTCTTTTAGCGCCGTACTTAGAGCGGCCCTGACGACGATCTTTGACGCCTGCGGTGTCTAAGGTGCCGCGAATGATGTGATAGCGCACACCAGGGAGGTCTTTAACTCGACCACCTCTGATCATGACTACCGAGTGCTCTTGCAGGTTATGGCCAATACCCGGAATGTAGGCAGTGACTTCAAAACCGGAGGTCAGGCGAACTCTAGCAACTTTTCTCAGAGCAGAGTTGGGTTTCTTGGGCGTGGTGGTGTACACGCGGGTGCAGACGCCACGACGCTGAGGGCAGCTTTTGAGCGCGGGAGATTTGGTTTTTTTGGTTAGTTTTGTGCGCTCGGTACTGATGAGCTGTTGAATCGTTGGCATAAGGCGGCGGTCAATTAATCCGCAAAATAATTTTTCATGAGATCCGATAGTACCAAGTTATTTTTTATCTTGTCAAATTTTCAACCGTAAAATATGAAAATTACTGAACCTACTGAGCTATAGCAAACGCATATCCACAGCGGCAGCTCTCGGTCGCTAGCGGGTTATCGAAGCGAAAAGAGCCGCCCGTAAGGTTTTCAGAAAAATCGATTTTGAGATTGCGGATGTAGGTGAGGCGATCGCGCTTTACCACCAACCGCACCCCTTCAAATTCATGACCTTCAAACCCACAACACTCAAATTCATAGACCTCATCGTCATCCGCCACTGCCTGCGTCAACGTCAGCACATAAGACCACTGGGCGCAGCTACTCGGCTGCAAGTCTAGCCGACAGATGGCATCGGGCTGATACTGTCGCTGGCGCAGACGATTGATTTCTTGGCAGGCCGCAGCCGTGAGTTGAATCATGACCCTGACAAAATTCCTGACAAATTCTAAGGACAAAAAAGGACGCTATAGTTAGCGTCCTTAATCATACAAGCTAGATTCAACAAGCGGGTCTAGGCTTTCACATCGTGACGGGCATAGTCATCTTGGAAGCGAACAATATCGTCTTCACCTAAATATTCGCCGTTTTGCACTTCGATTAGAATCAGCGGGATCACGCCTGAGTTCTCTAGGCGATGGGTAGTACAGGGCGGGACGTAGGTAGACTGATTGGTGCACAGCATGATTTCAGCATCACCACAGGTGACTTTAGCAGTGCCCGAAACCACTATCCAATGCTCGCTTCGGTGGTGATGCATTTGCAGGCTGAGGCGATGACCGGGCTTCACTTCAATGCGCTTAATTTTGTAGCCGAGTCCGGCTTCTAGCACAGTGAACGATCCCCAAGGCCGCAGTTCAGTCGCTGCAACGCCTTCAAAGCTACCGGAATCTTTGAGATCTGTGATGTGAACCCTTTCTTGAGCCCTTTCTTTAGTTTGAACCATTGTACTAATGACTTCCGCTACTACATGGATATATAAATTCTGAACAATCCTAGCAAGGTGCTTTCTCAGTATGTCCTCAGTACCTGCAAAACGAAGGCGAACCAGTGACGTTCCCTATAAAGTCTTCACTGAAATGAATCAAGGTTGAAGCGCAGGTAAATTGAAAGCTATTGAAGCCGATGAAAACACCGCTAGATCAAGCTATTAATCACAATGATACTGTTCCCAAATCAAAACAACGACTGATTTAGCTGTAAGCTTCCTGACGCTACTGACCGATAACAAACAGCCCAAGGCCATTGTTCACCCTAGCAACGGTTCGAGGTGAGCGGTTGATTAGCTGTCCGCCTAAATACATGCTAGAAGAGCTGCCGCCGTCCAAATTGAGCGCGTCCATGGCCCCTATTTGCTGCATGATTTGGGCTGTTTCGGCTAGCGTAGGGCCGCGTCCTCCGGCGCGATCATGAATAGTGGCAATAATCCAAGTACCGTCGGCCATCTTGCCGACGGCGGTGCGGGGCGCAGTGCCTTGAATAAAGTTTGTGCTAAAGCCCTCTAACTGAGCGTTCAGCACAATCCGATTATCGCGAACTAGCAAGGGGCCGCCGCCCATCACATTGGGATACTGATCGAAGCTAGCTGGCTGACTCTGACTGGAAAGATTGACAATTGAACCGGACGCAAAGTTACCCGCCGCACCGCTGTTGCTGCGCAGCGCCAGCAAATACCCATCCGCTGGAATCGGCACTGAGCCGCTACCGGCTTTGCCCATTCTCTGCTGACTGGCAACGGCATCATTGCGCACAGTAACCACAATTTCGCTATCGACAATCGGGCTATAGCTAGCGCCCCAGCCTGAGGTGTAGCGGGCAATGCCTGCCTGCACATAGCCGCTATTCACTGACAGCACAGGGAAAGTCTGCCCGGATGAAGCTGTGACCGATTCTGACAGGGCAAAGCGATCCATGATCAAATCGCCCTGGTCGTTCCAGGCCATTGCCCCGCGTCCGAGAATAGGGCCAGAAATCCACTGCCCCCCGCTGCGAACCGCACCCAGCGGGAGCTGGTTATTGCGGTTGAAAAAGCCTGCATTAATCGCACCAGTTGCCCGCTGACGCTGGGCTTGGGTGACGATTGGTTCAGCGCCGATCGCGCTCCCAGGATTGGCCTGAATGGGTCTCAGCGCCAGCGTGGTGGGGTTAGGCCGGGTGATGAACATATACACCGGAAACCGGCTAGCGCCCAAAGAGACATATTGCTGCCGCCAGCGTAAGCCCGGTGCCCAGGCGACATCTTTTTCGACCATAGAATCTTGGCGAATGTCAATTACGACTCGATTGGGGCTACCTGTAGACCAAATTTGAGGGCTAGCGCCTTCTTTTGTTTTGATTTTGAGAATGGTGTTGCCGCCGAGCGGAGCGACGTCAAGCCGAGTGATAAGGTTGGCCGGAATCGCTCGAAAAGCGGCCACCATTTGCCGGGTAATGGTTCCGGTGACGGTAATGGTGTAGCTATCGGCAGCGTCGGTTTGCCAAGCGGCAGGGCCAGTGAGATCGATAACGAGGCGATCGCCCCACGTTTGCTTACCCTGACGAATCCCATTCACCTGGCTGGGAGGCAACGTGATTTGTAACGTCGTACCAGTCGTTTGAATGCGCCAATTGGCCCGCTGAGCGAGATCAGAAACATTTAAGTAGCGATCCGTTGCATCCCACCAAGCGGGGAGGGTAATGGTGTCATCTTGAGTAGAGGCAAACCAGCGAACGGGCTGCTGGGCTGGGTTAGTCGCACTGAGTAGCTCCAGGCCGGTTAAATTAGTGAGCGCCGTGGTAGAGATGCCGATTTGACCGTTTTTTTGCTGCCACAGACCGGGTAAGGCATTACCATTGATCTGAATGCGGTTGCCTGAGATCTCAGTGGCGTCATTAGCTTGGGCAATCGGAGAAAAAGGCTGAAGCTGAAAGGCGATATCCGGGACGTTGAGAGTAGGTAATACCGTCTCAGAGCGCATTTCAGAGCGCATTTCAGAGCGCCCAGACGCCGAGAGCAAATCATCCGCTGGTGAGCCTGTGACAGCCTGTGGCTGAAGCCCCACCGAGTTAATAATTGCCCAGCCTATGCCAGTTAGCAGACTCAGTGCAATGACTTGATTCACTGAGCGACGGTGCATCAGCCAACTCACTATTTTCTGGGCGCATTGAGCAAGTATGGAATTCGCTCCAGATCCAGCCTCGGATCTTCGGCGTTGAGCCCGATGAAGAGAAACTTGCCGACTGCGGGATGACGATTTCATAGCGTCCTTAGAGGGAATAGCCAATAGTTCAGGATGTTTGCTGAAGATTTTGATGAAAGAAAAGAAACTTAAAACAATTGAGGGATCTGAGCTTTATTCACGGATGCGAGTCAGTGTTTGAAGAGGCTCTTTAGAGATGTTGGTTTATAGCGTTACCCAAAACGCTTTGAACGCCTACAAATCTTCTAAGAAAGTTACGAAAGCGCGTGGGCATGGACTTTACATAGACGGATTTTACGGAGTTGAGTTCAAAAAACGGCGCTAGATCCTGCCAGTGATTCGATTGGCTAATTTGACGGGCTAAAGAGGATGATCCTAAAGATGAACTGACAGCTAGATAAGCGACATGTGGCGATTACGGAGCGATCGCCTCCAAGCAGGAAAAATTGATACCTGCTCATTGCACCGCAAAAAGGATCAGGCGATACTTTAATATCCCTTAATATTTCTCTATAATCTCTATATATTTCATATTTCAAAAAAGCAGCACAAACCCGGCGACGTTTTTGGATACCGACCTCGGCTATCTAACAAAGCTACGACCTAGCCGTCAAAAACCTGGAGGGGATCTCTCAACAGATAGAGCATACCCCAGGTTTTTTAGTCTTTATTTCAATTTTTCACTGGTCTTTTTCATCTAGGTGACCCAAGCGTGACTCTCAACCCAACCACTTTTCAAACAGATGTATTGGAGCCCTTGGGGCCTAGCTGGCTAGTCGAAGAGCGAGACGCCTGCGGAGTTGGCTTCATTGCCGACCAGCAAGGACGCGCTAGCCATCAGCTGGTGACCGATACGCTCACAGCGCTGAACTGCATGGAGCATCGGGGGGGCTGTTGCGCTGATCAAGACTCTGGCGACGGGGCGGGAATTATGACGGCGATTCCCTGGAAGCTGCTGCAAGCTTGGGCCGACGAAGCCGGTATAGGCGAACTGTCACCAGTCAAAACGGCGGTGGCAATGGTGTTTTTGCCTCAGGCCGAGGAGTATTGTGAGCTGGCAAAGGCGCAGTTTGAGCAGGCGGTAAAGGCGACTGATCTGAGCTTTGTCGGTTGGCGGATGGTGCCGGTTGCGCCCGATACGTTAGGGCCTTTGGCACGGCATTTTCAGCCACAGATTGCCCAGGCGCTGGTGACGTCAGAAAAATTAACTGGAGATGCGTTAGAGCGATCGCTCTTCCTCGCTCGCCGTCGCTTTGAGCAGCAGATCACTCGAATGATTCAAACCGCTGATGATCTAGCGCCCTTAGCTGACGCCTATACCTGCTCCTTTTCAGCCCGCACCATTGTGTACAAAGGCATGGTCAGGTCGGCTGTGCTTGGACAGTTTTACCAAGACTTGCAGAATCCGGCCTATGAAAGTGCCTTTGCCATCTACCATCGCCGCTTCAGCACGAACACGTTGCCCAAGTGGCCATTGGCTCACCCCATGCGACTGCTGGGCCACAACGGTGAGATCAATACCCTGATTGGCAACATCAACTGGATGACCGCGCGGCAGGCGAACTTGAAGCATCCCAGCTGGGGAGATAATTTGGATTTGCTCAAGCCGGTGGTGAACGCCGACAACAGCGATTCGGCCAATTTAGATAATGTGATGGAGCTGCTAGTACGCACTGGCAGATCGCCCGCACAAGCACTGACCATGATGGTGCCAGAGGCTTATCACAACCAGCCTGAACTGGCTAACTACCCCGAAATCATTGACTACTACGAGTACTACAGCAGCATTCAAGAACCTTGGGATGGCCCTGCTTTAATCGTATTTTGTGACGGTAAGCAGGTGGGCGCAACGCTGGATCGCAACGGCTTACGGCCTGCCCGCTATGTGATTACCAAAACGGGCTATGTGATTGTTTCTTCTGAAGCGGGAGTGGTGGATATTCCGGTAGAAGACATTGTGGAAAAAGGCAGGCTAGGCCCCGGTCAAATGCTGGCTGTGGATTTTGAAGAAGGGCACGAAATTTTAAAAAATTGGGACATTAAACAGCGGATTGCGAAAGCCCAGCCCTATGGTCAGTGGCTAGCAGAGCGCCGAGTAGAAATAGCCCCACAGCTCTTTAGCGAAGAAACCTGGCTAGAAACGCAAACGCTGATGACCCAGCAAACCGCTTTTGGCTACACCGCTGAAGATGTGGACATGATCATTGAAGACATGGCTGCGCAGGGCAAAGAGCCGACGTTTTGCATGGGTAATGACACGCCGCTAGCTGTGCTGTCTGAAAAGCCTCATCTGCTGTACGACTACTTTAAGCAGCGCTTTGCCCAGGTCACGAACCCACCGATTGATCCGCTCAGAGAACGGCTGGTGATGTCGCTTTCGACGCAGCTAGGGGCGCAGGGCAATCTGCTCGAAGAGCATTCTGAGCAGGCCCGACTGATGAAGTTAGAGTCTCCGGTCATTAATGACACCGAAATGGAGATGATTCGCGAGTCAGATTTTCCAACGTTTAATCTTTCGACGCTGTACGCGGTAGATGCTGGCCCTAAAGGGCTGGAATGGGCGGTCAAAGCGCTGTGTGAAAAGGCGGCTGAAGCGGTAAGAGCTGGCAGCCAGATTTTGATTTTGAGCGATCGCCTAGACGCCTCTGGCAACCTCACCACCCTATCCGACGCCCAAACCTACATTCCACCTTTAGTCGCCGTCGGCGCAGTCCATCACTATTTGATTGATCAGGGTTTGCGAATGCAGACCTCGATTATTATCGACACTGCGCAGTGCTGGAGCACTCACCACTATGCCTGCCTGCTCGGCTACGGCGCGACCGCTATTTGCCCCTATTTGACTCTGGAAAGCGTGCGCCACTGGTGGGCCGATAGCAAAACTCAAAAGCAAATGGAGTCGGGTAAGCTGCCGGTTTCAACGCTTAACGGCGCACAGAGCAACTACCGTAAAGCAGTCGATAACGGTTTGCTGAAGATTTTGTCCAAAATGGGCATTTCTCTGTTGAGCAGCTACCGGGGCGCTCAGATTTTTGAAGCCATAGGCATTGGCGAAGAGCTTAAAGCACTGGCCTTTAAAGGCAGCGTGTCAAGGCTCGGCGGCTTGAGCATTGATGAACTCGCCCAAGAAACGATGTCTTTTCATGAGAAGGCTTTCCCTGAATTGACCCGCAAGCGCCTAGAAAATATGGGCTTCGTGCAGTCGCGGCCATCGGGTGAATACCACATGAACAACCCGGCGATGACCAAGCTGCTGCACAAGGCCGTACAAACCAAGCAGTACGACCACTATGAGCTGTATCGCCAGCAGCTCAAGGGCAGACCCATCGCGGCGCTGCGAGATCTGCTGGATTTTGAGAGCGATCGCACCTCCATCAACCTCACCGAAGTAGAATCCGTCGAATCAATTATGCGGCGCTTTTGCACGGGCGGCATGTCGCTGGGCTCACTCTCACGCGAAGCCCACGAAACTTTAGGGATTGCGATGAACCGCATTGGCGGCAAATCCAACTCAGGTGAGGGCGGTGAAGATGCCGTGCGCTTTGAAATTTTAGATGACGTTGACAGTGAAGGCTTTTCGCCCACGCTGCCGCACTTAAAAGGCTTGCAAAATGGAGACACCGCTTCTTCGGCGATTAAGCAAGTGGCCTCCGGTCGCTTCGGGGTCACGCCTGAGTATTTAATGAGCGCTCAGCAAATTGAAATCAAAATGGCTCAGGGCGCAAAGCCGGGAGAAGGCGGACAGCTGCCGGGGCCAAAGGTGAGCGAATATATCGCTTCTTTGCGCAAGTCCAAGCCGGGGGTAACGCTGATTTCGCCGCCGCCACATCATGATATTTACTCGATTGAGGACTTATCTCAGCTCATTTTTGACCTGCATCAGATCAATCCCAAAGCGGGCGTTTCGGTGAAGCTCGTGGCGGAAGTCGGCATTGGCACCATTGCCGCAGGCGTTGCTAAAGCCAACGCCGATGTGATTCAAATTTCTGGGCACGACGGCGGCACGGGCGCTTCACCGCTCAGCTCGATTAAGCACGCGGGTCTGCCTTGGGAATTGGGCCTAACTGAAGTGCATCGGTCATTAATGGAAAATCAGCTGCGCGATCGCGTCACCTTGCGAGTAGACGGCGGCATCAAAACCGGCTGGGATGTGATGATGGGCGCACTCATGGGCGCAGAAGAATACGGCTTCGGCTCGATTGCCATGATTGCCGAAGGCTGCATTATGGCCCGCGTCTGCCACAC
>QBMP01000011.1:31163-31614 GCA_003242115.1 Phormidesmis priestleyi
CTGCCACACCAATCAGTGTCCGGTCGGCGTTGCCACGCAGCAAGAGACGCTGCGCAAGCGCTTTTCCGGCACACCGGGCAAGGTGGTGAACTTCTTTTACTTTATCGCGGAAGAAGTGCGCTCTTTGCTGGCCAAGCTGGGCTACCGTTCACTCAACGACATTGTGGGCCGAGCGGATTTGCTAATTGCGCGGAATGATGTGTCGCTCACTAAGACCAAAGCGCTAGATCTCTCGGCACTGGTGAAGCTGCCGGATGTGAAGAGCGATCGCGCCTGGCTCAACCACGGCGATGTGCACAGCAATGGGCCAGTGCTAGACGATGAAATATTGGCAAATGCAGATGTGACGACTGCCATAGCAAAGCACACAACAGCGACTAAAACCTGGGACGTAGTGAATACGGATCGTACCGTAGGCGCAAGGATTGCAGGCGTCATAGCTCAGCAGTAC
>QBMP01000011.1:31624-32609 GCA_003242115.1 Phormidesmis priestleyi
TTTAAAGGCAGCATTGGCCAAAGCTTTGGAGCCTTTAATTTGCAGGGAATGAACCTCACCCTCGTCGGGGAAGCCAACGACTACGTAGGCAAAGGCATGAACGGCGGTGAAATTGTGATTAAACCCTTTGAAAACGCCACTTATGAAGCCTCTAAAAACGTCATTGTCGGCAACACCTGCCTGTATGGAGCCAGTGGCGGCACCGCATACGTCAATGGCATTGCCGGTGAGCGCTTTGCCGTGCGCAACTCCAAAGGCATTGCTGTAATCGAAGGCGCGGGCGATCACTGCTGTGAATATATGACCGGCGGCGTTGTCGTGGTTTTAGGGGGCGTAGGTCGTAACGTCGGGGCAGGCATGACCGGCGGACTCGGCTACTTCCTGGATGAAGCAGGCGATTTTCAAACGCGGGTGAATCCTGAAATCGTGCAGGTGCAAAGAGTACTCACTGAAGCCGGAGCGCAGCAGCTCAAGGGCTTGATTGAAGCTCATGCAGATCGCACCAGCAGCCCCAAAGCCAAAGCCATCTTGGCCGACTGGGACTGCTACTTGCCTAAGTTCTGGCAGGTCGTGCCGCCATCCGAAGCCGATAGCGCCGAAGCGGGTGTACAAAAAGACAAAGTTGCCAGTGCCGTTAAGTAGCACTTAATTGAGTAACACCTGATTGTTAAATAACCAAAAGCCCTAATCTTCGCCTCAATTCTCACAATGAGAATTGAGGCTTGTGTTTTCACAAAACTCGACCTTCACCTGCCTTGTTTTGAGGATCTCGCTCAGCATAAGATCGCTGTAATTGTCAGGCAATTTCATCGAGTCTAGACCGGGTACAAGCTGCGCAATCCTTTTGATTTGGGATTTGAGCAAGCCCATCACGTCCATATTGAATTCAAACTGAGCAGAGAGTGCGCCGCTGCTGAGTCGTTGTTGCGCGATCGCGCTCCAAGTCGGCTCACCCGCTAGCCAGGGATACTGCTGAAAATCGAGA
>QBMP01000011.1:32619-42785 GCA_003242115.1 Phormidesmis priestleyi
TAGCTAAACACGGTTTGATGAAGCTGAGCCGCCAATGACGCTTGACAATCCAGATCGCTCGTTGCCGGAATCGGGGTGATGATGATTTTGGTCGCACCTAGCTGAGCCAGCATCCGCAGCAGCGCTTGCTCTCGCTCTTTAAACAGCATTGAAAAATAATCTGTGACCGGATAGTAGTGATTGCGCCGAGATTTGAAGGGATGCCGACGATAGGTGCGCCCGACCAGCGGATGACCTAGCGGAAATAATAGATCGTCCGGTAGCTCATCGGGCCTGAGGTATTCGACTAGCCGCGCCGACCAAGGCAGCAAATTGAGCTTGGCTAACTGCTGAAAGAGCAGCCGAGCATCGTGGTTGCGGTGCTGAATGAGGCTATTGTCATTGGGCTTTGGGTACTTTTCTTGCAGGAGGGCATTGATTGTCCAAAACAGGGGCGCAACCGATGGCGGCAATGACAGCGCCGTGAGCGTGTAGATCGAATTAATTTCTGATTGGGTGACAAAAGCCAGAGATTGCATGGCCTTTTTGAGTTCAATTTCGGCCCTAGTGATGTACACATCGGTTTGGCCCCGGAGCGCAATTTGCTTGGGCTTTTTCACCATGTCACCAGGCATTTCACCGCGATCTAAAATGTGCAGCAGCGGCTTGAAAGGCAGAACTGGAACCGCAGTTTTGAGGCGGCCTTTAGACTGGCGTTGGAGGCTAGGCATGTGGCGGATTATTAATAGTGCAGTCACCGTTAATATAACGGGTTACTGAGACTGGCCCTGTAAAATGCCGTACTTTTAGCCTCAGCTATAGCTGCGTTAAATTCTGAATTTTCTCATTTCCAGCCGCGAAATAAAATCCGAGTAAGAGTTCGCGATTATTCCAGCGCTTGAAGTGAAGCGCTCTAAAAAAGGTCAGGTAAGCAAAGCCGAGCGACAGCAAGGGCAATATCCATTGTTCAAACGGATGTGTCGGTGTGCGAAACAGGTTGATCAGTAAAACGACGCTGAGCAAACAAAATCCAAACGACCAGCTTCGATACATGATGTGATTGGCTAGGTGCAGCTCTGCCGCGCTCAGGCTAGCCTGCCGATTGTGCTCTCTTAAGTAGGCAGCAACTCTAGATTCAATGAATTTGTTTTCTTGAGAAATCCCGGTTTTTTCTTGCAGCCGTAGTACTAGCCGTCCATCGAAGTCGAGTGAAGATTTGTCCACTTGAGCGCCTTGCTGAAGTAGCCAGTTCTCTTTCTCATGAATGAGGTTACCAAAGTAACGATAGTCTTCGTTCAATAAGGTGCAGAGCAGCTTAAAATACCTCCAGGTAAGGCTCTGTACGGTGCCACCTAGGATGTAACTGATAAATAAAAGGCTAAGTGCGATCGCAATCGATGAATTCTTTTGAACCACCGGCACCAGCTCCTGAATGCTGCTGACAGGGTTGTAAAGCAAGCAAAACGCTAGCAGCAAAGGCATCCCGCCCAAAATTGAGGAAAACAGTTCATAGGGGCCAAGCGAAAACTTCAGTTGATCCATATCAAATCTTGATGCACCTCGTGAGCGTACCGGCAAAGCTGCGCCTGAAAGGGTATGAAAAAGTCGGTAGCTGCCTGAGCTCAGCATACATTGAGCAGGCTTCGAGTTAGGGTAGGTGAAAATAACCGCCTACGGCAATACCCATAGCGCCTTTCTATGTTTTTGAATTCAGTTTTAAATGATCTTGCCGCTGCTTTTTCCAATGTTTACAGCGGCTGGATTTTATGGAATCTATTTTTGGCAGCGGTGCCTATGTTTTTGAGCTTTTTACTGTTTCGGCGCGATCGCCTCTCGAAAGCAAAAATCGGCACTGCGCTGGTCTTAACATCGGCAGTGGGTGTAATCGGGCTATGGCCGAGGTTACCGCGTGTGATGCGGGTGCAAATGCAGTTTACCGAGGCGCTGATTGCAGGCGATCGCCCCGCTCAGATCAAACTCCTGTGGTGGGTGGCCTTGGGTCTAATTTCTATTGGCATGAGCATTTTCCTATTCAAGCGCGAAAAAAGTCGCCGCACGGTGCTGTGGTGGCTAGGGCTCGTCAGCTTCATTGCCTTTTTGCCGAATGCGCCCTACTTACTGACCGATATTGTGCATCTGATTCGAGCCACAAGCTCAGGTACGATTCGGGTGTGGGCAGTAGCATTGGTGCTAATTCCGCTACACGCTATAGCGATTTTGCTCGGCTTTGAAGCCTACGTCATCTCCCTAATCAACCAAGCCTACTATCTCAAGCAAAGGGGCAACGAACGCCTGATTTTACCGACCGAGCTATTGATTCACGCACTCAGCGCCATCGGCATTTATCTGGGTCGATTTGTGCGGCTCAATAGCTGGGACTTTGCCACCGATCCTACTAACGTGCTCACCCTCACCCTCAACGCCCTGACCAGCAAACGCCCTGCCGCTGTCGTCTTCGTGACTTTTGTGATTTTGAGCGTCCTGTACTGGGTGATGAAGCAAATTACCTTGGGCCTTAAGCTGCGCATTTACTACGCTCAGCAAGGCATTGATGCGTTGGATTTGTAAGGGGCTATCTGACTACCTAAACCTTAAACGTTAATAGAGCAGCAGTTAATAGAGCAGCATTTCGCTATAGTGAGCGGTAAATAGACTGTTAAATAGGGGTTTGGGCGGATTATGGTTGAACTGTCGGATGGGCGGGCAAAAACGCTGAGAGATGCTTTTCAGCTATGCGATGCTGGGCCGCTTGAGGATGAGGCGCTAGAGCGTTACTATGTCGAGCTATCGGCAGTGCGCAGTGAAGAGGCGATGGGCAGTGTCGATACCAGGCTGTCGTTTTTTGCGCCGGGGGCGTTTGGCAAGGTGCTGTTTACAGGGCATCGGGGCTGTGGAAAAAGCACGGAACTACGGCGGTTGCAGAAGAACTGGCAGCAGGATTATCGGGTTATTTACCTAGAAACAGATGTTGAAATAGACATCAATGATGCTAGCTACACTGATTTATATTTGGTAATTATTAAGCAGGTTACCGATGATTTAGCAAAATTGAGACTTCGGTTTGATCAGTCATTACTGACTGATTTTGAAAATTGGTTTAAGGAGGTGACGGAGGAAAATGAGGCATCGGTAGAAAAGTCGGTGAGTCTCTCGACGATGGCTGAAGCGGGTGTCGAAATTCCGTTTCTCTCTAAGCTGTTGGCGAAGCTGTTGGCGCAGATTAAAGGCTCGGAGATGCAAAAGAAAAAAATCCGAGAGACGTTGCAGCAGGATATTGGCCGTCTGAAGGTGGATATGAACCGACTGTTGGAGGATGCCCTGAAAAAGGTGCAGCAGGTGGGTTACAAAAAGGGCTATTTAATTATTTTTGACAATTTGGATCGGATGCCTCCAGAGGTGGGGAATCGGCTTTACTTTGACTATGCGACTCAGTTGCAGGATCTTAACTGCACTGTAATTTATACGGTGCCAATTTCGGTGGTGTATTCCGATAAAAATTTGAGCAATGCCTTTGGCCCACCCAATGTGGTACCGATGGTGAATGTCTATCACTTTGATCCGGCGGCGCTACATCTTGAGTATGACTCAGACGCGCTGAAGAGGTTGGCTAAATTAATCACTCGGCGAATAGATCACAAAATACTGTTTGCGAATGAGGAGATTATTCTTGAGCTAGTGGCAGCGAGTGGTGGCCACGTTCGTCTGCTCATGCAGATGACGGCGACAGCTTGCCTGATTGCGGCAACCCACAAGCACGCTCAGGTGGAGGAGGAGGATGTGAAATATGCGATTCGCAAGGAGCGCATTAACTTTGAGCGACTGATTCCAGCGCGGCACTATGCACTATTGGCAGAAGTGTGTAAAACGAAGCAGTTAGATCAAAACGAAGATGGCCAAAAGATGCTCTCTAATATTTCGGTATTAGAATATGAGGGGATGGAGCGCTGGAACTATGTGTATCCGGCGGTGAAAGATATTACGCCCTTTAAGGCAGCTCTGGGAAAAACACTGGATTAACTGAAAATGGTCATTGGCGCTGAAAAACCTAAATTCTCTCGGAGGCAGTTTCTTCAAGAACGCTCTCCTCGAACGCAGGCGTTTTTGCAAGCTAATGATGAGAATTTGCAAGAGCTAGCCACGTTTGCAGATTTTGCGGGTGAGAAGTTCACGCCTTGTTTTGTATCGGTGAATTTTTCGGACGATCAAGCAGCGATTATTGAGGCGCTGCACCATCATCCAGCCTGTGAAGATGTGCAGTTTGTTGTAATTGAGGTTAACGATCCAAATCTGCGATTTTTGCGGGATGATTTGGTGAAGAGGTTGCCGGAGATTGAGCGAGAGCCTGATAAAAAGTTAGTGCTGTTGCTCACAGGATTAGAAGCTTCTATTGGCATGGTGGGAGACTATCCGCCGATGCTGGTAGATCTTAACTATGTGCGAGACGGATTTAAGACAGCAGTCCCTCATCCGATGGTTATTTTTTTGCCGGATGAGTCACTGAGGCGGTTAGCGGAGTTTGCGCCGGATTTTTGGGCATGGCGCATGGCGGTTGTTCGGTTTGAGAGTGTGCCGGATGCAGTGAAATCGAAGATATATCAGGTTGTTAAAAGGGGTGCTCAGAGCTGGCTCACAGCAGAGAATACGGCTGCTTACACAGCTTTAGATGATCGCGCTAGGCGAGATATGATGTCTCGCTTGCTGATGGAGTATGAATATGGGAGTTTATCTCAGGATGAGGACTATAAGGGCTACAAGCCGGAGCTAATGGCAGAGCTGGGCATTAGTCTTTACGACGATGATCTTTATGACGATAACAGCCTTGAAAATGCAAAAGCTATTTTATGGAGATCGCTTGAATCTGAAGGCTCTGAACAATCAACAATTGCTTGGCCAAAAGCTTACTATGGCCTGGGAAGTATTGAGAGCAGGGAAGGAAATTATGAAAAGGCTTTAGAGCTACTAGATCAATCCATTGACGAGTTTGAAAAACTTGAGAAAAGCCAAGATCCTAATTTCAAAGAAAGTTTGGCAAAAGCGATTACAAGTCGTGGCAACACCTACCAATGGATGGAGCGCTATTCAGAGGCGATAGCTGACTATAATCGGGCAATTGAACTTGAACCAGCGAACACATGGGTGATCGCAAGCCGTGGCGAAACCTATCTACTAATGGAACGCTATCCAGAAGCGATGGCTGACTATAATCGGGCGATTGAACTTGACCCAAGGCACAAAGGAGCGATCCTTTATTCGCGTGGCTCTACCTATCGACGGATGAAACGGTATCCAGAGGCGGTGGCTGACTATGCTCAGGCGATTGAACTTGACCCAGAGGACAAATGGGTGATCAAAAGCCGTGGCGACATCTATGAATTGATGGAACGTTACCCAGAAGCTTTAGCTGACTTCACTCGGGCAATTGAACTTGGCTTAGAGTACAAATGGGTAATCAAAAGCCGTGGCGACATCTATAAATTGATGGAACGCTATGCGGAAGCGATAGCTGACTACACTTGGGCAATCAAACTTGACCCGGAGTATATATGGGCGATCACAAGCCGTGGCGAAACCTATCAATTGATGGAACGCTGCCCAGAGGCAATGGCCGACTATAACCGGGCAATTGAACTTGACCCAGCGAACCAAGGGGCGATCCTTTATTCGCGTGGCTCTACCTATCGACGGATGGAACGCTATTCAGAAGCGATAGCTGACTTCACTCAGGCAATTGAACTTGGCTCAGAGCAGGGATGGGTGATTGCAAGCCGTGGCAGAACCTATCAATTGATGGAACGCTACCCAGAAGCGGTAGCTGACTTCACTCAGGCAATTGAACTTGACCCAGAGCAGGGATGGGTGATTGCAAGCCGTGGCTACATCTATGAATTGATGGAACGCTACGCGGAAGCGATAACTGACTACACTCGGGCGATTGAACTTGACCCAGAACACAAAGGGGTGATCATAAAACGCGGCAATGCCTATAAATGGATGGAACGTTATTCAGAAGCAGTAGCTGACTTCACTCGGGCAATTGAACTTGATCCAGAATACAAGTGGGCGTTCATAAGTCGTGGCGAAACCTATCGATGGATGGAACATTATCCAGAAGCGTTGGCTGACCATACACGGGCGATTGAACTCGACCCAACTAACCAAAGGGCATTCATAAGTCGTGGCGAAACCTATCGATGGATGAAACATTATCCAGAAGCGATAGCTGATCACACGCGGGCAATTGAACTCGACCCAACAAACCAACGGGCGATCGCAAGTCGTGGCGACACCTATCAACGGATGAAACACTATCCAGAGGCGATAGCTGATTATGCTCAAGCAATTGAGCTTGACCCAACGAATCAATGGGTAATCATAAGTCGTGGCGACACCTATCAACGGATGAAACACTATCCAGAAGCAATAGCTGACTATACTCAGGCAATTGAATTCGACCCGGCGAACCAACAGGTGATCAGAAGTCGTGGCTTTATCTATCAACGGGTGAAATGCTATCCAGAGGCGATAGCTGACTTCACTCGGTCAATTGAACTTGATCCAGAGCAGGGATGGGTGATCCAAGAGCGTGGCGAAATCTATCAATTGATGGAACGTTATCCAGAGGCGGTGGCTGACTTCACTCGGGCGATTGAACTTGACCCAGACCAGGGAGGGTTGTTAATAGCACAGCGTGGCTCTATCTATCAATTGATGGAACGCCATTCAGAATCGGTGGCTGACTATAATCGGGCAATCGAACTTGACCCAAAGTATGAATGTCTGGTCATCTTGTGGCGTGGCAAAACCTATCAACGGATGAAATGCTATCCAGAAGCGATAGCTGACTTCACTCGGGCGATTGAACTTGACCCAGCAGACCAAGGATGGGTGTTCGTCATACAGCGTGGTGAAACTTATCAATTAATGGAACGCTATCTGGAGGCGATAGCTGACTTCACTCGGGCGATTGAACTTGACTCAGAGGAAAAAGAGTTGATCTTCCATGTGCGTGGCAAAACCTATCAATTGATGAAACGCTATCCGGAGGCGATAGCTGACTTCACTCGGGCGATTGAACTTGACTCAGAATACAAAGAGGCGATCGGATGGCGTGGCTTTACCTATCAATTGATGGGACGTTATTCAGAAGCGCTGGCTGACTACACTCGGGTGATTGAACTTGACCCAGAATACACAGGGGCGATCGCACGGCGTGGTGAAACTTATCACTCAATGGAACGCTATCCAGAGGCGGTAGCTGACTACACTCGGGCGATTGAACTTGATCCAGAAGAGTACAAATGGGCGATCGCACAGCGTGGCGGCGTCTATAAATTAATGGGACGCTATTCAGAAGCGTTGGCTGACTATACACGAACAATTGAACTCGACCCAGTGGACAAATGGGCAATCGAAAAACGCGGCGACATTTATGAATTGATGGAACGCTATCCAGAAGCGATAGCTGACTACACTCGGGCGATTGAACTTGATCCAGACTTTGGATGGGTGTATTCCCGACGCGGACGAATACACTCACGGATTGGCAACTATGCGCAAGCGTTACGAGACTCTGTTTACGCTCGCTATATTGATCGAAAAATCCAAGCTAAGTACATCTGGAGGGTCTACATAAACTTGCCAGTTCGTAAAACCGTGAGTAAAGCCTGGAAAATTTTCAGAAGATTTATTCCTAGATTTTAAGACCGTAGCAAAAATCACTTCAACAAAGTCTTACAGTGTGTAAACATCTAAGGTAAGAGAGAATGCACTAACCCTACTACTCTATTCATTACAAGGGCTACGGCATTTTAAGTTTGCAGATCTCTGTCCTCAGCCGTCTTCGCAATCAGAGCAATTTTAAACTCTGTACCTTTGCCCCATTGAGAAGCAATGATGAGTTCTTCTTATTGATTTCGAGTAATATTGCTCTCTAACGCTGTCGAAATTTTTATCGTGGCCTATTAATTGTTGCATAACCCCATATATTCGGCTACTCGTAAGCCAGCGCACAGCCATCCTTACGCCCATCTGAACCACCGACTAAGCCGCCGTTTTCAGTAATCCAAATAGCTTGCCCACCGCCATGAGGCAATACCGCAAGCACCACTTTATGCCCCATCGCTACCAGCTCATCTCTTACTTGAGCAGGCACCCCGCGCTCGACCTGACAAACCTTACCATCCATCCGATAGTCCAACAGATTGGTGAGAAAGTGAGCATGGCCAGTCGGCTGATATTGACCGCCCATGACGCCAAAAGGCATGACCGTTCGACCTGCCTTCATCAGCATCCCCGGAATAATGGTGTGCAGCGGGCGTTTGTGAGGCGCTATGGCGTTGGGATGCCCTGTTTGCAAGGTGAAACCCGCCCCACGATTTTGCAGCACAACCCCCGTTTTGGGGCTGACCAAGCCACTGCCAAAGCCGTGAAAAACAGAATTAATAAAGCTCACTGCATTGCCGTCAGCATCCACAACACAAAGATAAACAGTATCCGGATGCGTCGGAAAATCTGAATCTGAAAGCGGCGGCATGGTCTTCTCTAGGCTGATTTTGGCTCGTAAATGAGCGGCATAGTCCTCGCTTAGCAGTATTTCTATCGGAATGTCGGCTTGGTCAGGGTCGGCAATGTAGCGATCGCGCACTCCATAGGCCAACCGCGCCGCCTCACATTCCAAATGCAGCCGCTGCGCACTCATCGGCGAAAAATCCGTCAAATCAAAGCCTGAGAGAATATTCAACATCATCAGCGCCGTCAATCCCTGACCATTCGGCGGGCACTCCACCACCTCATAGCCTCGATACTGGGCTGAAATTGGCGTCACATATTCCGCTTGCGGCGCAGCAAAGTCGGCTAGCGTATGCAGCCCGCCCAAAGATTGAAGATAGCTAACCATATCGTCAGCAACTGAGCCGGTGTAAAAGCCGTCTCGACCTTTCTCAGCAATGACTTTCAGCGTTCGGCCTAGTTCGGGTTGATGATGGCGATCGCCCGCTCTCGGCGCTTCATTATTGATCAACAACATGCGCGCAGCATTTTCAGTCGTTCTGAGTTTTTTCGTGAGAGTAGCCCAGTCATAAGCCACACGCGGATGCACCGTATAGCCTTCAATCGCCAAACGAATCGCGGGCGCTAACAGATCCGCAAAGTCTTTTTTGCCATAGTCTTTGTGGAGCTGACACCACGCATCAACCGCCCCCGGCACCGTCACTGAATGAGGGCTTTGCAGCGAAATTTGCTTCATCCCCTGATCTAAAAACCAATCCAGTTTTGCAGCTCCAGGCGATTTGCCTGAGCCATTGAGAGCAATCACTTTTCCAGACTGATTAACAGGCGCATACAGTACAAAACAATCACCACCAATGCCCGTAGATTGCGGCTCTACAACGCATAAAACGGCTGATGCTGCGATCGCAGCATCCACCGCATTCCCGCCAGCGCGCAGCATATCAATAGCCGTCAGCGTCGCTAATGAATGAGAAGTTGCGGCCATACCGTGAAGGCCATAAGCAGGGGAGCGGCCGGGAACGTGAAAGTCTCGCATAGGTGAAGCAAAAAAGAATTACCAGGGATTGCCCACCATCGTAAAGGCTGACCAGAAAAAAGGATGCGCTAGCGTCGCCTCATTCGGCAAATTCCACTCAGGCGGCAGAGCCATTTTGCCTTGACTGGTAGTTAAGCTGCTTTTTTCCAGTCCATCCTTTACCTAAACTAAATAGGACTCACCCTATTTTTAAGGCGTTACCCCCATTCGAGCCTTGGCCGTGCGCGTTTTTTCAGAGATTGGCACATGCGTAGTCGCAGCCGCCAAACCAAAAGCAGGCATGTTGCTATAAATGCACTCATAGTCAGCCGGATCGATCCGGTAGGTTTCGTGCCAAATGCCCACACTGCCGTCTGCACCGACATCGCGCATAAACTGCTGCCATGCGGGCCAGTGAGAATCGCCGTCGCGGCGAGCAAACCGAGTCAAATCGTCAAAAGAGCGCCAGTAAGAAACCATGCAGGTTTCTAAAGGCCAAGCCCGAAAGAACATTTCTGAGCCTAGTAAGCCTTTTTCAGGGTACTGAGAGAGACTTTGCATCATCGGCCCCATCGCTTGCGCCACCATCATCCACTTTTTCACCGCGCGAAGCTGGTTCACCCGCATTCCAATCAAAAACACCACAAAAGGCTCTGACCTATTC
>QBMP01000120.1:0-7752 GCA_003242115.1 Phormidesmis priestleyi
CTTGATAAAGCCGAAGGGAAAAGAGAGCTAAGCTGTCTCGATTGATTTTCTTTTGCCTTAGGTACGTCGCTAGTCGGCATTATAGTTCTAATATCGGGATAAGCCTCCCTCCACCGCCCGAACGCGGAAAGAAGGAGGTTGTTCTTACATGAGGCTGTTTTCACAATGGCAGTCAGGAAACCGCAATCGTCTTAGCAGGGGTAAAGTCAGCATCAAGTCCAATCGGTGCTAACGATTTCTGCTTGGGAACCAGATATTTACCAAATTTTGCGTAGATTGCTGGAATTACTAATAAGGTCAATGCCGTAGACGTAAACAACCCACCTAATACGACAATCGCCAAGGGTTGCAGGATCTCATTTCCAGCTCCACTGGCGATCGCCAGCGGCAGCATCCCCAGTGCAGAAGTTAGCGCCGTCATCAGAATGGCATTTACCCTGTCAAGAGACCCGTTAACAATCACATCCTTAAGCGGCATCCCCTGGGCAAATTTACTGTTGTAGTTGTCTACCAGCAGCAGCCCATTACGCACCGCCACCCCAAACAGGGTGATAAATCCGATGAGAGAAGCCACAGACAAAACGCCCCCGGTCAGCATAATCGAGATAATTCCGCCCACCAGGGCCAGCGGTAAATTGACCATGATGGCCACCGTTGCTGGGAATGACTTCACAGAGAAAAACATCAGCACCGAAATTACGACAGCCGCCAGCAGGCTATATAACAGCAAGCTATTGGTGGCCCGCTGCTCCGACTCGAACTGTCCGCCATACTGAATAAAGTAGCCACTGGGCAACTGCACGTTCTCTTTAATCTGTGTCTGAATATCGCCGACTACACTGCCTAAATCGCGCTCGGCAACGTTGGTTGAAACGACAATCAATCGGGAAACGTCCTCCCGGTTCACCACGTTTGCTCCCATACCGTAATCTACCTTGGCGACCGTACCCAAAGAAATTTTTTCTCCTGTAGGCGTCAGAATGGGGATGGCGCGAATCGAATTGAGACTACTGCGAGCTGACTCAGGCAGCATGACTGCAACATCAACAAGCTGCTGATCTTCAGGTATCTGGGAGACCACCTGCCCGTTCAGGGCTGTTTCTACCACCGCTGAGATCTGGGTCATGTTGAGTCCATAGGTTGCTGCTGCACTCCGGTCGTACTGAATTTGTAATTGGCGGATGGGCAGTTGTGGCTCAAGCTGCAAGTCCACTACGCCTGCAATCGGTTCAATCAGATCGCGAACCTGTTCGCCGATGGTTCGCAGTTCCGCTAGGTCGGGGCCGAAAATTTTGATGGCGATCGCACTGCGAACCCCCGAAAGCACCTCATCCATCCGGTGAGAAATAAACCCGCCAATATTAGGCGCAACTCCAGGCAATTCTAGAAAAGCCTGCCGCAGTTGTTTAACGCTCTCTTCCCGGTCTTTCATCGCTAGGTCGCTAAGTTCAATATCGACGTGGGCCATGCTTACCCCAGCCCCATCAGCGTCACCAGGAGCGCGCCCTGACCGCACCTGCACCCATTCATAAAGCGGATTATCTTTAAGAGAGTTTGCCAACGCATTGCCTGCGCCATTGGTGATATCTAAAGACACACCGGGAAATAGCACCATCGAGTTAACCAAGGATTTCTCCTGAAACTCTGGCAAAAATACCCGTCCTAGAGACGGAACAACCACTGCGGTTGCGACTAAAGCCGCTAGAGCCAGCCCTAAAATGAGTTGGGGAACCCGCATAGAAAGTCCTAGTAACGGACGATAGAGCCGCTCGGCGAATCGAGAAACCACCGTACCTTCTTGGGGCAACGTCTGATTCGCCAGCAAAATCGCACAGAGCGCTGGAGAGAGCGTCATGGCCACTAGGGTAGAGGCCAGAATTGAAAGCAAATAAGCTAGTCCCATCGGGGCAAAAATTCTACCTTCTACCCCGCTAAGGCTGAAGATAGGTGCAAACACCACCGCGATAATCACCGTGGAAAAAATTACCGCTAGCCGCACCTGCACTGACGTGTTGTACACCACCTCAAAGGGATGCTTAGGATTGCCTTCAGCTTGGTTAGTGCGTAGCCCGCGATAGCAGTTCTCCATATCCACAATTGAGTCATCAACAACAGACCCAATTGCAACCACTAAGCCTCCCAAGGTCATGGTGTTGATACCTAAGCCAAAGGCTTTCATAAACAACAGACCAATCAGCAGTGACAAGGGAATTGCACTCAGCGTAATAGCTGCCGTGCGCCAGTTCATCAAAAACAACAGCATGATGACCGATACAATAATGACGCCCTGAAGCAAGGAGCCGCTGACGTTACGAATGGCAGCATCAATAAAGTTAGACTGGCGAAAGGTGCGGGTGACCTGCACATCTGGTGGAAACGTCGGCTGAAAAGACGCCATTACCGCTTCCACCGCTTTGCTGACGGTGGGCGTATCGACATCGGGCTGTTTGGTAATCATCAGCACTACGGCAGGCTGATTGTTAAAGCTGGCATCGCCGCGTTTTAAGGCTGCGCCGGTTGTCACTTCAGCTACATCACGTAGCAAAATTGGCTGACCGTCTTGCACTCGGATCACAGACTGCTGTAAATCTTCAACAGACTGTATCTGGCCGATCCCGCGAACAAGCAATTCCTGACCGCCCCCAATCAGAAAGCCGCCCGGTGCGTTAGCATTTGCGCCTCTAGCCGCGTCAGTGACTTCAGTGAGGGAAACGTCGAGCGATCGCAATTTCTCCGGATCAACCAGCACCTGCTCCTGACGTTCATCTCCCCCATAAACAGTGATCTGAGAGACCCCCGGCACCGAGAGAATTTGGTTTTTAAGCGTGACCTCCACCAACCGGCGCAGATCCATCATGTTGGTCTGGCCCTGTTCTTCCACCGTAAAGGCATACTGCAAAATTGTGCCCAGGGGTGACACCAGCGGCGAAATCTCAGGCGGATTGATACCCTCAGGCAACTGGCTCGTCACCTGCTGGAGCCGTTCTGTAACCGACTGTCTGGCCTGATAAATGTCGGCATTTTGGTCAAACACGACGCTGACCATTGATAGCCCCACTTTGGAGGACGATCTCACTGTCGTGACCCCTGGCAGACCATTCACCGCGCTTTCAATCGGGACGGTAATTTGAGTCTCGACTTCCTCCGGCGCTAGCCCGACTGCTTCGGTTTGGATTTCGACCTGGGGTGGTGCAAACGGCGGAAACACATCTAGCGGCATTTGGGTCAGACTAAATGTTCCCCATAGCGCGATCGCCACCGCACCCGCGACGATAAACCACCGCTGGGCAATTGAATTTTTGAGCGTCCGATTCAAAATCGAGTTAAGCATCTTAAATTATGAGTCTCCTTTTTGGCTCTTTTCTTTGGGTTGAAGTTGTTCTGATTAAAATCGGGTTTCTATCCCTTGCGATTACTGCCCACAAGTGCGAACGCACCACCTGCTAGCACGACGCCTAGAGCCGCAGTCGCCGCAATTCCTATTGGAAAGCCACCAGACGCCTGTTCTACTTCTCCAGATGCCGCCAGATTGCCACTTGGATCGTGACTATGAGGAGTTCCTTGGGCATCTGCTTGGGCATGAGTTTGGTCAGTTACAGGCGCGGCAAATTCGCCTTCAGCGGTTGGTGCCTCAGCAGCTTGCGTTTTGCGCGACTCAGCATAGAGTGCCAGACTCCCCTCAGTCACTAGCTGCTCTCCGACCGCTAGCCCTTCTGCCACTTCAATCAAATCGCCCTGCGTTGAGCTTGTAGTGACCGGAACCGGCTCGTAAAAGCTTTCATACTGCACAAAAACAAGCTGCTGCCCGTTGTCATCGATTAATGCTGTCACCGGAAACAAAACAGCGGTACTGCCATCGGCAGCAGGCTCAATAGGAGCCGTCCGAATGCCTAAAATAGAGTCAGTTTCAGACTTCACCTCAACTCGATTAATACCGCCCGTCGATTGAAATTCATCGCCATGTCCTACGTGAGCTATTGCCGCAGGCGCACCGATCAACAAGCTAACGGTCAGAATAGAACCCATTAAAGGAAGGAATTTCATGGTAACGCCTGGTATTTTTTTGCAGAATGGCATCTCAGCCGCATACAGGTTGCCATAGGGCAGATGAAATCCAGATGAAATGGGCGCGACTCCGTTAAAATCAATCGCGTAGAGGCTGTGATTGAGTGGATGAGGAAGCCGATGAGAATTCTGCTAGTGGAAGATGAAGAAGATTTGGGTTTTGCCATCAAGCAGGTCTTAGTGGGCGAAAAATATATCGTGGACTGGGTAACCGATGGCGCTCAGGCATGGGATTACCTAGAGAATGAGTGGACGGATTACACGGTGGCTATCATCGACTGGCTGATTCCCGAAGTGTCTGGGCTGGAACTTTGCAAGCGGCTCAGATCCCATCAAAGTTCTTTACCCGTGCTGATGCTTACCGCCTTGGGGGAACCGGAAAATCGGGTGACTGGTTTAGATGCAGGTGCCGATGACTATTTGGTTAAGCCGTTTGTGATGGTAGAACTGCTGGCACGGCTGCGGGCTTTGCAGCGGCGATCGCCCCAATTACGGCCTGAGACTTGGCGTGTGGGTCGATTTAGCTTGGATGATGCCAACACAACGCTGATGATTGAGCAGCCTGATGACCAAGCCGATCAATCTATTCCGCTCACCCTCAAGGAATATCAGGTATTGGCCTACCTGATGGAAAATCCCAACCGCACGATTCCAGGCAGCAAAATTCGCTACCAGCTATGGGATCTCGACGAAGAACCTGTGAGTAATGTGGTCGCGGCTCAAATTCGGCTGGTTAGGCGAAAATTTTCTCGCTACGGCTGTGAATGTCCCATTAAAACGGTAGCTGGTCAGGGCTATCGGTTCGAGCCATGATGAACAACAGCCAGTTGCTTTTTCGTCGCAGTCGCCGCCGCTTAGCCTGCTGGTATGCGATCGCGATGGGCGGGCTTTTGAGTCTGTCTGGGTTAGGCATGTACCGGGCTTTGGTTCGCTCTAATTGGATCGCGATAGAACGAGAAATTGAATCAATTGCCGGAACCCTGCATGACAGCTTTGAGCCGATGCTGCCCGCTAACGAAAGGCCGACCGTCCTACTACAGCAAATCTTTCCTGACCTATGTGTTGTAGAACAACCCTGCAACAACAGTCCTACCCTTATTCAACGCCATACCACCGGCATTAGCGATCGCACCACCTACTACATTCGCCTGTTCAATCAACAGGGCGAACTGCTGGCATTTTCTCCTAATCAGCCGTTGTCACTTCCCACTGACTTTAATCCAACACCCTGGCAAACATTTGGCGACAAGGGAGGCAGTCGCTATCACCAGTTCACCACGATTCTGCATAGTGCTCATAACGGGGATAATCAGGCATCTAATCAGAGGTCTTGGGGGTATTTACAGATTGGCCGTACCTTAGCGACTTACGACGCTGAACTATCGCGAATTCAGTGGATTTTGGCCTTTGGCCTGCCTTTGATGTCTGCGTTGATAGCCGTTACCGCGTGGGCGCTCTCAGGACTTGCTATGCGACCGATTTATCAATCCTACCAACAACAACAACAATTCACAGCCAATGCCGCTCACGAGCTGCGATCGCCCCTGGCTAGCTTGCTCGCCACGGTAGAAGCGACCTTACGGCTCTCGTCCACCCAGCCGCAGGTGGTGGCACCCATGCTCGAAACGGTGGAACGTCAGGGCAGGCGACTGAGCCACCTGATCGCTGATTTACTCTTGCTCAGCCGACTTGAGCAGGATGCTTCACCCAAACCGGACAAGCCCTGTTGTTTAAATGATGTGGTTGCCGATCTGACTGAAGAATTTTCGGAACTAGCCAACGTTAGCAAGGTTGATTTGACCAGCCAAGTTCCTGATGCTGAAATTTATGTCGCAGGTGACGAATCTCAGCTTTACCGACTGGTTTCTAATGTAATCGCAAATGCTATTCAGTACACGCCCGCACACGGCTCGGTAAGAATAAGCCTAAAGACTCGCGATCACATGACTCTCGTTTCTGTTGAAGATAGCGGCATCGGTATTCCACTTTCCGAACAAAGCCAAATTTTTGAACGGTTTTATCGGGTGAACAGCGATCGCTCTCGCAAAACTGGGGGGACAGGATTGGGTCTGGCAATTTCGCAGGCTATAGCCCATCACCACGATGGAAAAATTAGCGTTCATAGCAACATCGGCCAGGGCAGTTTATTTACAATTCATCTACCCTCTAAAACGTTCTAAATTGAGCAGCGGGTCTAGGCTGTGCGGGTGCGGGTGCCTATGGGGTTCTACTACTGAAGTATCCTCATGGTGCTGATGCTGATGCGCTTCATCATGTGTGTGTTCGTGCTCATGCCATTCTTGATGGGTAGCGCTATTGACAGGATGCTCTTTTCGAGGTGAAAGCACGAGTTGAACGGCTATTAAAAGTAGTCCGCCGACTAAGCTGCCATAGAAAAAAGGCGCTTCTGATTGATAGCTGCCCAACCAACCGGCTAGTGGATAGGAAAAGACCCACCAGAGATGACTCCAAGCAAACTGAGCACCATAAACCCGTCCTTGAAATTCAGTGGGGGTGCGGTCGGCAATTAAAGTTTGGGCAGAAACATTCACTAAAGTTTGTCCAGCCCCGGCAACCAGCCACAGCATAAGCAGGGGTGCCAACCCAACATAGCTAGCGGGTAATAATGCGCCCGTGATGAGAACTGCCCCTACAAGCATCAGCGCCTGCCGCGTCCACCGCTGGCCCAATGACCCTACAGTAGATGCCGCTAGCGTTGCGCCGATGCCAAACGCACCCATTGCCCAGCCGTACTGCACACTACTCAGCTTAAGTGTGCCTTGGACGTAGCCTACGGTATTGATGAGAATCTGCGCCCCCGTTACGGAGACGACAAGCTGCATCGCTAATGCATAACGCAGGTAGCGATCTCTAAACAATCGAATCGTTCCGGCTTGAACTTCCTGCCACTTTTTATTAGACGGATTATGGGACGAGGATTGCTTAACTCGCAGGTTACCGGGCAGTGTCACGATTAAGATTGCTGCTATCAAAAACGTTAGACCATCTAGAAAGAAGATTTGTCTAGTTCCTACAAAAGCGGCAACCGCCCCAGCAATGCCAGGGCCAAGTACGCCTAGTAGCTGAAAGGTCGCACTAGAAAGAGCAATTGCCTGTGGATAATCTTGCTGGCTCGTTACCAGTGGAATGGTTGCTTGGTAAGTGGGCGTGAAAAAGGCATTGAAAATATTTAAGGCCAAGACAATTGCATAAATTTGCCAAATAGCATTGACAAAAGGCAGCAGGCTGATAATACACATCCGGGCTAAGTGAGCGATGACCATGATCGTTTTGCGATCGCTGCGATCAGCTAGTACACCAGCGAAAGGCGAAATTAAAACGAATGCACTAACTCGTAAGGTTAAAGCAACCGACAGCACGACGGCTGATTTATTCCCAGCAAGTTCAAAGGCAAGTAGTGCTAGCCCTAGCCAAGTGAGCGCGTCGCCTAAAAGATTTGTGGTTTGCGCAATATACAGACGAGCAAAAACAGGGTTACGAAGACTACGAAATAATTGAGTCTGCATCATGTTATGGCTTTAGTAAAGAGGTTGTTCTGCTTTTTGTATAAGCGCTTATTGCTCAAGGGGAAAAGCGTTATGGAGATAGAATAGCAAAACGTGACAAAGCCTGTAGCCAGCTTCACGATAGCCAGCCAGCAAGTAGGTTTCAGAGGCTTCAGAGCCA
>QBMP01000120.1:7762-11999 GCA_003242115.1 Phormidesmis priestleyi
CACCTGCCCAAATCGCTCGACAGTCCTTCTCAACTGAGCGGGCTTTCTTGTGCCCTGGTGCTGTGACGGTGGAGATCTCGTCATCAGTCAGCAGCGGTTGCTATGTGCCAATTTCCCTCTTTCTTTAATGGGGGTTGCGTCAGAGAGAGCGTACCTAAAGTGCAGTAAGTCTATAGAAGTAAAATACACTTTGGGTACGCTTTAATTTTAACAACCACTAGGGTTTCAGTGATTTTAGCGCTCAGAATTTTTTAGTTTTTTACTTTGGGTACGCGGGGTCAATTTATACACTTTGGGTACGTGATTTGATTGTTCTAGTTGAAAGCTAAGGACGCTTTGACGGCGGTGCTGGCGGCGATAATTTCGACCGCTAGCGCTAGCGATGCGACAAAGGCCGTGAGGCCGTAGCGAGAATTCAGATGAGCTTACCAGCGGCAATGCTCGGAAGTAAGCCGACATTCTGGCGACAGCAGCAGCCGGTGGCGACGGGTGATCCGGTGGACTGCTGGGTTGCCAGTCGGATTGATTCTACCAGTGCTGTATTTCCCGATCTGTCATCACTGTCAAAAATACAGCGCTGAGCATAGTCGGCTGTGGTCGGAGTGTTTGCGATCGCACTGCTTGACGGTGATTTCTGCCGCAACTGCTCACACTTGTTCTCTAACTATTGATATCTACTTGTTCCTTTAAGGTGTATATAGTTGGACAAAGGAAGCAAGTCCCAGCCAACGCAAAGTACAACAGAGATACGGCAATATGTGCTTTGGCGCTTTGATCAGCGATGGCGTAGCCCGCTGGAAGCGATCCGCCTAGCCTATGACTGCTATGGGTGATCGCTATGGTTTCTGCCGCCATGCCGCCGCCGTCCGTCGTTGGTTATGACTTATAGGTGTTGCCCCGATTGAGGGACTGCTGAGTCCATGCAGCGGTGCGATGGTGCAGATGACTGACTGCGATCGCCAACGCCTCTTTAAGACACAGCGACATGTTGGTACGGAAAGGACAAACACCGAGATGCAGAGCAGTGTAACTAGATAGTGTAATTAGTTATATGTTGAGGCATAAGCAAAGGATTGGCTGATTAGTACCGCTGTGACCTGACGGCTTAGAGAGAGTAGAGAGCGATCGCCACCAGTAGAGAGCGATCGCCATAGCTTTGGTTAGCAGTGCGCGGCCTCGGCTTCACCTCTATGCGCTGACAGGGCGCGATTGCCTAGTCAATATGGTCGCTAGTTAGTAGCAAATCGCCTCTATGGCCTAGCCTGATGGCCTAGCCTGATGGCCTAGAGGCTGCTGCTTTCTCTACGGCATTGGCGGTGGTGCCGGTGATCTGTCGGTGCCGATGCTGGTGATCTGGCCGATGCTGGCCGGTGATCTGACAGTGGACTAGACAGCTAGCAGATTTTATTATTTGACAGTGTAATTAGATAGTGTAATTAGTTGATAGTATTAAAGGCAGCAGTGCGATCGCATTCCCTAGACTCCGATTTAGGTGGCGACGGCCATTGATAAAGTTGCTGCTTATAGGCTGAAACCCTCTGTGGAAAACAATTTAAGCCCTTTCATATATTGTTGACGGCAGTGTAATTAGATAGTGTAATTAGTTAAAACAGTATGTAATCTGTTGTTTTTTGTACTTATGAGAGCAACAACAGATTACACACTGTATAGACTTGTCGAGTCTCAAGTTATTTGACCGTTTGTGCCACGCTATTTGACCGTTAAGCTGTAGAAGTATTGAAGGGCAATGGTTTAAGCCGTTCTATGTCTAGTCAGGAAGCGGCAAAAGCGGTTCAAGTCGAGGCGATCGCCCCAAAGCTTCAGGAGTCTAAAACGCTTGTGTAGTAGGGATTAGTCGCTAAATGACAAATAATGTGGCACAGATTAAATGACAAATAATGTGGCACGGGCATAGTGTCGTATGTAGCCGCTTCAAAGCTAGGTAAGAAAAGGAATAGAGCGCTTTTCCTCGGTTCCATATCACCTAGCGTCAGCGGACAAATAGCGTGGTACGTGCAGACAAGGGCAAATAAGAACGGATGGCCAGAGTGTAATTAGTTGACAGCAGCAGCCGATGGCCAATCCGATGATGGCGATTCTCCGCCGGAGAGGCTTCGCCATCGCACAGAAGATAAGCCAGCTTGGGGGCAGATGGAGGGGCAAGCGCTGACAGTCAGCGGTGACACTCCGATTGCGAACGCTAGCGATGCACACAAGGCCGTGAGGCCGTAGCGGGAACATAGGTGGTGAGAAAGTAGGCCGATATTTTGATAACAGCCGCCGCCGGTCGCTGGTGGTGAGTCCGTAGCGGTCGTCCGCCGATGGAGCTAGCGATCGCACGGTCGGATTCTGCCAGCTCCGATTTTTTGAAGGCCGTCATCATTGACACTGCGAACAGTGTAAATAGTTCTAGCAGTGTAAATAGTTCTAGCAGTGTAAATAGTTATAACAGTGGAAATAGTTGCTTTTCCTCTTATTTGTTCCCTGGCCACCCCCTTTTGCTTGTTCCCTATTGAGCGTAAATTCTGCTGGTGACTGTTATTTATAAAGTTGTTGCTTAAGGGCTACAGCCTAATGTTTTCAAGGGTTTAAGCCATTTACAGGATTGTTATTATTTATTTGCAACAGAATAAAGAACAGAAATAACGCAAGCAACAACAGAATTTACAACAGAAAATACAACAGAAAACGCAAAAGATGATGGATAGCATACTGTATATAATTGTCGAGTGCCAAGTTAAATGACAATTTGTGCCAAATTAAATGACGAAAGCTATGTAAGTCTCTCTACATAGGCATCACAGCCATTCATCTATGCTTCAGAAGGGTTCAAGCGGCAGGTATGGATACAAAGCTTATCAAGTCTAAACCGCTTGATTGCCAATGGTTTCAGGTCGAATGACAGATAATTTGGCACAAACCAGATGACAAATAATTTGGCACAACATAGGGTTATACATACGGGCACGAAAGGCAGTGATATTGGGAGATAAAGCGCTCTTCAAAGGTTTTAGGAGCATAGGCATGAGATGACAAATAATTTGGCACTTGCAGACGAAGAAAAAGTTTCACCTAAGCCGCTATTGCCCAGCGAGCAACGCGCTGATATCGTGGTGCCGCTCGAACCGCTCCCAGCCCTAGTAAAGCACCCGCTGCTGTTGCCGAGCCTACTGGGTGCGATTGGTGCAATGTTTTTAATGCTGAGCTGAATGGCGATCGCCGCAATGATGCCTATGCTGAGAAGCTACGCTGCTCAGTCGAAGCGATATAGGCATACAACGTAGGCCGCGAGCTGGCAGAGCAGTATGCAATCAATAGCTCATCGCTGCGACAGCTAACAGGGTTAAAGCCCGATAAGGTCAAAGAATGGATGGATAGCACAATGCTGAGCTAGACAGCTATAGCGAAGCTCAAGGCCACAGCTACCCGCAGAATAAAGGCAAAGCCGATATTCGTGAGGTCATCAAGTGGAGTGAGGAGGCTTATGGCTCCTATGAGCGGTAAAACGCCCACAGCCAAACCTCACCGCCCGCGATCGCACTTCCAAACCGCTCACTCAGTCCGCGAGCGCTAGCGATGCGTGGCTGGAATTCAGATGAGCCATAGGCGGCAATGCTCGGAAGTAGCCGATATTTTGGCGACAGCAGCAGCCGGTGGCGAAGGGTTAGTCGGTGGCCGGTGGTGGTGGTGAGGCCGTAGCGGACGGTCGCCGATGAGCAGGCGATCGCACGGTCGGATTCTGCCAGCTCCGATTTTTTGAAGGCTGTCATCATTGACACTGCGAACAGTGTCAATAGCGCGAACAGTGTAAATAGTTCTAATAGTGTAAATAGTTTCTTTTCCTCTCACTTGTTCCCTATTGTGCGTCAATTTTTCTGTAAATTGTTATTTGTAAAGTTGTTGTTTAAGGGCTGTAGTCCAATGTTTGCGAGGGTTTAAGCGATTTACGGAATTGTTATTATTTAATTTGCAACAGAATAAAGAACATGAATAATGCAAGCAGCAACAGAATTTACAACAGAAAGTACAACAGAAAATGCAAAGGGTGATGGATAGCATACTGTATATATTTGTCGAGTGTCAAATTAAGTGACAATTTGTGCCAGATTAAATGACACAAGCTATGCAAGCCTTTCTCTATAAGCACCCCAGCCATTTACACAGACTTCAAAAAGGCTCAAGCCATAAGTACCGATACAAAGCTTATCAAGACTAAAGCGATTGATTGCCAGTGGTT
>QBMP01000121.1:0-1179 GCA_003242115.1 Phormidesmis priestleyi
AGCAGGCTGCGGCAGACATTCGATTAGAGGCGTCTTATGACGGTGTGGAGCAGCGTTACTTCAGGCCACAAGGCTTTGAGATTACGCTGAACTATCCAGTCACCGTTCAGAAAGAGAAAACAGAGTTCGGCTTTAAGGCGATCGCGACGCCAACGACTGAGCGAGGAACCGTGCGCGTCTATGTCAACCTAGCCAGCGCCAGTGAGGGCTATGTGTCCGCTGGTGGCGGCATTGGCACGGTTGGCACTTATCCAGTGGGTGAGGGGGTAAAGGCTTTTTGAAACACCTCCCAAGACGGCAGCACTAGGGTCGTGGCTCTAGCTGCTGTCCTCTTTACGTGAGAGAACAGGCTGCTCGTCACCTTCAAAAGCTTTTGAACTAATAACTGACCGATTGCGATGAAGAAATCGCTTCGCGGCTTAAACGGCACCTTCGTGCCCACAGTTCCGATTGCTTTTTTTATTCCACCTTCAAACTGTTCCACCTTCAAACCAGGTCATCACCATGTCAATTCTGCTCACCGATGAGCTGCCCAATCCCATTACGCAGCACCTCAAAACCTTTTCTGAACAGCGCCCTGACTGGAGCCAAACCCGCATTCTCAGCAGCGCACTCTCGCTTTTCCTCCTGCAAAATGGCGTCAATGACCGCGCGGTTTCCGAGGTCTACTTGCAGGCCATGTTTGGCGATCTCTATATTCCCGCTGACGATAAAACTCAAGGAGAACGCCCATGAGCCGCGAATCTTGCATTGCTCATCCGCCTAAGCAACTGCTGGCCATCGTCCGCCAGGACTATTACAAGCTGACCGGGCGTGACGCCTGCGCTGCGGCCCTGCTCAATATCTTTGAGTATTGGGCCAATGCTGCGATTGCGGCAGATCCGACTGTTGAGCGGCCTTGGGTCGGCGATCGCCCTATTCGTGAGTTTGAGCAAATGCTGCTCGGCATTGCCACCGATAAGCAAATCCGTAAGCGATTGGTGCAGCTAGAAGAGATGGGATTCATCGAGACGAGGGCTCCGGCTAGGCGCGGGGCAGCGAAGGCTTACCGGATACTATTGCCAGAGCTTCAGCAGGCGCTCTCTAGCCAAACGCTAGCTCAGATCGCTTACGCCGAAAGAACGGTTGGGTCAAATAGCCGAGCGGCCTGCGGTCAAATAACCGACGCAGACTCTGCTC
>QBMP01000121.1:1189-11904 GCA_003242115.1 Phormidesmis priestleyi
AGCTTTAAAGAAGATCTCTTTAGAATTTAAACTAGAAAAAAATCAAGAAGCCTTTGTTTCTGTTGAGTCAAAGCTAGCTTCGCCTTCTGAGCAGGCGGCGTCTCTGGTAGGTTCGCCTATCCAAATTGGCAGCGTGACCTATACCCAGCCGCCCGAAGCCATCGATCTCTCTGAGCGTTGGGAGCGCAATCCGGGCATCGCCAAGCAGCAGATCCGCTTCCTCGCACCCGGTCATAAACGACCTGAGATGGTCGCCCATAGCGTTGGTCATTGGTGGGTCGGCCCTGGGCTCAATGACTTTGACGAGCACCTGATTCAGGCTTGCCAGAACCGCAAGCGCAAGTTTCAGCAGGCCGATACCATCGGTGATGCCAAGACGTTCATCAACAACATGTTGCGCAATGGCGACTGGGCAAACCTTGCCCTGCGCTGTGAAGAGGCGATCGCGTTGCAAGAGCGGGCACAAACGCTGACGGTGGCTCGTGCTGCTGTAGAGCCCAGCGTTAATGGCCGCAGTCCTTTCGAGCGCTCTCCCGCTGAGAGAAGAACCTCGGCTCTGGGGCTGGCGCGGTTTAAGGTGACGCAAGGACAGCGGGAGCAAGCGTTGGTGATCGCGCAGCAGTTTGCTTTGACGCCTGCTGAGGTTGGCCTAACGGAAGTAAAACCATCGCCTGAGATGATGTTGAATGCTGCTTAAGCTCTCTTCTTTAGAGGCTCAGTGCTTTGACGCACGAAGAGACAGCCTTCTACCATAATTAGGCCACAACGACTCAGACTATATTAAGACATGAATTCTCAATAATCCAAACAAAATTGAAAGTTAAATGTAGAGGCTGAGTCTTTACGAAAGTGCCTGTCTACATCTCCTGATTAGGCATTATTCTGACACCCTCAAAGCCTCTATATCAAATAGTTTCAGGCTTTTTATCGCCAATACTCTGACACCCCCCTGAATGGCCTGCTAGCCACCTAGCTTTTCGGTATCCACCTGCTGTCTAAACTTCATTTGGGTAAGCCGAATAGCTTCATCGTGGGCACGTTCAAGGTCGTCAAATTCGAGGATAGAAATAAGCTTTTCGCAGTAGGCGATCATATCAACACCAACGGATTCGGGGATGTAGTTTCTGGCAATGTGCTTTGAGCCAGAAACAGGCGATTCCCAAAGCCGCTTCATTTCAGCAGCATCCATGCCAAAAAGTCCTTTGTAAACGTAGTTAGTCCACTTCCCGTACTTAAAGGGACTGTTCCCACCCTGCTCAGAAATCGCATAAGCCCAATCCTTGCGAGCGGGTTTGCCAGCTTCGCGGGAGACTAGCCATTGCTGAATAATTTGGCTGTCTTCGTAAGTATAGGTACGTTTGATAATGGTATAAGCAGCAGCGTACAGACCCTCTGCGGCGTACCAAGTTAAAAAGTCAATCAGTCCATTTCTGGCTTTTTTGCCTAATCGACCCGGATTTTTAGCCCAATCGCTAACCAAATCTACCCAGTCGCTCGCTTCAATGACCCGGTAGACGTTGCCGTCATTTGCGGCTATTTCGGACACCTTGAATGTCTTTCCAGATGGGAGTTTCAGGACATTCATCCCCTCTATTTCGGACACCCTATCGACAAAGGTTTGAGCAGGGACATCAGTATGGCGAGACATCCCTCGATAACCGATGCCGATGGTCGGTCGCCCCTCACCTAACCCATCAGGGTCAATAACAACGGCGTTGAACGTGCGCCCTTTAAAGTTTATTGGAATGAGCTGTCCGGTTTCAAGCACTGAAGTAATATCGTCTCTAAGGGTATTCCTGGTTTATTTGTCGCGGGAAGAGCAAGGCGTTGAGAAACATTGGCAATCTGCGTTTTGCTTGATGTACACGATACATCGCTAGCAGAGGGCACAAGCGCAAGAGCCCTGGGCGCTACACAACTCACTTGAAAACCGAGGTAGTTGAGGCGGTTGACGGACAAAAAAGCGTAGTAGCAATTCCTCGGATGTTAGCCTAGGAACCTCCACATAGGATACGTCCAGCCTCGTCATTATCAGTGAGCCAAACGCTACCGCCCGCAGACGCACTTTCATAACTGTCGTGCCAAGACTATTGGCACCATTTCCGTGCATGTCAAGCTGATTCTACATCACACAGTTGCTTTCGAGCACCTAAGAACTGAACATCCATTTCTAAGGGCTCACCTAATTTCATAGAAAACAGACGACCTACATGTACTCGAATGTCTGCTTCAGAATAGATTCGTTAGCTTCTGTAATAGAGCGTGTCTCGTTTTCTATCATCGAGATAAGTCCTTGACTAATTCCGGTTAAAGTTGCCAGTTTCCGCTGGCTCCATCCCCTGGAAATCCGCTGCGACTTTACGTCAGATCCAGTTAAGGTAGGGACTGCTAGATCCAAAGCAACCTCATCTGACGCTTCCGTAGCCGACTCCAAGTGATCTATATTCCAGCTCTCAGGCGGCATTATCTCAAGCTGGGCATCTAGCAACTGGTCAAAAAAGCCGCGCGGGCGACGGACGTTTTCGCGGCCAAAGCCAGGAGGTTGAATATCATTTGGATAGGACTCAGCATCAAACTGTATTCGCCACCCACGATCATGCAAAGCTAACAAATCTTCATCCCAAGTATTAGTCAGCTTTTTTCTGAGCTGATTATCTTGCTTGGCCGTGCGAACCTTGTCTGGCCCATAGGCCACTTCCATCAATACCCGCACCGGAATAGTGTAGAGGCGATTAAGCTGAAACTTAAAAAGCAGCCATACCATCAACCTCGCTGCACCCGCTCTATGCTGCCAAAGGCTCATAACGTTCTCTAAAAGAGACTTAGACAATACGCCTTTGCTAGAAGGAGAATTCTGTTCATGGGCGTCATCTTCGTTTAGAAAATACTTTGCCCACAGGCCAGCTTTCACCACAAAAGACATCCCCGATAGCTGTTTCTCACCAAATATATTTTGCTGGTAGTGATAGCGGGTTCCCAACAAATGCCATAAGCGACCTTCCTCAACCGTGAAACCTTTACTCTTTCCTTGACGAGGCCAAGAAATAAACGTTGTGATCTTGCAAGGTTGCTTAACAATCTCTTCTATCAGCTCTAGTTTCTCTTGTCTATTTTTATCAGTCCGCCGCTGCAACCCTAAATAGGACTCAAGCTGTCTGTCATCAATGACTAACTCTTGCTCCCACGGTTTCTCCATCTGAGAGGCATAGGCTGCAAAGATCAAATGCATGCAAGCCGCTCGCATATCAAACGTATCGATAACAGCCAAAGCCGCCGCGCCCGCTAATGTCGATGGATGCTCATCTTCAGTATCACCTGCGACCCAGAAGCAAATAGCGCCTTTTCCATCGTTGACATCACGGCTGTAGATTAGCTTCCCATCAGGATCAGTTGTCCAAGGCAAGTGTTGACTTTGAGTCAGAATGTTACTTGCTTCCCAAATAGGCAAGGAAGAAGTCACCCTCGTTAAGGTGCTTTTCTCAAATAAGCCTGGGCTGGTTTTGGGGCGATCGCCTGCTACCGACTTCAAATAAGCCTTATTTTCTTGTGCATTGGGTGGTTTATTGGCACTAGATTTATTAGATTTAAAGGCCATCAGTCCTAATACCCGTTTAGTTCCGACACCAAAGACAAAGTTTTGACTGAGATTATAGCGCTATTTGCTCCAGAAGCAGAAAATACATCTTAAACCGCACAGATATTCGTGTTGATTACATAACAGAACTGTCAAATGTATCTAAAAGCAGGCACTAATAAAGTGTAGCCAGTAATAAGGATACGCTATCAGTAGAGTTACTTTGTGTTAACAGTCGCTCCAAGTGCGCTAGCTGTAGTGGAGACATCTACCAATCTTGCACCGAGTGATTACAAGAAACTCTAGAACCTAGCCTTGATTACACATTTTTCTAGAACCTGACCCCGTACTGATTACAGAACAAGCCGCTGAAAGCCCTGATTACACAGTAATCCTAGAGCCTCTACCCAATCTTACACCGAGTGATTACAAGAAACTCTAGTATTCCAACCCAATTTTTCTAGAGCCTCGGCCCTATTTTTTCTAGAACCTCGGCCCAAGTAAATTACGTCTCATACGCCAAATCAGTCTGTTCGCTGGCATCGTGCGATTAAAAGATCGCAAAACGATTACAGAACGGAGTAGAACATGTATCCTATTTTGTTCTCTTTGTAATCACCCGCTTTGCTATAAGTATTAAGCATTGTTTACTGATTCACGAGTCCAGCCATTACAGGAACAACGTACAAAAAAAGTGATATCGGTCGAAAGTAAAACGTTTAAATACGTCCAGGAAAAAAGCGAGGATTTTCTTGCTCTATTTCCGCATCGCTACGACTTTATCTACGCCCCTCACCCCAATCCTAAAGAAAAGCCGGACTGGCGATCTGAAAACCGCTACCCGCTATCAGATCGTCAGTTGCTGGCAGGCGAATATCTCTACGGCGTTCGCTTTGAACAAGAAACCCAGTACGTTCTACTCGATATAGATCGTACAAGCCCGTATCATCCACAAAACGCACCGTTAGTGCTGAACCGTCTGTACGAGGCATTAGAACCGCTCGGCATCACTGACCACATCACCTGCACCTCCAGTGACAGCCAAGGACTCCATATTTATTTCCCCATCACAAAAGCGTTCAATTCCTGGAAGCTTTCTAAAGCCATTTCTATCGCCTTGGGAAACGCAGGCTTTAAGCTAAAACTGGGTCAGCTAGAGCTGTTTCCAAATCCCAAAGCCTACAGCACAGACGAAACGCCTAGCCTTTTCAACGCTCATCGAATCCCGCTACAGATGGGCTCTTATATCTTAGATGATGACTTACAGCCGATTAACAGCTCACAAACTCACTTCGTGCGCGTGTGGAAAATGTGCCAGCAGCGCAACAACCTCGATCAGCAGCAGCTCAAACGACTGCTGAAAAAAGCCAAGCAAATCAGCTATCAGCTATCAAACAATGCGAGCAAGTTTCTCAATGATCTCAATACAGAAATAGACGCAGGCTGGACGGACTATGGTCAAACCAATCGGCTGTTGGGACGCATTACGATGCGCTCGTTTATCTTCAACCACATCATCGAAGGCACAGCACCATTAGAGGGCAAAGCACTTGTCGAAAAAATTGTCTCAGTCGCCAAGGCCCTGCCTGGATACAAAGACTGGTGCCGTCATCAGCATGAGATTGAAGAGAGAGCGACAGAGTGGGCTAGATGTATCGAGAATAGTCACTATTTTGCCTATGGGACAGCGAAAGGTAAGTACAGAGAGCTAACCGGCACCAATCAAGTAGACAATGAGCTGGACTACAATCAACAGCAGGCTCAAGAGACACAGGCAAAAATTGTCGCAGCAGTCAAAGACTTACGCTCAAAAGATGCCCTGCCAGAAGCAGCGACCTCGCGATTTAAGGCACTGCTTAAGTACCACATTGGCGGCGCTTCGCTATATCGCTACCGCGAGCTGTGGCACCCGATTGAGCTAGAAAGCAATCGCGAGGAATCCGGACTTCAAATGACGGCCTTTGAGGACGCCCGCACTGAGGGTGCAAACGGCCTCAAAAATCCTACAAGCTTATTACCCCCAACTGATGGTAATTTACCGACTGACAAGGGGTTGGGCGATTCTGACAATGCGATTGACCGCCCAGAGGGTAATAATTCTCCAGATCCTGTCCAAGCGGTAAGAGATCGCATTAAAAAGCAGCTAGCTGACCAGCAGCAGGCGCGATCGCTGGCGCAAAAGACCCCGATTGCCTTGCCCGATGAAGCCGCGAATCTGATTCACAGACGTGCTTTGCAGCGAATGCGAGATTTTTTGCTCTCTGGCGAACCGATATTGCTGATTGAGGTGGGGCAGTGGCTAGCAAAGCAGCCGCAAAGGGTGCGAGATGAGCTTATATTTCAAGAAGATGAACGGCAGCAAGCATTGCTCTATGACTTGGCTGCGATCTCAGAATGTTTAGTCGCGTTGAATTGCTCTCCTTGGGAAGTTAGGTTTCAGTTAGAGGAGCGCTATGGAAAATCATTGATTTTAGAGCTAACGATTGAGGAACGACGCGCATGGGTGGGAACTCTCACTCAGTAGTGGCTGCTGACGGTCAAAGAAGAGGCGTTAGCAGATGTCTACGGTAGTTGAGGTAAGCGATATCATTGAGTGTCTTTTTGCCGTCTCTGACAAAGGCATACTCCTCTGCTAGAGCCAGCTCATCGAGAATGCTCTAGCAGAGGAGTAGTCACCTGCACGCCGAAAAGCTCAGCCGTACCGACCACTCGTTCGTAGGCGCTAGGTGTTCTGCCTAAATGCCATAGAATGTCTGCCCCCGCTACAAACTCAAACCGCCGCTGATTAAAGCTGTAGGCGTTCACAAAATGAGCGTGATAGTGATCTTCAGGCTTACCGCAAAAGCAGTCGAAACTAAACCAAGCCCTTTTGACCTCAGATGAGTATCGTTTTCTCGATGACTTTTCGAGGATACGAAAGTCATTGACGTTAGAGATGACGACAACACAGCGAGTACCATCGTCATCAATATACTCACCAGCGATCGCCGAACGAATACTGGAAACAGCATAGTAGGGCGATTGAGCGCCTTGAACAAGCGCTTGATCTCGCGTTCGACCTGTGGTTGTTTGGGCAGATAAGTTTTGACCTTGCACCCATTCAGATCAGGCTTGAGTAGGTCAATATAGAACCGCTCTTGCTCGTTTAGCTGGTGAGCTGAAAACGCCTGCCAATAGATCTGATGCTTGAGCTTACGATTTGTGCGAATAAGCTGCGGGTACCGATGATGACCTTTGCCCAACCATCGGCTTTGCAAGTCAACGGCTTGTCCGACATACCAGACGCAGTGATGATCATCAGCAATCACGTATATGCCGGAACAAGCGGGAAGAAGCTGGCGATCGCCAAAAGCCACAGACGGCCACTGCTGCCATTCCATAAGCTAATTCGCCTTAAATCCTAGAACACAGCAACCGCTACTCTGTATAGCTTACCCAGGGCAGGGGTGTAGCTAAAGTTGAGGAATCGCGCGGCTGCTCGCCAGCAATACGAGCCGGAAATTAGCGGCACCGAGTAGAAGTGACAACTGACACTGTAAGCAGGTGATAGCGAAGCCTGCTAAGGGAAGCGTTTGCCTCGGGCTATTTTCTCCCACCCAAAATGGCCTGACGAAATAGCTAATCGAGCCATCAGCCGCTGTCAGCACCACTTTGATATTTCAAGCTGGAGATTGCCGGTTGACCGCTTGGCATCGACATCAGCCTTTAGCTTGTGACCGTGCTATCTAATTACTCACGTTCACAACGGTCACTTGCTGACAAGTCCAGCGCTAGCTGCTGAAAGGACTGAGGATGAGCCAAGTTTGAGATTGTAATGCCTAGCAGCCTGACTGATCGATTGAGATCTAGATGTGCGGACAGTAAATCACGAGATAGCTGCAAGATCTCCGCTGGCTCTCGGATCAAACTGTCTCGCGTGCGACTGCGCGTAATCGTCTCGTAGTTACCGTATTTTATCTTCAGCGTCAGAGTGTAGCCGTAGCGTTTGTTCTCAGTTAGCCGTTGATGCACCTCTTGGGCAATCTTCACTAGCGCCGCCGCCATCTCATCAGGCTCTCGCAAATCTTCTGAAAAGCTGCGCTCCGCGCCAATTGACTTACGAAGCCGATGGGGATTGACCGGGCGGTTATCCTCAGCTCTGACGACCCAGTAGTAATAGTCTCCTGCTTTGCCAAACGTCGCTATCAGCCGCGCCCTGTCCCACTGCTTCAGGTCTGCGCCATTTTCGATACCTTGCGCCTTCATCTTTGCCGCTGTCGCGGGGCCAACGCCGTGAAACGCGGCGATCGGCAGCTGCTCTAAGAATGCTTCTGCCTGCGCTGGCGCTATCAAGGAAAGCCCGTCTGGCTTCTCTAGATCGGACGCAATTTTGGCCAGAAACTTATTGATAGAGACGCCCGCAGAGGCCGTCAGGTGCAAATTTGCTTGGATGCGGTGTTTGATTTGCTGTGCGATCGCCATCGCTGACCCGATGCCTAGCTTATCGACCGTCACATCTAGATAAGCCTCATCGAGAGAGAGCGGCTCCACTAGGTCTGTGTAGTCAAAAAATATCTTTCTAATCTCAGCCGACGCTGCTTTATAGGCATCAAAGCGAGGCGGCACGAACACGAGCTGCGGGCAGCGCATCAGGGCGCTGCGAGAGGGCATAGCCGAATGAATGCCAAATTGTCTGGCCTCGTAGCTAGCGGTCATCACCACTCCGCGCTGCTCGGGAGGCCCGCCTACGGCCACCGGCTGACCGCGCAGCGATGGATCGTCTCTTTGCTCCACCGATGCATAAAAGGCATCCATGTCTACATGGATAATCTTTCTCATGCTCTCTTTAGAACGGGTCAATGGGGGCACCGAATAGACTGAAGCAAGTACGATCTCCATACCATTGTGAACGTTGAGTTGCACAGGCGAAACGTCTACCTGACCAACATCATCGATTCACCGTACTCATGTTGGCATAGCGATCGCCTACGGCAACGCCCTGCGGCGCAACGGCATCAATCCGGTCTAACTCAGCCTGAGACAGCGTAATCTCCACTGCCGCCGCATTTTCTTCCAGGCAGCTGCGCCGCTTGGTACCAGACATTGCGATTGCTCAATCTGTCTCAGCCTATGATGCCTGCTAGGTCGAGCTATCGGAGCAATTATGTCTGCCTTTGGTAACAGCGGATCAAAAACTCATTCGGTCACTGGCAGGCACTGCCTACCAAATTCACTCCCTGCCTACGTTTTTGTCATCGCACCCCAGCGAATGACCTCAGAGCAGTGCCAGCAGCGCTAGATGAACTGGGTAGAAGCCGTAAAACCAGCGAGCTTTGGGGCCACGCTGCCCCTTGAACGCAATAAACAACAGCGGCACAACGGTAGTTGGAAGCTGAAACGTTCCAGCATACCCTGCCCAAATCAGATGAAACCCAACCCAGACCAACCACCATATGAGATGAGGGCGAAAATAGCGGATCAGCAGTATCAGAATGATACCGTAGCTACCGTAGCTGATGTTCAACGCTTCAGTGATGAGCGCTGCTGATATCCACACTGGCAGCATCAACGCTGGGCGCTGCCGCGCCACTCTCAAACACACCAACCCTAAGAGCAACTGAAACAGAATATTCAGCTGCTGCGTGCCAAATGTGATCTGATAGATCGGCTGAGAGATCAGTCCTAGCAGCCCTAGCCGTAGTCCGTAGCGCCAGATATCTTTGGTGTGCGCTTCCCCCTGTATTAGCAGCCATATAAATAGTGGAAAGCTGACGCGCCCAATCACCCGCAGCCAATCAAGGTCGGGGTAGAACAGCACGCCGATATGATCCACCACCATAGTGAGCGCTGCAATAAGCTTGAAGTGATAGCTGGTGAGTCCAGTCATAGCGCAGGGTAGCATTGATAAAAATAGATACTGTTGTTTGATAGCTAGGCGCTCAGAGGCCATCTTATGCTACGCATCGCCACCTGGAATGTGGAGCGTCCCAAACTGTCGGAAGCGACTCGCCGCGCCCGACTGCTCGAAGCCATGCAAACGATGCAGGCTGACATCTGGGTACTCACAGAAACCCATACCGCTCTCTCCCCTGGCTCAGGATTTACTGCGGTCACCTCTCAGGGCACAGACCGTCCCTGCGAACCCGGTGAAACCTGGGTCACTATCTGGTCTCGCTTTCCAATGCAGCCGGTTGATCACACCTCAGATTCATGCCGTGCGATCGCCGTGCGGATCACGCTACCCGGCGCTAAAGCCCTCATTGTCTATGGCACGGTGCTGCCGTGGCTGGGCAGCACCTGGCAAGGGATTCCGGCGGCGGGCGGCGCTGCCTTCTCAGCCGCACTGACGGCGCAGCTCGCTGACTGGCGATCGCTTCAGCAGGACAATCCGGACTGTGATTTCATCCTGGCGGGTGACCTGAATCAGGATCTAAGCTCGTCTCACTACTATGGTTCTAAAAAGAATCGGATTGCGCTCCAAAGCGCACTGCTAACAGCCAATCTTCAGTGCCTCACTGCCGCCGAGCTTGATCCGGTGCCGAAACACGCCCCGAGCCATGCCTCCATAGACCATATCTGTATCAGCCAAGGGCTTACCCTTGTGCGCTCTACCGTGAGCTGGCCGATGTCTAACAGGCCGCAAAAAAACCTCTCTGACCACTTTGGTGTCTTGGTTGAGTTGGGAAGCAATGCTAGTCTAGCAGTGTAAAAACAAGCCTTCATCGACTCATCACAGAAAAAATACGTAGCCACTTCTGCGCTTGTGTATCTCAGATAGTAGGCTGCGGCTAAACTGCGTCGTCTGTCGAGCACTGAAACGTCATGAACTTTGGACTAGCGTTCAACGAAACCATCAAAAAATACGGGTTGAAGGGCAGCGCGATCGCAGCAGCGGCAGACGTATCCGCGAGTATGGTTTCGCGCTTTAGAAGCGGTAAGGCCATCAATACTGAAAGTTTAGAAAAGCTGATGGCGGTCTTGGAAGCAGAACCGCTCAGATACTTGCTAACGCATGTCGTCAACGCCATGCAGATACCACAAGACTCCGTTGCGCTAGCAGAGCTAATGAGCCATCTGGACAACAAAGAAACGGCTGCGCTACTATTTGCGCTTGCCGAAAAGGTTAGGCAAGAGGGAAAACCCAAGTCAGAGCCCAAAGTAT
>QBMP01000122.1:0-2183 GCA_003242115.1 Phormidesmis priestleyi
GCGCTGCCGACGCTGATTTTGTTTAATCAGGGTCAGCCGGTGGATCGCATTGAAGGGGTGCTGACGGCTGATCAGCTCATGGGCCGAGTGCGCGGGGTGCTAGGCGAACAGGCATAGATGGGAGGTGGAGGTGATGCCCTAACGCTATGACAGAACATTCAGCGTCAGGAAAGCTTGATTGGGTGACGGCAGCGATCGCACTCGGTGGAAACTTAGGCGACTCCCATCGCATTTTGCTCAGCGCCATGACCGCTATTGATCAAGCGCGTGGGATTCAGGTGATCGCGCGATCGCCTCTCTACAAAACCGCCCCCGTCGGCCCGCCCCAGCCTGACTACCTCAATGCCTGCATTTTGGTCGAAACCAGCTTGACGCCTAGAGCCCTGTTGCAGCAGCTACTGACAATCGAAAATCAGTTTGGCCGGGTGCGTCAAGAACGGTGGGGAGCGCGATCGCTCGATCTAGACCTGCTACTCTTTAGCGACCAGATTGTCGATTTGCCGGGGCTCACCGTGCCTCATTCCCGACTACACGAGCGTCCCTTTGTCCTGATTCCGCTGATGAATATCGCCCCCCAGTGGCCTCACCCCATTTTCGGTAAAACGATCGCTCAGCTTGTAGATCAGCTATCAATGACTACGCCAATTACAGGTGTCGAACGGCTCGATTAACCCATCCAATAACCTGTCTACTCCGAATCTTTCTCTTTAATCTGCCATGCCACTAGGTCAAGAGCCTCCTCAGCTTCTCAAAAGCCTCATGTTTTACCAGGGCCGCAAGTTTAGCTATGAGGTTTCCCGGTTCAAACTGCCGAACAAATCAATTGGCGACTACGAATGCATCCGTCATCCCGGCGGCTCTATGGCCGTCCCCGTAACTGCCGATGGTCAGTTTGTGCTCGTGCGTCAATACCGCTTCGCAATGCAGGGCCGCTTGCTCGAATTTCCAGCAGGCACCGTGGAAAAAGGAGAAACGCCGCTAGAAACCATTCAGCGTGAAATTCAAGAAGAAACGGGATACAAGGCCAATACTTGGAAAACCCTCGGCAATTTTCCCAATGCCCCCGGCTACTCTGACGAAATTATTTACGCTTACCTCGCGACTGACTTAGAAAAGCTGCCCGAAGCCCTCGCCCTAGATGAAGACGAAGACATTGAAGTCATTCACATGAGCGCCGATGAGCTAGAAAAAGCGATCCTCACTGGCACGCCCATTGATGCTAAATCTATCGCCGCTTTCTACATGGCCAAAGCCTATCTGTAGCAGGCTTTATCTCTATCTACTTGGGGAGTGAGCCGCGACGAAACTCGCTATACTAACTCCGACGACTCACTCACAAAAAACACTCACAAAAAACAATGGCTGACGATTTGGTGCTGTTTTGGCACCGTCGGGATTTGCGAATTCGAGACAATTTAGGGCTAGCCGCAGCGCGCTCATGCTCTTCCAATGTCGTTGGCATCTTCTGTCTCGATCCCGGCATTTTAGAAGGTGACGACATCGCCCCTGCCCGCGTCACCTATCTGATCGGATCGCTTAGCGCCTTACAAGATAGCTACTGCTCAGCGGGCAGTGAGCTGTTGATCCTGCAAGGCAATCCCGCAACCGCTATTCCCAAGCTGGCCAGTGCCCTGAATGCAGCCGCTGTGTACTGGAATCGAGATGTAGAACCCTACTCACGTCAGCGCGATACCGAAGTTGCTAAAGCGCTCAAAGAAAAGGGCATTGAGATACAGACTAAGTTTTGGGATCAGCTTTTACATGACCCAGACACGATAAAAACCGGCAACGGTTATCCTTACAAGGTATATGGCCCTTTTTGGCGCAACTGGATTAGCAAAAATAAGGTCGATCCGGTGCCTGCTTTAACGAACGCTATCGGGCTGACCCCTCATGAAAAGTCAGTCGCAGATAAGGCAGGCAATATCGAATTACCCACAGCAAAAGACTTGGGCTATGAGTGGGAAAACCAGCTTTTGCTGGAGCCGGGAGAAGCGCGGGCTCTAGCGCAGCTAGAAGAATTTTGCGAGGGTCAGCGATCTATTACCGAATACGACGAGCAGCGCGATTTTCCGGCTATTCCTGGCACCTCTACGCTCAGCGCTGCCCTGAAGTTTGGCACTATCGGCATTCGCACCGTTTGGCAAGCTGCCGATGAAGCTTACAGCCGCGCCCGCAGCGAT
>QBMP01000122.1:2193-8371 GCA_003242115.1 Phormidesmis priestleyi
CAGCGATGAAACCCGCATCAATATTCGCACTTGGCAACAAGAACTCGCATGGCGCGAATTCTATCAGGGCGTCATGTACTTTTTCCCGGCGCTAGCTGAAGGCCCTTACCGCGAGGCCTTTAAAGATTTTCCTTGGGATAACAACAAGGAACATTTTCAGGCTTGGTGCGACGGTAAAACCGGCTACCCGATTGTTGATGCGGCCATGCGTCAACTCAATACCTTAGGCTGGATGCACAACCGCTGTCGGATGATCGTCGCTAGCTTTTTAACTAAAGATCTGATTATCGACTGGCGCTGGGGCGAAAAATATTTTATGCAACACCTCTATGATGGCGACCTTTCCGCCAATAACGGTGGCTGGCAGTGGAGCGCTTCTAGCGGGATGGACCCCAAACCGCTGCGCATTTTTAACCCTGCCAGTCAGGCCAAAAAATACGACCCCGACGCCGAGTACATCCGCGAATGGATTCCTGAAATTCGCCATATCAACACAAGCGCTTTAGTAACCGGCGATATCCCTTCACAGGCACTAGAAGGCACGGGCTACCCTAGCCCTATCGTCAATCACAAAGAGCAGCAGGCTGAGTTCAAAGCGCGATATAAGGCTCAAAAGAGCGGCTAAGAGCCATTGGCTAAACTTACTAGATAAACTTAAGGGCTAAACTTACCGGCCAAACCCTGACTTTTTCTTTTTAGGCTGTTTCTGTCCAGCCCCCATTTGACCGGCCCCTTTTTGACTGGCGCTCTTACTCACCGACACCATCGCTTCTTGAAAAAGGTTGTGCAAATGAATCGGGACGCTGGCGCTTTCGGGTAGTTCAGGCGTTAGCGGCTTGCCGTATTGAGCTAACACCTTGGGCAAATCTTGCTCAAGGTTGAAGGCTGGTTGGCTTAGAATGCGGCGCAGCGATCGCTCCAAACCGCTCCCATACCCCTCAGCCAACTGCTCCCATACATAAGCATTCACCTGCGCATCTTCCAAATGCTTCAGGACCCAGCGATCTAGCAGCTCAAAACCGGCGTTAGATGGCGCGTCAGGTGCGTCAACAGGCTCACCCGCTTGATCAGCTTGCCCTAATTTCTCAATCAAACGGCTGTAATCTTTCAAAAAGCTTTGTCCCCAGCGCGGATGAGAAAATACGGTGACCGCCTCAGCTTTGCGCAACTCGTCAGGCAGCGAAACTTCAGGCATCACCATTTTGAGCGACTGATTGCTCTGAAGGACTTTTTGTGCGACTGAACTTTCTTCGCCGATGGTTGCGATCGCCTCCGTCACCTCTTGATCTGATAGCCCCGCATTTTCAGCCATTTCCCGCAGCGACTGATTACTATCCAAACCTGCGTCAGCTAGCCGCTTTTCAGTGGTCTGCGCCTGATAGACCTTCAGCTTTTTGTTCAATTCATAGCCCGACAGCGTGATTGGCGGCGAACCGAAGAATGTCAAAAAGTCGTCATACTGCTGCTTCACCGAATCCCAAGCCGCTTCCTTCAGCTCAGGCGCATCGCCGTATAGCTGCTGCGGAAACCACTGCTTAAAATTACCAATTGCCACCGCCAGCTTAGGCTTACCCAACTTCCCTAATAGCGTCAAAGGCCCCGAAAAAACCCAATCTGACTCGCTTACTGGCCATAGTCTAGCCAGCACAATCTCACCCGGACTCAGCCGATCCGTGACTTCAGACGGCTGCGACGAATCAGCCCAAACGCAATAGTCCTTTTCTGTCAGCCAATTCATCATCTCATAGCCGCCATCCGTCAAGCTGCGCACCACAAACAGCCCATTAAAGCTGCGTATGCCCTCACTAAGGTCAGCCAAAAAAGTTGGGTTGAGCTGAAGAAACCGATCCATTACTCGCTGATCGGTAACTTTGCCTTCGCTCAAAAACATATCAACGGCTAAATCCGTACGATTGAGCCCCGACAGTATGGGCTTAGCCCAGCGCTTGAGATGCTCAGCCGTAAAAGCTTCCAAGGCCGTTGCGACCTCGCCTTCAGCCTCAAATACAAAATCGCTGAATGCTTGCTTTGCGGCCAAATATCGCTGAATGCGCTGATCTAAGTCATCTGGTGCTGAGCCCTTCTCAGACCTGCTTGCTCCTTTCGCTAAAGCGGCATTCACATCCTCAACCGCTTTGCTATCTTGTGTTTTAACCTGTTTTTTTGCCATCAGAGTTTAATTGGCCTGTTTTGCAAGTGCTACTCATCATAAAACAAAGGGTCAGCTAAGCAAGAACCTAGCTAACCCTGATGTATTACGACCAAAATGTTATGGCCAAAGTGTTACAGATAGGTTTACGCAGTGCGCTTGGTAACTGCGTAGTAAATAAAGAGCGTCACGATAGCGCCCAAAACCGCTACAATTACGCCGCCTACACTGAGCGCGACCCCGCCACCGCCACCGATGAGCGAGTACAAAAAGCCGCCTACCACTGCGCCAATGATGCCTAGCACCATCGTGCCCAGGATGCCTAAACCCTGACTTCCAGGGTAGATGGCCCGAGCAATAGCTCCAGCTAACAAACCTAATACAACCCAAGCAAGAATGCCCATTTTAATAATTCTCCAGTGAAGTGATTTTGACCATAGAGAAGCAGGACTTCTCTTTTGAGACCTAAATGTCTAAGTGCTAATACTGTAGCTGCATAGGACTCATTTCCCTGTCATTCTCCAGACATAAAGCAGCCTATACCCTCGGAATGAACCGCCCATATAAGCAGAATTGAGCAATTTTAGTTGTTTTGAGGCTTAGGTTAAGAAAAGTATGGATTTTTCTTTCCTTTTTACTTCTTTACTAATTGATGCTTATTTCTTTACTTTATGTACCAGAAAGGCAGCAATTGGCTCGATTCAAAGTAGTGTTATGAGGCTGGCCAATCACTTTCGGCCCACGCTTTTTAACGTTTAGTATCAAAAGAGGACAATTCTCATGGCAGCTTCTTTCCTACCCACGCTTCTCGTTCCCTTTGTTGGTCTGATCTTCCCGGCAGTCACGATGGCTGCTCTTTTTCTCTATATTGAGCGCGATCAGGCGGCATAACCCCCGAATCTTTTCACTAAAAAGCGGCTCCTCTACTTAATAGAGGAGCCGCTTTTTCAGTTTGATTTTTCTCAGTTCGCTGTCAAAACAAAATTAGCGATTAGTTGGCTCGAAAATGAGCGATTTAAATCGCCTTAAATCGCCGAACCTGTTCCTACGTAAGAACCGTAGAAGAAGATTCCAACCACAACCAATACGCCAGTGCCTGCGACTGTTGCCACAATCCACAAGGGAATTTTACCATTTTGAAACATTACACGCTCTTCCTACTCACAACATGAACAATTCAAGTCTATTATCGGTGCGCTGTTGGGTTCAGAACTCAGTTGATTTGAGTGATTAAAGCTATTAGGCCAAATCAATCAATGAGCGCCGAACTCGGAGTAAGCGCTAGTTAAAGAAATAGCTGGAAAATAGCAAGCCGGTCACAAAGACGACGAGCAAACCTAAAAACAAAGAGGTTCGGTTTAGCTCGACTGGTTGCTGGTTTGGGTTACGGGGTCTATCAGCCATGAAGATCTCCTATCGTTGAATGAACTGCATTGCAGCGATCGCGCCTAAAAAGAAAACAGAAGGCACTGCTAAAGCGTGAACTGACAGCCAGCGCACGGTAAAAATCGGATATGTAATCGGTTCGTTGGGGTTTCCGCTGGTCATGTTAAATCTCCAAAAATATCGTCTTGCGATCGCCTCTAAAAAGGCTTCAAAAAATTAGACCTAAAGCATCCCTTGCACCCTCTTTTAGCAGAGATGCTGATAGCCGCTATTTAGGCAGTACCGTATCCGGGTTATAGCGGTTGTCAATGATGGGAATTTCCATCTGATTGCTGGGGTAGTACTCATTCGGGCGAGGGGTGCCAAAGGCGTCATACGCCAAGCCCGTCGAGACAAACAGCCAACCCGCAATAAACAAAGCCGGAATCGTGATGCTATGGATAATCCAGTAGCGAACGCTCGTTACAATATCGCCAAATGGTCTTTCACCAGTATCGCCAGCCATAATCTCAAATCTCCTAACTAAAACACATCAGCAATTGTTACTTATCATACGAAACTCTTAGCTCTCCTCACAAGCAACTGAGCAAATTAAGTCAGTCACACTCTGTTAGCCACGCAAATCAGCCTTTTAGGCAGATTGAGTCGGCTCTTCTGCGTAGCGCAGCAAGTAGCCTCGCTGCCCTAATACATAGCCGCGATCGCCCGCCAAGAACTTAACGCGGTAAAAGTTAGTCGGCACATTTTCGACTGCCTTATCCTTTTTCCAGGTTTGCCCGCCGTCATCACTCATCAAGAGGTTGCCACTGCCACCCGTCACCCACAGCTCTTGAGGCGTCCGGTAAGCCATATCTAACAAACCCCAGCTAGAGGCAAACTCCGGATTCACTGGCTCAGTCCAGTCCTCATAGTTGACCTGCTCAGTCCCAAACTGCATTTGTCCTCCCCGCGCTATTAGCCACAGCAAGCCATCTTTAGTAAAGCCCATATTTTGCAAGCGCTTCGAGTTCTCTCGGTTATGCGATTGCCAAGCTTCTTGGCCCGGTAGCCAGGTGGAATAAAAGTTACCCCGAGACGACACCGCTACGTATTTGCCATCGTCATTACGGGTCATATTTCTGACCACGCCCACCGCTGACTGAACTAAGCCCTTCCACTGCTGCCCGCCGTCAGTCGTCTGATAGATAGCGCCAATATCGGTGGCTAGCTCAGCCGATTGCTTGCCAGTAGCGGTAACTAGCAAAGGCCGACCGGGCAACTGTGGGTCTAAGGGAATATTTGACCAAGAACTGCCGCCATCGGTGGTATGGAGCATAATGTTGGGCTGTCCTACTAGCCAACCTTCTTCACCGTTGAAATCAATTGAGGTGAAGGTATATTTCTGCTCGCCTAGCTCTAAAATTCGAGGCTCCCACGTTTTACCCGCATCGGTAGACTCCAACAGCGTCGTGCGACTGCCGACCAGCCAGCCATGCTCACCATCTTCGACAAAGGCCACATCAGAAATGCTGGCCTCAGTCGGTAAAGCAATCACTTCCCAAGGGTTAGTTTCTGTTTCTGCCAGAAAGATCTTGCCGCAGCCTGTACTCAACGCCGCAATCAGCAGCAGCACAATTCCTTGCTTGAGCCAGCTAAGCGCGCGCAGCCCACTACTAGCTTTGTTCCAAACACTAACCAAAAATCCTAAAACCGTCTGCATGACCACTCCAGCAAAAACCTAACTCTAATAAAAATCGACAGGGGCTAAAATTTAACGAACGATGATGAAGCTACCGATCAAAATCCTGTCTTAGCAGCTAGTCCTGACAGCTTGGTTGGTAAGCTGCGTCTACTGCCTGACTGCTACTGCAATCCATACAGGCTTAAGAAAAACAAAACGCCAACGCCCAGCGCCCCAAAAATTAGGATGTTTTTCTGTCCCGGCGTCAGCTTGTTTACACCAAATCCATAGTTCAAGTTTGTTTTAAAGCCAGAAGCTGTTCCCACTGGGCCTATATTGCTAAACTGTGTCGTACTAGCGCCACAAACTGGACAGCGCCAAGTATTGGGTAAGGTCTTAAACTCCACACCGGCAGGAACTTTTGTGCGACCATCGCCTTTAGTCGGCTCATAGGTGTAGCCACAGGCGCGACACTCATAGCAATCCATTTCTGCGGGCGTCAGTGGCTTAGCTTCCTCAGTGACGGACTCAGCGGTGGCCGACGTTGCCGAAAGTTCGTCTGCCGCCGCATTGTCGGACTTTACTAGCGGAATCATTTCTTCCACTGGCGGCGATTGTTCCGGTTCAAGATTAGTTTCTGGCTCGGTATTCATGACGCTAATTTAAAATCTATATATCATCAAAATCAAAATGAAAAAGTAAAGCCTAAAAGCGACCTAAAACCTGCTGTTGGTTTTAGGCTCTGGCCTTTTAACAAGTTTTAGCAGAACTATCTGAAGCTCATCTGAAGCCGGAGAAATATGAAAATATCTGTAAACTATTATTGCATACGCTGGGTTTTATACTGTGTGCCTGTGCCTTTAGCGGTAAGCATTCAGATTTTCTTTGGTAGCCATTAGATATAGCGATAGCTACAGAGATAGAAAGATCTCACTTCTGCTCATTTTTGCGGATCTAGCCCGCTACAATGTTTGGAGATTAAC
>QBMP01000122.1:8381-11296 GCA_003242115.1 Phormidesmis priestleyi
CAATAGGGGCGATCGCTGTGTTTGTTTTAAGTGGATACGAATACTTTCTAGGCTTTTTAATCATTAGTAGCCTAGTGCCCGTCATTGCTTTGAGCGCCTCTAAGCTCCTGCGGCCCGCCAGTGCTGGCCCCGCTAGCCGCACCACCTACGAATCAGGCTGTGAGCCGATTGGTGGCGCTTGGATTCAGTTCAACATTCGATATTACATGTTTGCGCTGGTTTTCGTTATCTTTGATGTAGAGACGGTGTTTTTGTATCCCTGGGCAGTTGCCTTTCATACCTTGGGCGTCTTAGCATTCGTCGAAGCATTGGTTTTTATAGCAATTTTGGTTATTGGTTTAGTCTACGCTTGGCGTAAAGGAGCTTTAGAGTGGTCATAGCATCAGATCCCCAATCGGGCACACTCAAAGGAAAAGGCGCTTTTATTGACCCTGGTGAGCGGTTAATGAATCCCGCTAGCAATGCGGGTGTCACGCAAGATCTGTCAGAAAATGTGATCTTGACAACAGTCGATGATCTCTATAACTGGACGAGGCTTTCGAGCCTGTTTCCATTGTTGTATGGAACCGCTTGCTGCTTCATTGAGTTTGCGGCCCTGCTAGGTTCTCGCTTCGACTTTGACCGCTTCGGTCTAGCGCCTAGAGCTAGCCCCCGCCAAGCCGATTTAATTATCGTTGCGGGTACGGTCACCATGAAAATGGCCCCGGCCCTGGTGCGGCTATATGAGCAAATGCCCAAGCCTGCCTATGTGATGGCAATGGGCGCTTGTACGATTACCGGCGGCATGTTCAGCGCAGATTCTCCAACGGCTTTGCGTGGCGTGGACAAAATTATTCCTGTGGATGTGTACATTCCGGGCTGTCCGCCTCGGCCTGAGGCTATTTTTGATGCGGTCATTAAGCTGCGCAAGAAAATTGCCAATGAGTCGATGCGGGAGCGATCGCAGTTTCAAAGCACTCACCGCTTTTACACTCGCAGCCACAGCCTGAAGACAGTCGCTCCGATTTTGACGGGCAAATACTTGGCTTCTGAAACTCGTGACACGCCGCCTAAGGAACTGATGGAAGCGATGGGTATGCCGGTTGCGATCGCCGAAGCGGAAAAGGAGAAAACATAAGATAGATGGCTGATACAGAAGAAACCAAAAAGCCAACAGGCGCTGACTCACCTGAGCCAGCAGACTCAGCAATTGTGGAAGCAGGTGAAGTTTCCACTTGGCTTAGCGAACAAGGATTTGCCCATGAACTGATAGAGCGCGATCACGCTGGTGTAGAGGTTCTGAAGGTAGATCCTGAGTTTTTACTGCCATTCGCAACCGCGCTGTACGCCTATGGCTTTAACTATTTGCGCTGTCAAAGCGCATACGATTCTGGCCCCGGCAAAGCGCTCGTCAGCGTTTACGACCTGACTAAGCTCAGCGATGACGCAGATGCGCCTGCTGAGGTGCGGATTAAATGCTTTTTACCCAGAGAAAATCCGTCGATTCCTTCGGTCTATTGGATTTGGAAAGCTGCGGACTGGCAAGAGCGCGAGTGCTACGACATGTTTGGCATTATCTACGAAGGTCATCCAAACCTCAAGCGCCTGCTCATGCCCGAAGACTGGGAAGGCTGGCCCCTGCGGAAAGACTACATTTCTCCCGACTTCTACGAACTGCAAGACGCTTACTAACCCTTGCTCGATACCTTGAAGGCCCCTTGCATTATGTAAGGGGCTTTTTTATGTCTATGGCCAACTCAGCAAGGGCTAACTCAGCAAGACTTGCTCGTACTGGTGTCCGGCGATCGCCCACGTATAGCCCTCCTCAATAAACCGCCTGCTATTGCGCGAAATCTGCTCCCTTAGCTCAGCCGAATCAAACAATCGGCCAATGGCTGCTGCATACTCACCCGCTGTATTTGCCCGTAGCGCTCGTAACGGTAAATTTTTGCCGTCTATCTCTAAGCCGTCTATTTCTAAGCCTTCTAAGCCGCGATCACTGGCCACGACCGGCACGCCTGCCGCCATTGCCTCTAGCGTTTTGTTTTTAATGCCGTAGCCGGTGCGCATCGGCACTACGCATACCGTAGCCGCGTGTAGATAAGGCGTCATCTCTGGCACTTTGCCAGTGACCGTCACATTCGGCAATTCAGCCAGCGCCTTGACTGTCTCAGTTGGCCTTGCGCCCACCAAAGTCAGCGTCGCCTGGGGGTAGGCTTGACACACTAACGGAAAAATTTCTTCAGCTAAGAACGTCACCGCATCAATATTCGGTAAGTTATCCATCGCGCCGATAAAAACTAAGCTGTGGCCACCGGGATCTTTCTCGCGAAGCGGAAACAGGGCTAAATCCACACCGTTAGACACCACAACGGCCTGCTTCCCGCTCAGCTCAGCCATTTGTCTTTGGTCTTCAGCCGTGGTGACGACCAAGTGAGAAAACTTTTGGCAGTAGCGCTGCTCGTAGCGCTTGAGCAAAGGCAGGCTGAGGCGATCGCGCCCAGGAAATTCCGCCATCTCGCCCGCTAGCTGATGGGCACAAGTGCCGTACACAGAGCTGTGGATATTCACAATCGACTTTGGAATATAGCGCCCAATCTCAACCGGCACATACACCTCATTGATGCTGTGCTCACAGGTAATGGCATCGAACTGATTGCTAGCAATCTGCTGATTGACCCACGCCTGCATTTCCGCCGAATAGCTACTGGCCACACTCGGCGGTATACCGCTGATGATAAACTCCGCCCATCGCTGCACCTTCCCAACGATGCCCGCTGCCTGATTGCGACCTGAAGGCCGAGGAAACACCGCCAAATCATCTACCCAAGCAGCCAATGCCGCTATTTCTGCATCTGTGACATCGCTAGCGCGCAAGGTCGCGAGCGACACCCGATGCTGATGCTGCTTAAGATACTTCAGTAAGTTGAACGTTC
>QBMP01000122.1:11306-11699 GCA_003242115.1 Phormidesmis priestleyi
GGGTAGGGAAACGTCGCTGAGAGCATCAAAATCTTCATAAAGTCAGCGTTTTCAAGATAAAAGAGCGCTCCAAGTTAGCAGAATCTATGGACTATCATCGGTTGGGATCGGCAAGTTGTCTTTGTCTTTGGCTTGCGGGGGAAGGCTAGCTTCTTTTTGGCCGCGATCGCGCGACCTTGCGCAGTAAATGTCCAAAGGCGTCACCACCATATCAATCGCGGGCCCACGGCCAAGCACAAATTTCACCGCTGCTGCGGGCAGTTCTTTAAGGAGCCACCTCAGCAAACTGCGATTGCGATCAGCAACGGGCAGCGGCCAAGCCAAATCCACCCCGTGCAACTCATGCAAATAGCGATTCGATTTGCCATAGCGTGCCCACTGGCTATCTAGCTC
>QBMP01000123.1:0-6380 GCA_003242115.1 Phormidesmis priestleyi
CCGCCGAAAAATCTACATCGGTTAAATTCGTTGCCCGCAAATCGGCCCGCTGCAATTCCGCCCCGGCCAGATTTGCGCCCTGCAAATTTGCGCCCACCAAGCAAGCCTTCTGCAAATTCGCCCCGCTGAGCGCTGCTCCTGCCAGATTTGCCCCTTGCAAATTCGCGCCGCTGAGATAGGTGCCAAACATCATCGCCCCCCTCAGATCGGCATTCTTCAGATTTGCCGTACTCAGGTACGCTCCATTGAGCGATGCTTCGGGCCCAACTGCGCCACTGCTTTTATATCGAAAGCCTTCTGGCCACTGAGTTGCACCATCGTATAGGGCCAGCTTTACCGCTGCGTCACTCAGCGTTGCCCCAGTCAAATTGGTACCTTGTAAATCGCTGCGAAAAAGATAAGCGCCAGTCAGATCAGCTTCAGTTAGATCCGCCCCGGCCAGATCTGCGCCTCTCAGATCCGCCTTTTGCAAATTTGCCCCTACCAAATTCGCCCCGGCAAGATTAGCGCCTAAAAGCCCTGCATCCTGAAAATTTGCCCCGGCCAAGTTAGCTTCAGCTAGATTTGCCCGATAGAGATCCTTGCCAGTCAGATCAGCACCTGCCAAATCCGCCTTGGCAAGCTGCGCGTGAGGGGCAAAGATTGCGGTATCTAATAGTTTGGAAGCTGTCATTCTTACAGATAAAATAAAAAATACTCTTTATATAGAATTACAGCCTTGTCTCACTCAGCACAACTTCTAATTTATTAATACTACTGAAATGTTACTAACTCCTCCGATGTCGATGATGGCGTTTTTTCGCAAGAGCGAAGGGACTTGGTTTACGCAGCGGACGGTGCATCATTTTGATGTGGTGGCAGATGAGTCGGGAGAGTCAAATTTGATTGTGGGGCTAGTGGCCGCTAGCGATCAGCGCGTAATTGAGATCTGCAAGTCGCAAGGTATTGATTCAGCCTTAGCTACGGGGGGAGCCTCTTTTGCTTGGCAGGCAAATCTTTCGGATAGTGCGCCTAGCTCTTCGGCGGCGGTGCTGGTAGATGTGCCGGATGATGAGAGCGGGCTTTCGGGCAAGTTGGTGCGCGATCGCGGCTACGTAGAAACCATCCCGGTAGTCAGCCGCTACTGGTTCGGCCAAGACGGCGTACTCACCATCGACACTGACTATGAAACCAATCAAGGCCAAGAGCGCTGCTGGTTTCTCACTGATGACTTTCGCGTTAGAGTCAGCACCGCCCGCATGATGAACGGTGTCAACCTCATGACTTACTGCTCTGAAAAGCGCTTTATTACCCCAGAAGACGTTGCCAAAATCGCTGCTCAACACGCAACTCCATAGTCTTTCTACGGTTCTTCTACAGTCTTTCCACAGTCTTTCCACAGTCTTCCTACAGTTTTTCTACGCTCATTCAAATTAACAAAGCCTCGTCCCTTGTTAAGGAATGTATCTTTGTTTCTCACAATTAGGTAGATGGTCTGGGTCATCTCGTATTGTGGAAATTAGTAGGTTGGAAGCTACAGTTCGCCCTGAAATAAACCCACATTTAATCAACGGCCAGATAATGTACCGCCCATTTTTAAAGCATTTAGAGACTTCTTTGGCCCAAAGGTTTGCGCTCACAAAGCGCCCCATTCCTCAAGGCTTGGAGTGCAACATCAGCGAACGGGGCCGTCACCCGGCCACCATTCAAAGCTGGTGCTACGAATGCAGCGAACTGCGCAAGGCCCGCTACACCTACATTGATGCCGGTACCAGCGCTCAAATTTTCAATAGTGTGATTTACCCTAACTATCAGTACGAATTGCCGCTATTAGGGATTGATTTTTTGTCTTTTGGGGCCGTTAAAAATCTAATTGTGATGGATTTTCAGCCGCTCTTTCAAGATCAGGCGTACAAAGAAAAATACATTACGCCGCTCAAAGCGCTGCACGACAAATACCCTGACTTGGCGCAGAATTTGGAGATGAAGTTCTACGATGCCAATCAGTATTTCTCTCAGTATCTGTTGTTTGCTAAAACTGACCCTGACACCGTGAAGACAAGGGTATTAGACGCCTTTAAAGACTATCTTCAGCTCTACTGGCAAATGCTCGATGCCGCCACGCCAGATAATCGCCAAACTAGCCTAGATCGCGTCGCTAAAGCCCAGCATGACTATGATCAGTACAGCGCTGAGCGCGACCCGGCTTCGGGGCTATTTGGCAGCTACTTTGGCCATGAGTGGTCTGAGCGCTTCCTGTTTGAGTTTTTGTTTGAAGACGCGGTGCCTTTGGCGGTGAGCGCCCGGAAGTCATGATGGATCAAGTGATGGATCAAGTGATGAATCAAGCGACGGATCAGGCGACAGATCAAGGCTCTATGGTGCCATCCCCTACGATCTATGAGCCGTTTTTAGCGCAGGCTCAAGCCCTTTTGCAAGAAAGCCTAGACCTCAGTGCCTATCCCATTCCGGCAGGCTTTGAGTGCAAGAGCGCCGTCACGGGCAAAGGAAAACGAGAGGCCACCGTCACCACCACTAGCTACGGAGCCAAAGCACCCAAGCTCAGGCAAATTCGCGCCGCCCATGTGCAGGGCGGCGAAGCGCTACAGGTCTTAAACTTTGTGATTTTTCCAGAGCTAGACTATGACCTGCCATTTTTTGGCGCTGATTTAGTCACCTTACCGGGCGGACACCTGATTGCTATAGACATGCAGCCGCTGTTTCAAACGCAGTCCTACCAAGACAAATACAGCCAACCGATCTTGGAGATGTTCCGGCGCTATCAGGCAGATTTGCCCTGGGGCGGCGACTTTCCAGAAGAAGCGCAAGCCTTTTTCTCACCCGCCTTTTTATGGACGCGCCCCGGCGACACCGCTGACGTTAAAACCCACGTATTTTCAGCTTTTCAGGACTATTTGAAGGCTTACATTAGCTTTGTGCAGCAGGCTCAGCCAGTGACGGATGCTCATCAGCTTGCCGCTATCCGCCAGTCTCACCTGAGCTACGCTCGCTACCGCGCCGAAAAAGACCCGGCTAGAGGAATGCTCACCCGGTTCTACGGTTCCGAATGGACAGAAGACTACATTCATGGCTTCCTGTTTGACCTGGAAAAAGATCCTCGGATCGCTCAGTCAGTAGCAGCGGCTTCTTAGTGCTAATTCTCTTAGTGCCTCTTGGTGTGCCAATTAGTGCCAAACGTTTGCTAGCTACTGTTTGCTCATAAAGGCTCGTGTGCCTAGCATAGATCTGGTACAAGCAGGCCGAAAACGCTTGATCTGTCTGAGATTGAAGCGGCTAGTAGTTCTATGAACTTTCTTGAACTTTCTTAGATACAAGGCTCATACGGCTTACTCTTTTAAAGTAGGAACAGCAGGCTTAGAACCCTGTTCCAGTGATCAAATATTAGGAGAATTCGGATCTATGTTTGATGCGTTTGCTAAAGTTGTCTCCCAAGCGGATGCGCGCGGTGAGTACATTGCTGGCTCTCAGCTAGATGCTCTCGACGCGATGGTTGCCGATGGCAACAAGCGGATGGACGCAGTTAACGGTATCACCAGCAATGCGTCTGCCATCGTGGCTAACGCGGCTCGTTCTTTGTTTGCTGAGCAGCCTCAGCTCATTCAACCCGGTGGTAACGCTTACACGTCTCGTCGTATGGCTGCTTGTCTACGCGATATGGAAATCATTTTGCGCTATGTCACCTATGCCGCTTTTTCTGGCGATGCTAGCGTGCTAGACGATCGCTGCCTCAACGGTCTGCGTGAAACCTATATCGCGTTGGGTACGCCCGGTGCTTCGGTTGCCGCTGGCGTTGAAAAAATGAAGCAAGCTGCGATCGCTATTGTTAGCGACAACAGCAGCGTCACCAAGGGTGATTGCAGCAGCTTGGTTGCAGAAATCAGCGGCTACTTTGACCGCGCTGCTGCCGCTGTAGCTTAAGATTTGTGCTGCGTTCAAGGCTTTGTTAAGGCTTGAATTCATAAAATTTTGTTAAAAAATTGTCGAATACTTAAATTGGGAGATCCTCAAAGATGAAAACTCCTCTGACCGAAGCAGTTTCTGCTGCTGATTCTCAGGGCCGTTTCCTTAGCTCGACTGAAATGCAGGTTGCATTTGGTCGCTTTCAGCAAGCCAAAGACAGCCTCGAAGCTGCCCGCAAGCTGAGCTCAAACGCTGACAGCCTCGCCAACGGCGCTGCTCAAGCGGTTTATAACAAATTTCCTTACACGACTCAAATGCAGGGTCCTCAGTACGCTGCTGATCAGCGTGGTAAAGAAAAGTGTGTGCGTGACATCGGCTACTACCTGCGGATGATCACCTACTGCCTCATTGTGGGTGGTACTGGCCCAATGGATGACTACTTGGTTTCTGGCCTTGCTGAAATCAACAAGACTTTTGACCTCGCGCCTAGCTGGTACATTGAAGCTCTCAAGCATATTCGCTCAAACCACGGTTTGTCGGGTAATGCTGCGACTGAAGCTAACAACTACATCAACTACGCTATCAACGTCCTCAGCTAATCAGCTAAATTGACGTTTTAGCCTCTGGCATATAAACCGAGAGCTTAAATCGAGCTTAAATTAAGTTTATATATCGGGCGGTTGAACCTCAATTTTTTACCCAGAGAGATATGCGATTACTGGAAGCGTCTAGTGGTTGTGTGTTTCTCTGGGTTTGCTATGGGGCGGTGTTTTTTTGAACCTATGACAGAGCCTTTACAGACAGAATTTGCGGGTAGTGACGCCGGTAGTGATGCCGGAGCGCCACAGCTGACGGTGGCGCAGGCGATCGCGAACCTCATTCAAACTCAAGATGCGGGCGATCGCTACTATGCAGCTTGGTGGCTAGGCCGCTTTGAGGTGAAAGACCCGGAGGCGATTTCGGCTTTGCTAATGGCCTTGGGCGATGATCGCGATCGCTCTGAAGACGGCGGCTTCCCGCTCCGACGCAATGCCGCACGGGCATTAGGTAAGCTCGGTGACTTGAGCGTAGTGCCCGATTTGATCGCCTGCTTAAACTGCGCTGACTACTATGTACGAGAAGCGGCGGCGCAGTCTTTAGCGTCCTTGCGGGCACAAGCTGGCCTCGAACCTTTGCTAGCCTTGCTCGAAGGGGGGCTCGAAGCGGCAGTAGAGGTGCCGGGCAAGCCTCATTTAGTGCAGCCGTATAACGCGATTTTGGAAGCTTTGGGTCAATTAGGTGAAGGCTCCAGTCATCCTTCTCGATTGACAAATGCTATTGAGCCTTTTTTGGCACATACCGTTCCGCAAGTGAAGAATGCAGCGGCGCGGGCGATGTATCAGCTGACGGGAAATGATCGCTACATTCAGGTACTGATTGAGACTTTGGGCTGCGATGATTTACAGCTCAGACGCTCGGCCCTGCTGGATTTGGGAGAAATTGGGTATTTGCCAGCGGCAGCAGCGATCGCTCACACGCTAGCCGAAAACAGTATCAAGCTGATTGCTTTAAAGGGACTATTAGAAAAAGAGATTCGCAGCTTGGGTCAGGATGTTTCGGATAATGGCGTTTCAAAAAATGCCTGTCAGGTGATGACGCTGATGGATGCGCTGCTGTAGGAAATATGAAAATGATAGCGTCTAAAACAAACCTACGAGAGAGACTGAATGCGGTTGAGTCAGCCGATTCGGCTCAGTCTATGCTAGATGCGGTAGAAGCTTTGGCTGAGTTGGAAAACGAAGGTGCAATCGAAATGCTGATTCGGGTGCTGGGGTACAACAACCCTGGCGCGGCAGTCGCGGCAGTCGATGGCCTCATCAAAATTGGCACGCCTGCGGCTTCGGCGCTGCTGAATCAACTAGATAGCTATAACTATGGGGCGAGGGCTTGGGCGCTGCGAGTCCTCGCTGGCATTGGCGATCCGCGTGGGCTGGACTTGATTTTGGAGACAGCTGCAACAGATTTTTCGCTAAGCGTTCGCAGGGCGGCGGCAAGGGGGCTCGGAGCCATTCAGTGGGAGAAGTTGAGCCGAGATGAGCAGCGAACGGCGCAGACTCAAACAATTGATACGCTGCTGAAAGTTATTACCGATGATCCGGAATGGGTAGTGCGCTATGGAGCCGTGGTGGGGCTTCAGGGAATAGCCGTAACGGCAATGACGGCAGGATTTATGGATCTGCTGGTGCCGATTGTGGGAGGGTTGCGCGAATGCGCCACTCAAGATGACACCTTAGCTGTACAGGCCAGAGCCCAGTGGGCGATCGCACAGTTTCCCGCCCGCACCTTTGATTGAAGTTGATTGAGGTCTATTAAAATGGTCACAGTAGCTTTTTGATGATTAAAGATGACTAAAGATGTCTGACGTTTGCGCTCCTTTGAGATATGCCGTGATTGGCACCGGAGCCATTGGCGGCTACTACGGTGCAAAACTTCAGCAAGCA
>QBMP01000123.1:6390-16877 GCA_003242115.1 Phormidesmis priestleyi
GGCTGTGAGGTGCACTTTTTACTGCGCAGCGACTACGAGTGGGTGAAAACTCATGGCCTGAGTATAGATTCTATTGACGGTAACTTTGTGTTGCCCAGCATCAGAGCGTACTGCGATCCAGCGCAAATGCCGCCGATTGATGTTGCCATTGTGGCGCTAAAAACAACTCACAATGCTCAACTGTTGAAGCTGTTGCCGCCGATAAAACCCAATGGGGCAGTGCTCTCTTTTCAAAATGGGTGGGAGGTGGAGGCAGCGATCGCTCACCAGCTTAAAACAATACAGCCCGAAACAATACAGCTCAAAACAACAACAGATTCTACACCCACGATTTTGGGCGGACTCTGCTTCATTTGCGCCAACAAAGACGGCCCTGGGCATATTCACCATCTCGACTATGGCCGGATATTACTAGGAGCCCACACCGACGATTATCATATCTGCGCGCCGACCCCGTTGATGTTGCAGATTGCGGATGACTTTACTCGCGCTCAGGTCGCCATAGAAATGACCGATGATTTGCCAATGGCTCGCTGGCAAAAGCTGGTGTGGAATGTGCCTTACAATGGCCTGTCGGTAGTGCTCAATGCAACCACTGAGGCGATGATGAAAGATCAGGCGGTGCTAATGCTGATCACCGCTCTCATGAACGAAGTCGTCGCGATCGCCAATGCCTGGGGTCAGCAGCATCCTAGTAACACGCCAGCTAGGACTCAAAGATCGCTCCCCCAAGGGCTAATTGAGCAAATGCTATCAAATACAGAAAAAATGGCCCCTTATCGCACCAGCATGAAAATTGACTATGACGAAGGGCGATCGCTCGAACTAGAAACTATTCTAGGCAACCCAATTCGCACCGCTCAAGCCCTTGGCATAGCTGCCCCCACCATGAAAATGCTCTACCAGCAGCTTTCTTTTTTAAACGCAATCAATACAGCTCAGTCTACCAATTCACACCAGTGAAATTGATGCTTGTGAAACTAATGCTGATTAAGCTAATCGTACAAATCATTTAAAAGCGCGATAAATTTGCCTCCTCTCTAGCGAACCGCGAAAGGGATGTAAATCGCACTCTTTGAGCTGAACACAGACTTTCCTTAGAGTCGTCTCAGCGAAACTTCAGGATGATTGCTTAAGCTAGATGGGTAGATGCTTGAGCAATCATTGTTTTGGCTGTAGCTGTCTTGGCTGTAGCTGAGGCAAAGTCTGAAAGTTATGAAAAAACGCTATTTTTTGCAGACGGGTGCGGCTCTTGTCGGTGTAATCGCCCTATCTCGCTATTGGCCATTAGGCGCAGCCGAGCCCAAAGCTGCCCTTCAGCCTGCTGCCGGGAATGACCCCAAAGGCAATCACTTTGAAGTGACCAAAACAGAAGCTGAGTGGCGCAAAGCCCTAACGCCTGCTCAGTTCAGCGTGCTTAGAAAGCAGGATACCGAACGGCCTTTCAGTAGCCCACTAGACAAGCTGACGACCGCAGGTACTTACAGCTGTGCTGGCTGTAGCCTGCCGCTATATTCTTCTTCGACTAAATTTGACAGCGGTACAGGCTGGCCTAGTTTCTCTGCGCCACTCGACAATGCTGTTGCGACCACTAGCGACAAATCCTTCTTGATGGCGCGCACCGAAGTTCACTGTCGTCGCTGCGGCGGGCATTTAGGCCATGTGTTTGACGATGGGCCACCGCCTACTGGTCAGCGCTATTGCATGAATGGAGCCGCACTCATTTTTACAGAAACTGCAAGTTGATCTGTTTGATTCCGATGGCACTTCAGGCAATCTAGGGCAACCTATATTTTTCTACTGGTGATGTATGAAACCTGTCTACCAAAAGCTGCGCCCAATTTTCCTCACTGTGCTTTCGTTAGGCGTCGGCTATCTGACTATTAGCGTGACAACCGCTTTGCTTTACGCAGTTTGGCTCAGCGATGAGGGCCATACTTTTACGTCTCAATTCTTGGCTTTTGCGGCGATCGCGGGGCTGGGTTTTGCGACGCTAAGCGGCTATCTAGCGGCTTTAGTTGCACAGCGATCGCCAGTCAAACACGCAGCCCTACTTTCGCTAATGCTAACGGTGATTTGGGCTGTCTCTACCTTTTTGTTTGGTTCTATCGAAACCCTGTTTATTGCGCTGCTAAATATTGCGATCGCCCTTAGCGGTGTCATGACTGGCGGCTGGCTGCGATACATCCAGATCGCAACTCAACCCGCCACTGAAAACCCAGAAACGCTACCTGCTGAAAGTTAAACCCTAAAGCTAAACTTTTAGCCCAAATTAAACTTCCAGCCCAAAATAGGTGAGAACCAGTGCCTCCTCTCCTGTGTTGCTCACTTCATGAATTTCCCCTGGCGCTACTGCCACGCATACCCCTGGCGCCAGATTGTGAGGCGTGCCATCGATCACAATTCGACCTATTCCAGACTCCACAAAAAACACCTCGTGCATATCGTCATGGGCGTGAGCAGTCGCCACCTGACGGGGCAGAAAGCGCGCCTGCGAAAAGCTCGTCAAATGCGGTAAATCACCTAAACGCAGCATTACCTGCTTTTTGATTTCCTGGTTGTGAGAAACCGTTTCTACCGGCAGATGGCTAAGCGTCGTGAGCTTCATCTGTAGCGTCCTTTATCGTCAATTCTGACTATCAACCCTTATTTCCTTTACAGCGAAGGCGCAATAATTTGCTCAGCTCCCGGCATTGTCATCACCTTGGAGAGCGGCGCAACATTAGGTACATCGGGCAGCGTTGTTTGAATTTGACTAGCGACTGCGACTGTTTTGGCACTGTAAGTCTGAATCGCTAGCTTAGGATACAGACCAATGCCGATAATCGGCACCAGCAGACAGATCGCCACAAACGCTTCACGTGGCAAAATATCCCATGAGCGATCGCTTGGCGGTTTGACCTCACCCACTTCACCATAGAAAATGCTGCGCAGCATCGACAGTAGATAAATCGGGGAGAGCACCACGCCAACTGCCGCTAGCAGCACAATCGCTGCTTTAAAGAAGACATTGTAAGCATCGCTAGTGGCCATGCCCAAGAACACCGTAATTTCGGCAATAAAGCCGCTCATGCCGGGTAGTGCCAGCGACGCCATTGCCCCTGCCGTAAAGAGCGCAAACGTGATCGGCATGGCTTTGCCCATACCGCCCATTTTTTCCATTGAAAGTGTGTGTGTGCGATCATACGTCACCCCAGAAAGGAAAAACAGTACTGCCGCAACCAGACCGTGAGAAATCATTTGTAGCATCGCGCCGCTCATGCCCAGCGAATTGAAAGCGGCCAAACCGAGGAGTACAAAGCCCATATGCGCGATTGAAGAATAGGCCATTCGCCGCTTGAGATTGTCTTGGGCAAACGCAGTCAAAGAACCATAAACAATATTAATCACGCCCAACAAGGCCAGAACCGGCGCAAAATAAAGATGCGCATCCGGCAAAATTTCGATATTCATCCGAATCAGACCGTAGCCAGCCATTTTGAGCAGAACACCTGCCAAAATCATCGACACGGGTGCAGGCGCTTCGCTATGGGCATCGGGTAGCCAAGTGTGCAGCGGAAAAATCGGTAGCTTGGCTCCAAAAGCAATCAAAAGGCCCAGATAGCAAGCGAGCTGAAACGGCAGCGAGTATTCTTTGGCGGCTAGCTCAGTGAGATTGAAGCTAAAGCCCACGTCGTAAAAGGCTAGCGCTAGCGCTACTACCAAAATAAAGACGGAGCAGGTAGCAGTGTAAATAATAAACTTGGTGGCTGCGTACTGCCGCTTTTGGCCGCCCCAAATTGAAATCAACAGGTATACGGGTACCAGCTCTAGCTCCCACATGATGAAAAACAGCATCATGTCTTGGGCCAGAAACACGCCGAGCTGAGCGCTGAACATCAGCAGCATCATGGAGTAGTAGAGGCGCGGCTTAAGCTCGACATTCCAAGAGGCGATGACCGCTAGGGTGGTGACTAGGCCGCTGAGAATCACTAGCGGAAAGGAAAGGCCATCGACGCCTAAAGACCAGCTCAGACCAAATTGAGGAATCCAAGCAAATTCTTCGACGAGCTGAAGGCCGGAGGTACCCATTTGATATTGGGTGGCAAATACATAGAGAATGAGGCCAAATTCGACAAGGCTTGCTCCTAATGCGTACCAGCGGATAGTTTTACCGTCCTGGTCAGGCAATAAAGGAATAGGCGTTGCGGCCAAAAGTGGAAAGATGACTAAAAAAGTCAGCCACGGAAATTGTTCACCGATCATTACGATTCACACGGTTACGAGAGCGATAAAGACGCAATCATGCCGAAAAACAGGTGAGCCTAACGGACGGGCAATAGGGAAAAATACCTATTTGTTGAATGCGCCCAATCGACAGTATACAAAACTTAACCAATCTTTGATCCGAAAAGTATGCCTAAAGTTGGAAATAACAGATATTGATATGTCTGTAGTAATGCTCTGGTTTATTTGGCTATCTTTCCTTTTCGACGGCTGAGATAAGTCTGGTTATTAGGCACACGCTATCCGATCAAATCAGCTTGAGCCCCTCGGCTATCAAGACCTAGACGATGGGCCTTGGCTGTAAATGGCTGCGGTGCCCAAGCGGCTTCGATGGCCTCACAGACAGCCGTTGCCGCATCAGATGGGCATAGTGCTAGCAACGTTGGCCCCGCGCCGCTGATGACTAGCCCCCAAGCGCCTGCTTTGAGTGCAGCGCGATGAACGTCGTCGTAGCCAGGAATAAGCTTTTTGCGGTAGGGCTGATGGATGCGATCGCGCATTCCCCCCGCAATCCAATCGCCATTGCCGGTGGCGAGCCCCTGTAGCAGCAAAGCCACATGCGCCGTATTGAACACCGCATCGGCGCGGCTGTATTGAGCAGGCAGCACCCGCCGAGCATCCGCCGTCGATAGCTCAAACTCAGGAATAATCACTACCGGCACCACTGACTCATGCCAAGGCAAATCGCAAATTTGCAGTATGCCTTGGGTGATTGCCGCCAGCTTCGCCCCGCCGAGCAAAGCGGGTACCACATTGTCAGGATGGCCTTCAATTTCGTTTGCCAGAGCAGCTAGCACAGGTTCACTGAGCGGCGAACCCGCCAGCGCATTCGCCCCCAAAAGCCCGCCGACAATCGCGGTCGATGAGCTGCCGAGCCCTCTGGAGAGCGGCACACCCAAGCTAATTTTGATATGCACGGGCGGTGGGGTTTGTCCNCTCATAGCATTTCAAAAAAGCCCGATAGGCTAGGTTGCTAGTGCCCGTATTTACCCGACTGGCCTCCGAGCCTTCCACGGTGATGTGAAACGATTCGCTGTCTGAAAGCGGCGTAAAGGGCGTGAAATGAAAGCGGTTGTACAGGCTGAGCGCGGCTCCTAAGCAGTCGAACCCAGGGCCGATATTAGCAGTAGTTGCAGGAACGGTGACAGTGACGGAAGAAGGCACGACAAGCAGAATCCTTTAAGGAAAGTTAAACAATTCTCGCCATTGTATAGGCGTCTACGAAATTTCCTGCTCTAAAGGCATACTTTTTCCAACGTTCCTTCAATCTCAAATCCAAACTTTTTATAAAGATGCCCTGCGGGCGCATTGTCATGTTGTTCATCGTTACGCTAGCTAGTACGATAAGCCCCAAAATCGGTTATCGACTCAAACATTGACTCAAAGCAAAAGTCTAAAAATCGCTGCGATCGCTCAGAGCCTTTTTCAGACGCTCCAGCACATCAGCCAACGCGATAGAGCCCAAATCGCCCTCTCTTCGAGTGCGAATACTCAGCGCTTGGGCTTCCACTTCTTTATCACCAATCACTGACATCACCGGGATTTTGGCCTTTTCCGCATTGCGAATCATTTTGCCCAAGCGCTCACCGCTTTTATCTACCTCAACGCGCACCCCTAGCTGCCGCATCTGAGCCGCAGCCTCATCCGCATAGGCCCAATGATCGGCCGTCACGGGCAGCAATCGCACCTGATCAGGCGCAAGCCACAGCGGAAAATCGCCCGCATATTGCTCAATCAAAATCCCAATCAGCCGCTCTAGTGAGCCAAACGGAGCCCGGTGAATCATGATGGGCCGCTGCCGAGAGCCGTCTTCAGCCACATATTCTAAATCGAATCGCTCTGGCAAGTTGTAATCGACCTGCACTGTGCCAAGCTGCCACTCGCGATCCAGCGCATCGCGCACAATAAAGTCCAATTTAGGCCCATAAAAAGCCGCCTCGCCAACGCCTTCAAAGTGCTCCATGCCCATCGTCTCTACCGCCTGACGAATCGCTGACTGAGCCTTTTCCCAGGCGTCGTCTGAGCCCAGGTACTTACTCTTGTTATTTGGATCGCGAAAGCTCAACCTTGCCCTGAAGGACTGATCGAGCTGTAAAGCTTTAAGGGTTGCTTGAATCAGCTCGACGACCTTTAAAAACTCGTCATTGAGCTGCTCAGGGGTGACAAATAGATGCGCGTCATCCTGCGTAAAGCCGCGTACCCGAGTTAGTCCGCCTAGCTCACCAGATTGCTCATAGCGGTAGACCGTACCAAATTCCGCATATCGCAGCGGCAGTTCTTTGTAAGAGCGAAGCTGGCTTTTATAAATCTGGATGTGGAAAGGGCAGTTCATTGCCTTCAGCACAAAGCCTTCGTCTTCGTTTTCGCCCATCATCGGAAAAAGATCGTCTTTGTACTTTTGCCAGTGGCCAGAGAGCTTGAATAAATCTACTTTGCCGATATGCGGCGTCACCACCGGCAAATAGCCACGCGCCACCTGCTCCGCTTTGAGAAAATCTTCCAAAGTTGAGCGCAGCACCGTACCTTTGGGTGTCCAAAGCGGTAGCCCTGGCCCAACCTCTTCCGAAAAAATAAATAAGCCCAGCTCTTTGCCAATTTTGCGGTGATCGCGGCGCTTGGCTTCTTCTATCCGGCGCTTGTATTCCTGCAATTCTTCGGGAGTTTCCCAAGCGGTGCCATAGATCCGCTGGAGCTGCGCCCTGTTTTCATCGCCGCGCCAGTAAGCGCCTGCAACGCTGTCTAGCGAAAAAGCCTTAGGATTCAGCTCTTTGGTCGATTCAATATGCGGCCCAGCGCACAAGTCCCACCACTCATCGCCCAGGTGATAGAGCGTAATTGGCTCCTGCAAGCCTTCGAGAATTTCTAGCTTGTAAGGCTCATTGAGCGCTTCAATTCGCCGCTTAGCTTCTTCGCGGTTGACCTCTTCACGAATGACCGGCAAGCCTTTGTTGATGATTTTAATCATCTCTTTTTTTATCGCCTTCAGATCTTTCTCGGTGAAGGGCTCAGGGGCGTCAAAGTCGTAGTAAAAGCCGTAGTCAATTGAAGGCCCAATGGTGACTTGAGCTTTGGGGAATAGGCGCTGCACGGCCATCGCCATGACATGCGAGAAAGTGTGGCGAATGCGCTCTAGCTTTTCAGATTCGTGGGTGCGCAGCAGCTTGATGTCTGAGCCTGCGGCGGGGCCAGTTTTGGCAAAATGAGCAGAATCTGGAGAGGCAACCATAAAAAACTGGGGAGGTGTTAACTGGAAATATGCTGGCTAAAAGGCAATTCTAAAAGGCAATTAAGTGTAGCGCGAAGACCCGCTGGTCGTGAAGGGTCTTAACAATCGAGACAACCGAGCAATTCGGATGACAGCAAATCTTGTGGCTATACTTCTGCAAGTATTAGTTCCTTCTGTTAATATTATTATGAAGTGGTGGTTAGCCGTGTCGATGCCGGTCGTTAGCCCTTACGAGCAGAACTTGTGCATACTCAGTAGATACTTAAGTATCTACTCATTAAGATAAAAAATGGGTACTTAAAGAATAGGTACTTAAAGATAAATCTTAAGATAGATCCATAGTTCAGTAAGTAAGAACTATTCTTACGAAAGATTAACGACTCAAAGGTGTGATACGCTTATTCGCTATAGCTTGATAGTTGCTGTTACGAAGCCATTTGAAAGAAGCTTCGTGAAGCAACAGGTAAGGTTCTTCAAAGCTAATATTGCCAGTAAAGCTACGAGAAAGCTACGAGCCAAATACAGGCAAAAAGCTGAGAACCCGCCTAAAGCAAATCTAATCAAGCTGAAAATCTGAAGCGCGGCTGTTGCATCTGGAGCTTGCGCAAAGGTTTCTAATTGCTCCAACATCAGAAAACACTCTGAACAGTATTCTCACAACCGAATTTATGACAAATGTAACTGCTATGCCGCTGCCTCAATCAGTGGCGACTCATCCGATGGCAAAATTTCAGCGAAAAGTGCGATCGCTGGTTGAAACCAAAGCCATTTCCCCCAAGGACAGCCTGTGGAAAATCGCCTTTATCTTTGGCGACAAGTGGCCTCACTGGAAAGCCGAGCTAGAGTCTTTTGACTTCACCACGCAAGACGCGATTGGCGACTTGCTTGCGGTCGATAGCTGGGAAGAAGAAGAGGAAATGGCCTAGTTTTTAAGACACGCCTTTTGCGAGGCAGATCTTTTGAGATAGGTCTCTTGAGGCGGCTCTTTTGCGAGACAGATTTTTTGAGGCAGCTTTTTAAGACGGTTTTGAGCGGTTTTGGGGCGGCGCGATCGCTGCCTTAAGACTGACTCAGGTGAATTAAATTATTAAAATCTTGCGGATCAACCTCGTAGGCAGCGCCGAAGCCAATTACAAATCGGCCCGACTGCGGCGTTAGCTTAAAAATGCGAAAGTCGGCGAGGCTTTTCATCACACCTACGATGTCGCCAAAGCTATCTTCAAACTGCTGAGCGATAGCGGCCCACGGCTCACTATCGCGATCTAGCAGAGTGGCCGTGCAGTCATAGCTCAAGCGCTTGCGGGCAAACATTTGCTGCGTTTTGCTCTCGTCTTCAATAAAAAGGGCGCTGACGATACCAGTGGCGCTCAGGTTTTGAGTATGAGCCGATAAACCGCTGACGAATATGTATAGGTTGCGATCTTTATCTATAACGCAGGGCGCATAGCTAGCTTGGGGAATACCCTTCTCACTCACTGTCCCTAACACCACGCTGCTAAACTGCCCTGGGAAGGCTCGATAGGCTTCAATTAGCTTGTCGGGTGGAGAATTTTGCATAGAGAAAAGCGCAACCGGCAGGAAAGTTGGCACAAAAGACGGCACGTAAAATTATATAGCGGTGTGCGGGTGCTAAAGCCCTCAACCTAATCGAGTTCCAATCGAGTTGATTGAGCTAACTTTCGACCTACTTTCGAGACAAATTGACCCAAAGGCAGTCATCTAATTCCGACTGCTCTGGTACCTTATAGTTGTAATGACTTAATATTTCTACATAAAGTGCCATCCGTTCAAAAAAATGCTTAATGGTCGAAGTCTTTAATTTATAGGCTCATTCAATGCCTAAGTCAGGATTTCGTGGCCCTTGGTTGCCCCACTCTTTTATTCAGGTTCTCCTTTCTCTATGACTGCTTTTCCTCAAAGCCGCTCCCACTTATCGGCCACTCTGATTAGAGAATCCTTTGTGTCGCTGGCGATCGCGACCGTTATTTTGCTGCTGTGGCTACTGACGATCTACGGCAGCTTGTTTTTGCTGCCAGATGCCAGAACGCTACCGATAGTGGTGATCTTAGCTGTTATTGTTGGGCGATCTTTTTTGCATACGGGTTTATTTATCATCTCTCACGATGCCATGCACGGGACGCTGGTACCGGCTTCTCCTCTGCTCAATGACTGGGCTGGTCGGGTGATATTGAGCCTTTATAGCTTTCTCTCTTTTCAAAAAATGCGGGCTTGTCATCAGCAGCATCACCGCACACCTGCTCAGGCCGAAGACCCTGATTTTTATCCGGGCAGCTTTTGGGTTTGGTATTTCAGCTTTATGCGTACCTATATTGAGGGCAAGCAAGGCTGGATTATTTTTTGCGGCATGTCAGCGCTGTTTTATCCGCTGCTGCTGTGGTTTCACGTACCGCCTTTAAATGCGGCTTTGTTTTGGCTGCTGCCGCAAGCGGTGAGTTCTTGCCAGCTATTTTATTTTGGTACCTATTTGCCGCACAAGCGTCCGGTGGGTGGGTATACGAATGTGCACCGGGCCAATAGCTCTGAGGCTTCGCGGCTGTGGTCATTTTTGAGATGCTACCATTTCGACTATCATTGGGAGCATCATCAGTATCCGCATTTGCCTTGGTACAAGCTGCCTTCTATGCATCAGGCGCATCAAGCAGCGACTCCAAAATCTGCGGAACGACTTTAATCGGAGCTTCTTACATGTCTTTGTTCTCTTTTTCGGGTACGCCGCCGACTGATTTGGGGATTAATAACGGTCAGCTTAAGGCTTGTCCGGATACGCCTAACTGTGTGAATTCTCAAGCACCGACTGAAGATAAAGAACATGCGATCGCGCCTTTCCCTTACACGGGCTCTGCCAAAGATGCCATTGAACGTCTCAAGCAAGTAATTGAGGGCATGGAAAGATCGACGATTCGTACCGTCAGTGAGGACTACCTCTATGCAGAATTTTCGAGTAAGCTGATGGGCTTTGTCGATGACGTAGAAT
>QBMP01000124.1:0-4817 GCA_003242115.1 Phormidesmis priestleyi
TACTTTCAATTTGGCCGTATTTATCAGGCTTGGGGTAAGTATGCAGACGCGATCATCTCCTATCAAGAAAGTAAGGCACTCTATCAGAAGCTCGATCGCGCGCAAGAAGTAGCTAATCAGCTCTCTTGGATAGCCGATTGCTATTGTGACCTCAAGGAATATAAAACTGCTATCAATCATTACCAAGAAAGCGCTCAACTGCAACAAGCCTTAGATCACACCGAAAGCACCGCCAAAAGACTGCGACACTTAGCCAATACCCAACGACTCCAAGCTCAAGCAAGCTCCACAAACGAAGCCACCTTACTCCTCCAGCAGGCAAGCGACCACCTTCAACAAGCTATCCAACTCAACACCGCAGGCGATTATTTAGAAAATCTTGCCTACGACGCCATTGCGCTAGCCCTACTCACCGCCGAACGGCTCCGATGGCTCTCACAGACCGATCCCACTATTCCCACCCTAATGAAGCAATTTGAACAATCCGCCACCGACGGATTCACCCGCTTTACCACCCTCGGCAAAACAGTCGCTAGCGCAAAAGAAGCCCTCGACATTGCCCGAGCCTATTTAGAAATCCCCCCATTGCAAAACCTTGAGCGGGCCGAAACCGCCGCAAACGCCAAGCCGACACCTACAAACTACTCGGTGAAATTTTCCTAGCCCGCACCCATCAACAACCCGACGCCACCTCCACAGCCCACGCTTTTTTCACCCAAAGCCTAACCCTCTACCGCGATCTCGACCTCACTAACAAAGCCCTCGAAATTGAACAACTCACGTCCCATAAAAGCTGAGACAATGCTCCCTATATCACCTCATACCGAATTCCTTAATTGGATTCACTACGAACAAAACCTGTTATATAAAAGCCGCCTATTTCAAATGTGCCATCTTCCTTAATCGTTTGATGAGAAGTGCATAATACGCGACAGGCAAATGCCTACCTGCCACGCTGCACTTTAGCCAAAATCTCCAGACTGAACATTGACCCTGAAAATCAGAACCAAAGATAGCTCACAAGCTTGATCTACTGCTGAGCGCCTCCCTGATCGCCACCATCATTATCAGGAACCTGAATGCTGCCTTGAATAGGCGTTTCAGTAACATCATTTTGCTCTTGACCCTGAGCTTCAGTCTTGAGGATTTGGCCTGTGCCCGCATCTACCATGATATTGGCGTTCGCAAACTCAATGTCGTACACCAAGCTACCGTCTTCTACGCTTAGCTCTGTGTGAGTAGCTGAGCCCCCGTGTAAAGCTTCTGCCGTTAGCTGAGCCTGCTGAGCAGTTACTTTAACCAAAGATTGATACTGAGCCATCTCTTGAGCCTCTTGAGCATCGTCGGCTGTATTCTCTGGGCCTTCGGCTTGTTCTGAGCCTTCGTCGGCTTCATTATCAGCAGATTGAGCAACTTGGACACCTCGAACTGAGGCTAGCACGTTGTTTTTGATTTTTTCATGGAATCCTCTTAGATATGTTTTTGAGATACTTGAGCTGCCTCTTTGTTTAGAAGAGACATCTATCAAGGTAGAAACAGATAGTCAAGAACCTGTTAAGGAAGCAAATATTGCTACTTTGACGCGACGGCAACAGCGCCACGACTGGCGGCACACCTGAGACCTTTTTATTCATCGTGCTATTTATTTCGCTTACGGCTTAATCAAGACAGCATTCAGACTCATCTAAATAAACAACAACCAATTCAGATAAATCACCTAGAACCGTCTAGGATGCAGCCTTTAGTCACTCTGTATTGCGTAAAGCTAACCATTTTGCCTTGCCGAGTTTTTGACGAGATAAACAGCTTCAGCAAACCGTAGAAAATAGCGATATCAAGAGCACCCTTAAGCTGGGCTTAAACCGCAATGGTCAGCCCCAAACTGTTTCTGTTCGACTGCAAGCGCTAGCGGCTCAGCTTAGCGATCGCGCTAATTTTTCGTCAAACGGCCAAAGCAAACACCGCTTTGGCCATCACCGACCCTAGAATGAGCCCTGAAATCAGCGCCAAAATTGGCTTCAAAAAAGCAGCATCAGCTACAGTTTTGCTCAGCGGCTTAGCCGTAGCATAAGATTTTCATGAAAAGCTGAAACAACCCTAGAATGTCGCGGAGAGCGTTATGGTGTTTTTAGGTCAAGCTGTACAGTCCAAAAACTCTAGCACTGCGGGTTACAGCGGTGATTACCGCGCTGAACTGGAGGATTTTTTGGATATTTTGAAACCGCTGATCCGAGAGCCTGCGGTGGTGGGTAATGAAGATTCATTTTTTCGAGTACTCCAGCGAGAGCTAGAAGAGCTTGGCTTAAATGTGCAGCGCTATCACGGCGTGCTAGTCGCGCAAGGGACTCGACCTAAAGAGTTGTTTTTATCTGCGCATATTGACCGTCATGGCTTGCTCTGTACAGGGCCAAATGAATTTCAGTATGCGGCCTTTATTGCGGGCAATCAGGGCGAAAATATGGGCGGCTCAACGTCTGAGCATATGCTGCATGTAATTGAAGATCGCTTTCAGGGCCAGCGAGTGCAGGCGCATTTACCCTATACAGGCACCTACTTGGGCCAAGGCGAAATCACCCGCTCGTTCATCTGTCCGGAACGGCAGAACTTAATTTTTGAAGTCAGCGGTTTAGACTTTGTGCAGCCCGGTACGCCAGTATCGTTTTTAGATCGCCTGAATATCGTCAATGGCTTGATTTCAGCGCAGCTAGATAATGTGGTGAGCGCGGCGATGATCATCTATCTATTTCAGCGCGGTTTTCAGGGGACTGGGCTTTTTACCGCGCAAGAGGAATCGGGGCGAAGCTGGCGCTATGCGCTGTCTTGGTTTCAGCGGGAGCGCCTGACAACACAAAGGCTGCTAGTGCTCGATACCAGTCCCTATGCCACTCGTGAAGATGCCGACGCTCAGCAAATCACGCTGCGCCACAGAGACGCCAACGGCCCTTTTTGCGCTCAGATGACGCAGGAGCTGGTCAATCGCTGCCATGAGCTGAAGCTGAGCTATGGCTTTAAAGACGAATACATTGAGGCTCAAAATAAAACGCGCGTTCGGCCCTATCCTTTGGGCCGCACAGAGCTAGGCCGAATTGCTACGGCGACTAAAGGGGCGATTAGCGGCACGACTTTGCAGATTCCGACGACGGAATATCACACGGCGACTGAAACGGCTGCTTTGAGCGCGATCGCTGGGGTGCTACAACTGCTGATGAGCTACCTTTAAAGCATTTGCCGCTTAGAATTTACGGCGTAGGTTGCTCTTTTTTTAGATACGATAGGAACTGATATAGAAACTTTGATTCTTTCTCTATCGCCCTTTCTCTATCACCCGCTATCTATTTAGGTGTTTTGCATGGCCGCTAAGCGAGATCTATCCAATTCAGCGCACTCAAAAGAGTCCACGTCTGGCTCGGAACCTGGGCATGAACGTGCGCCCATTAACCCTTGGATGGAAGCGCTACAGACGATAGGCTTGAGTATTGTATTAGCCTTTGGCGTGCGCACATTTGTCGCTGAAGCCCGCTACATTCCATCGGGCTCAATGCTGCCGACGCTAGAGATTAATGACCGCCTCGTTATAGATAAAGTTAGCTACCGCTTTAAAACGCCTAGTCGCGGCGATATTGTTGTTTTTCATCCACCGGCGGCAGCAGGCGCGCAGTTTTCTCACGAAGCTTTTATTAAGCGGGTGATTGGTTTGCCCGACGAAGTAATAGAGATCAAAGATGGCAAGGTCTATGCCGACGGTGTGGCCTTAACAGAGCCTTATACAGAAGCGCCGCCTGACTATACTTGGGGGCCAAAGACGGTGCCGTCAGGCTCTTATTTAATGCTGGGCGACAATCGTAACAATAGCGATGATGGGCATGTTTGGGGCTTTTTGCCGAGCGATCGCATTATCGGTCGGGCGACAATTCGCTTTTGGCCACTGGATCGGCTAGCGTATTTGGCTGATCCAAGTTATGGAGACTGAGAGATTTGAGAGCAAGCGGGAAATCTCGATTTAAATCATGCCTGCTAGGTGAAGAGCAAGTCCGGCAACGGCTCCAGCTAGCACTAACCAAGCAGAGTTGAGCTTGAATTGGAAAAGAGCGATCGCACTCAAAATCGCAACCACGACCGTCACCCAATCAATCACTGCCGCACGGCCTAAGGTGTAAGTGACGCCTGCCATTAAGCCCAATGAAGCGGCATTGACGCCATCTAAAAAGCCGCTGGCCCAGGGCGATTGACGCAGCTTAGGCACCCAAGGGTTGACCAAGCCAACGAGCAGAAAAGCGGGGAGAAAAATGCCGATAGTGCCCGCGATCGCGCCAGCATGACCCGCGACTAGGTAGCCGACAAAGGTAGCAGTCGTGAAAACCGGCCCCGGTGTAAGCTGCCCAATAGCCACAGCGTCCAATAGCTCTTGCGAAGTGATCCACTGGTTTTTCTCTACCAAATCACGCTGCAAAAAAGCTAGCAATACATAGCCACTGCCGTATAAAACGCAGCCAACTTTGAGAAAGAATAAAAACACGCTGGCCCAGCCAATAGAGACGGCAGTAGCAGTAGCAGCGGTCATACTACCGGCTTGCGCCAATATCCCTGAAATCGGTAGCAGTAAAGCGCTAGAGGTGGTGCCTCGGCGCTGCCAGTTTTTAGCTAGCATGACGGCTAGGCCCACGAGCAGCAGCAGCATAATTTCATTCACGCCCGCGAAGTAAGCAGCGATCGCCGCCACCCCAGCCACCATAGTCGGCCTATCTTTCAGCGCCTTTTTGCCCAGCTTCCACAGCGCCTGCAATACCACCGCCACCACCACCGGCTTAATGCCATAC
>QBMP01000124.1:4827-14987 GCA_003242115.1 Phormidesmis priestleyi
ACTCCACCTGTGGCACCGTTTGATAGCGCACATACAGCGCCGCCAACAGCCAAACAATCACCATCGCAGGCAAAATAAAGCTGCTGCCCGCCACAAATAATCCCGGCCACCCGGCCCGCTCATAGCCAATATGAATCGCTAGCTCAGTAGAATTTGGCCCCGGCAACAGATTTGTCACTCCAATCAAATCCAGCAGATTTTCCCGACTCATCCACTGCCGCCGCTTCACCACCTCATCATCCATCATCGCGACGTGAGCCGCTGGCCCGCCAAAGGCAACCGTTCCTAACCGAAAAAACACGCTAGCAAGTTCAGAGAGTCTGCGCTTTCGCTGATCAGGCGATAATGTTTCGTAGGCAGCATTGTCTAGCCCCTGACTACTGTCTTGAGTCTCTAATGTCATTGCTCAGTTTTCTCTAGTGATACAGCTACACCGACCACTTTAGACGTTACACATTAACGAGAGCATATCAGCCTATCAATGCTGATAATAGAAGGCCGCTGCCGTCGAGTTATCTAGAATACATAGCGCAAATAGTTGGTGCAAATAGCTGGCACGATATCTCAAAAGTTGTTGATCATGCCCCACTCACACAATCACTTGCGCATCGTAGCTGTTAAATTTTGCAGGCTAATCGGTAAGTTTTAAAGGCGACATCGCTTACGTCTCTTGCAAAAAAGACAAATAACCATTGCTTAAGTCTTTAACCGCTAGCTCATAAAACTGTTTTCCGTGCGCGGGTGTTGCCAAGTCTGGATTAGACCCCATCCGCCCGTCAGCATAAAATTCACGAAAGTCTGCTGAATTATAAATAGAGCGACCAGCAGGGGCTACAGTCGGCGAAAGCGTTGCTGATTTGATGGCCTCCGGATAAACAAACTGAGTCAGGGCAACTTCACTCGGTGTGGCATGAGAGCCTTCCTGGTTGCCGTAGAGCTCACAGGCGAGTGCAGTGACGGCTTGAGCTTGATACCAGTTGGCAATTTTGCAGCGGACTTTAGCAGCATTCGGCAGGTTTGCATCTGCTATAGCTGCATACACCTCTGAAAAAGCCGCCTTCATGGTCGCCACATTGCCCCCATGCCCATTGATAAAGTAAAACCGCTCAAAGCCATGCCGAGCCAATGGCTTCACATAGTCTTGAATTAAGGCAATGAGGGTACTAGGCCGCAGGCTCACACTGCCCGGAAAGGCCAAGTGATGCAGCGCCATCCCAACATTTATAGTAGGGCCAACCAGCGCTCCGGTGGCATCTCCTACGCCTTTGGCTACGACCTCGGCGCAAATTGCATCGGTGCCAATCAGCCCCGTTGGGCCATGCTGTTCGGTAGAGCCAATCGGAAAAATGATGCCGCGCGATCGCGCCAAATACGCCTCAACTTCAGGCCAACTGCACAACTGCAACTGCATAAACGCACGTCCCAAAATCTAAGAACTAAAATCTAAGGGCAAATATCTTAGGCCCGAATTGTGTCATCTTATCGTAGCCTTCATCAATTAATAGCCACTTAAACAGTAGCCTTACGGATAGAGACTCATGCCCTATCCTCACGTTAGAATAGCCTCAAGGCAAAAATACAGATCCGCATCGAAGAAAAACATGCTGCAACGTAAAATTTATCAGCTTTCCTGTGATGGCCGTGAAGTGCAAATTTTCTTACGCGACCAGCAGCGCTGGATAGAATCAGCCACCATTCTCGGCATCGAAGGTGATCTGGTCACCGTTCGCTACGAAACTGAAGACGAAGACGAAATTTGCTCATGGGAGGAAATGGTTCGCATCGAGAGCATTGGCGCAATTAGCCAAAAGCTAGCTACCGTTCCTAAAGGCTACAGCGAACTGCCCCTCACCCACGACTGCCCAGATGCCGAACAAATGGGCGGCAAAGAAGCAACCGAAAAATAGACGCTGCTACCGGCTCTTCTAATCGCGCCCAACTAAATCAAATACCTGCCCATCTACCAGCAGGCGAGTAATGCCTTTCGCCTGCAAATAAGGACTCGTGCGAGTGATCAGGCTGCCATCGGGCACTTTGATCACCCGCTGCTTATTGCGAGAAAACCGCCGTGCCACTCGATGATTGTCAAATACAGGGAGCGTTTTTGCCTTTTCTTCGGCTGTTGGAATCTGGCCCAAATCTGCAAAGTCGCTCAGTGGCCGCGTAATCAGCTCGGAGCGCATATCCACCACAAGGTAGCAGGGCTTAGGCAGCACCGCTTCGTTTAGCGGCATGATTTCCATCTTCGATAGGCTAGGGAGCTTTGGTTTTGGCAGGCCAATGGCATCGTCATCGTCATCGTCATCGTCGTCATCGTCGTCATCGTCGCCAAAGTCATCGCCAAGCGTTTCATCTAGTCCAAGCAGGTCATCGTCGTCATCGTCGTCCTCTTCTTCGGCTTCGGCGATCGCTTCCAATCCGGGGCTACCAGCGCTAGGGTCATCTTGTTCGGTCAACTTTTCGGACAATTTTTCGGACGACTGTTCGGGCATGGCGCGATCGCTCGTCAGCAAAGGCAGCTGCTCATCTTCATCTTCTGATCGCCGCGTTCGACTGCGGCGGCGAGAGAGCGTCTTGGCCTTGGCCTCTTCTTTCTCAGCAGATGTTTTGAGCTTAGGCGGTTCTATAGCCGCATCTGGTGCGGCTGAATGTTGGGCGGCTTCGGTGTCTGCCGCTACTACTGCTTCTACTGCTTCTACTGGTGCGGCAACTGTGCTAACACCCGTGGTTTTATCGGCCCCACTCATTCGCTTTTGGGCAATCAGCTGAGCGTATTCGTCTGACGGCAAAGTCGTCTTCAAAATCCGGCTGATTGTGCTGTTGCTTACCCCATATTGATCCGCCAATGTCGAAGTAGTTTGGTCGATCTGCTTGTACAGATCAATGATGTCGCTTTTATCCGAGTCAGACAGTTTTCGGGGAGCCATGCTGCCGGTATCCTTCACGATTGCCCTTCCCAGTATGGCAGTTTTTCGGATTGCAAACTGGAGAAATCGCTGGCCTTACCGCTAGAAAGTTTCGCTTTGGCTACTAAAGCCGCTCACAGCGAGGTCGATGGCGCTGCGCGGCTCTGGTCACGCCAAGTTCTACGCTTGCCCCTAAGCCAAACAGCAGCGCCGATAAAATCCAAAAAAATTCCCACGGCGCACCTAGCTGGTAGCGGCCTTGGCTGACTTCATACATCCAAAACATATCGGCTACGTACAAACACAGCCCCGCTAGAGCGATTAGCTTCCAAGCTTCGGAGTAACTGCCGCCCCAAAATGTCACTAATAACGCTGCGGCTGTCACCACCAGCACACAGTCTCCCCCGACATACAGCAAGCCTACTCTGTCGCTAACTCGATGCAGACGCTGATCGATCATCTTGACCACTGCGGGCGGACTGGCTGCTTCTGGAGTCACCGTCTCTGGAGTCACCGTCTCTGCGCTCACCGTCTCTGGGGCTAAGCGCGAAGAATGAGCGATCGCCTCTGAAGGCCCCATCGCGGCATCGAGCGTCACCGCAGGCGACTGAAAATTTAGCCAAAAAGCTAAGACAATGCCCAAAATACCCGTAATCGCAATCCCTAAAGACTGCGCCCAGTTCAGGCCGATCTGTCTGGGGATCACGGCCAGTAGCAGCCCAATCGCTAAAAACAGATAGCTCGCTCCATAGAAGACATCGCCCAAAGATACGGTCGAGGTGATGCCCCACACGCTGCGCCAGAGAATAACCGTCATCCCGCCTAGCGTATAGCAGGCCATTGAAACTGCGATCGCTTGCCATACGCTACGCCCACTCAAAATCAGCGGATCGTTGGCATTGCGCCAGCACAGCAGTGTTGCAATCAAAAACGCGCCCACTTTTAATAGACTGACCACCACTGGAAACCACTCTGGCTGTGCCTCCAACCAAGGAGCCCTCACCAGCAAAAAAGCGCTAGCCGAAAGCATGGCCCAGCCGGTGCAAATAGCGACGGCCTTTCGATCCCCTTGGGCTAGCCCTAAGTAAGCCTTCAAAGGCTGCAATGCAGTGCGATCCATAGCTTTTACCTAAATAACTCGATATCGTCGCGATCGCTTCACTCTGGCCCTCTCATCTTGGCCCTCTCATCTTGGCCCTCTCATCTTGGCCCTCTCATCTTGGCCCCCTCACTCCAGCCAAAGATGGCCCAGCAAAGAAAGCCTCACCCAGCTCAAAAACATAGCTTTGTCATCCTCAGGCAAATCATCTAATGACAGCAGCGCACGACTCACAAACCGATTCCGTCCAAAAAACTGAGCCGCCAAACGATGAAGGTGTAGCAATAGCGCTCTGAGGTCATCTTCTGCCCACTGAGGCAGCTTTTCACTCAGCGGATTGACCCGCAAAAGCCCACCTAGCCCACCCATCGAAGAGAGTTCTTGAGCCAAGCTAATTTCTAAAGCAGCCCCAAATTTTTTGGCCTGCTGAGCCCCCAGCAACTGCTCCACATCCCGATAGAGAGACTGAGCTAAAAGCACGCAAGCCTGAGCATAAGCCACTGGTGCCACCGGATGCAGCCGACCCATATCTATACGTACCTGCCGCCACAGGCTGTAGCGAAAGGGCTCTTCCAGCAATACACAGAGTTTGCCTTCACCTTCTGCCATCTGCCGCCAAGCGGCTTGAGCCTCAGTCTGCCGCTGGGCACTAAAAATGCTGAGCAGCCGAAAAGTTTGGCCCTGATAGGATAAAATCGGCACCTTACTGGCTTTCTTAGGATGTTGAACCTGCGTAATTTCAATATCCTCAGGCGTCAGTAAAAACATTCAGTAAAAACACAGTGACAAAGAGCAGCGACAGATAGCAGACGATAACCGTTTAAGCCGATTAATCGGACTTATTGGCAAAATTAGCGTACCCAAAACCATCTCACAGCCAATCTGATATCAACTTAATCAGGGGTAAAATCAGGGTAAGCTAGTACATCTGACAGTCAGCTCTCACAGTCAGCCTCTAAGGATCCTTAGCTCAGTTGGATAGAGCAACCGCCTTCTAAGCGGTCGGTCACAGGTTCGAGCCCTGTAGGATCCGTCGATAAAACAAGCCTTTTAGAAAGATCTGGACAGGTCACAATTATTTGTATGTACCCACTTTTACCCATGTTTTGGGGGAAGATTTGGGGAGGACAGTATCAATAGCAGATGAAAACAGATGAATTTGACGCGCTGCTTGAGGCTGCTCAACAGCGATTGAAAATTGCCAAAATTTGAGTGCATATCCGACGCAAGGGGGACGCGCTCTTTTTGAGCGCCACAGTGCCGCCTAAACTAGGGACTTGACATATCAAACCCCACCGATATGAGCTAGCAGCTAAAATGGGTCGGACTAGCTGAGCGAGGCACCGCCCGAAGATAAGCTAAGTGGGGAGTGGATTGGGGAATTCAAGCAGCAATTGTGATGAACTCGAAATATCCTCTAAGCCGCCTCTTTTTGAGGATCTGATACGTATGACAGCACGCCTTTACTCTGGCAAACCCCATAGCTCCATCCGTCTGCGATCGCTGCTATAACCTCTCACCACCAGCTTCTCTCCGACCCTAATTAGATCGGGCGAAAACTGAATGCCATTGACCTCGGTGCCGTTGAATTGACCCACTAGCTGAATGCCTCGGCCTGTCCCATCGGTGCGAAATAGATTGCCATCGCGGGCCATGAAGTAAAGAAAGTTGCCTTGAACGTTGAATGATCGTACCCCAGAGCTATTGGGAAACTCAATAGGCGAAGGGCAATCAGGAACTTGGGGAGCAGGCGCTGGGCAATCAAACACATAAGTTGCTGTTCCGGGGGTTAAATCCAACACCTGCTGGGTGCCCTCGGCGGTGCCATCGCTGCGCCATAGCTCGTAGCCGTTTGGCCCCTGTCCACCAAAAAAGAGCTGATCGTCAAGGCTAGCAAAATCAGAGCCATAGATAGAAATAGGAACATTGAGAGATTGGGTGCCTGCCGCTGTGCCATCGGTGACCCACAGACCAAAATCCTGCTCACTGAACCCGTTATCGGTACGACTAGCGGCTGTGCCCGTGGGTGCCCCAAAAAAGAGCTTGCCGTCATGCACCGTGTAGACCACATCACCATCGTAATCAGCCTGGGGGCTGAGCTGTTTAATTTTCCGGGTGCTTTCAGGCGTTCCTTCGGTAGCCCATAGTGCCGTACCTTCAGGCGAATTTGCCACTACAAAAGCGGTTGAGCCAAGATGAGAAATCACCCGAGCGGTTGAGGCTTCCGCTCCTGGATAAAAGTCTTTAAGCAACAAAGTGCCTGCCGCGCTGCCATCACTCGTCCACAGCTCTGAGCCTGCTTCGGGCGTGATGGCTGTAAAGTAGAGGCGGTTCTGAACCGCTGTCATCGTGATATCGCTATAGGCGCGGTAGCCAGTCTCCACGCTCGCTGGTAGCGCAATCGTACCGTTTGCGGTGCCAGCACTGCGCCAAAGTACAGGATTTCCGCCTGCCGCCGCTGAGATATTGGGGGCGGTTGCCACAAAAAACAAGTAGTCGCTGGTAGAGACAAACCGCTGCGGTGAGAGTGCGGTTTGGCCGTTTGAAAATGTCGCCAAACGCTGCGTACCGCCGTCGCTGACGCCATCGGTCAGCCATAACTGTGTGTCCTGCTGAGTAGAGACGACAAACGGCAAACGATTCTTAAAGGGTGAGTCAAACGGCCGGATCGCTTCGGCNGTCTAGCGTCGCGCTCAGGGTGGGACTCAGTGAGGCGATCGCTCTTGTACCAGCGGTAGTCCCATCACTGCTCCAAAAGGAGGCTCTCAGATTTTCGCCCTCGCCCTCCCATGAAGATAGCCAGACTCTTTGGTCAGAAGAGCCGACTATCCAAGCCTGCTCCGCGCTGTAAGGGGGCATTCCGGCGGGGGCAAAAATCAGTTCTTTAACCCGCTGAGTCCCCGCTACTGTGCCATCTGTTTTCCAAAGTGTGGCAAGGTTGTTACTCTCATTAACAAACATGAGCTGCTGATTAACAATAGCGGTTTCTTCAATCAGACCTCTATCGCTTCTGGCAATGCTGCCTAAAATTGTGGGATTGGGCAGTTGATTTGCGCCAGATTGACTGCCAAAGGCCGCGACATATTGAGCCGGTACATAGTGGCGAGCATCAGATCCGGTTTCATTCACCCGGCAGAGTAAAGCAGTAGCCTCACCTCGGGTGATGCTGGCATTGGGCCGAAGCTGGCGAACGATTGGGTAGTTCACTACCAAGCTGCCACTGGTAGCACTAGCAATTAGCGCTTTGGCATAGTCCGGTATCTCAACGGCATCGTCAAAATAGCGGGCAAGCAGCGCTTCTGTTTCTCTTTCTTGTCCGGCTAGGGGCAAGCTTCGCGGGTTGTTTTGCACCACTGCATTTTCAATAATGATGATCGCCTGCGCCCGACTAATGGGCTGAGCGGGCTTAAATGAATTATCGGGATAACCCGCTAAAAAGCCGCGCTCGTAAGCAGTAGCGATCGCCGCTCGGCCCCAAAAATTTGCAGCAACATCGGTAAAGTTAGGCGCTTCTCTCACCTTAGCTGCCGCCGGGAATGCCTTAATAATCACCGCTGCAAACTCAGCCCTGGTCATCGTGCCATTGGGCTGGAAGCTCCCATTCAAATAGCCCTTCATCAGCGCTTCTTCGCCTGCGCCCTCAATGCAGGCTTCAGCCCAGTAATTCGCAGTATCTGAAAACTGATAGTTGCGGGTTTGGGCAACACCGGGGCGAGAAAAAACAAGAGGTGTGACGGCTGCTACTGCTAGCAAAAATCTGATAGAAGGTTTTTTAAAGGAATGCATTTTAATTTAAGAATTAACCGTTAAATCATGACATTCTTTGTCCGTAACTCCCACAATCTTCAAGTTTCCTTAGCAGTACTCCGAACAGAATTTTGCTCAGCGACTTGCTCAGCAATCAGTTGCTATGACACCATGAGCGGGTCATAGATTACTTTTACTCAGACAAACATAAGCGACCCGTCAAGGGACTTAACCTGATGACGTTGTACTACAGTGACCCCGCAGCGATCGCGCTCAACCCTAACAGCCCCCAATTCTATTACTTTTTAGGCAGCACTCAGCAACAAACCGATCTAGCCAGTGCCAAAGCTGGCCATGAAAAATCACTAGCTGTCAACCCCAATTTCAAGCCTGCAAAACAAGTTTAGAAACTATCTCAAAAGAAGCTGCGCCAGCACCAATTTTTGCCGATAACAGCGACAATGCCCTATCGCTGGATTCACCTTCAATCAAACAATCTAGCAATCAAACAATCTAGCCCGAAAATCTCACTAACAACAGATTCTTCAACACAGGAAAATCGCTCGGTAAATCGTACATCGTCGGCAGCGTTTCATGCGGTGGCCGGAGTGGATCGAACTGAGGCAGTGGCAGCAGATCTCCCTCGAAATATTGCTTGCCTTGGAAGGTGAAGCTCAACTTTTGGCTGGCCATTTAGCAATATCCAAACACAAAATTTGGTTCAATTGTATCGCTTTCAGGCTAGCGCGAGGTCAGGTTCATTCTCGGCAACTTCTCAAATGTTTGAGCAATCATTCCGAGCCTATTCAGCTTTACTCACGAGCATTTATCGCTGAGCAGAGTTCTGATCGCTGGAGCCGAGGGCGGTGGATTGAGGATAGCGATCGCGCAACCGCTCCCAATTCCCCACCGCCAAAATCACCTCTGACTGCATCGCCTCCGCGCCATCGCCAAGCGTCCCAAGTCTCTGCCAGACTAAACCTCATAGCTGCGAACAGTTTGCGGAATCACTCGATACAGCACCGCAAAGCAACAGCCGCCACGAGAATGCCATTTGCTGGGCCAATGCCAATACCTGCATTGCCCGTCGTGTAAGCCACCACTGAGCCTAGTAAATAGGCCAATATTCCCGCCCAATTAAAAGCAGGCAAGCGCGACGACAACAGCGGAAACCGGCCCCGATGACGCAGCCAAAAGTCCACCATGATAATGCCACCAATTGGCGGAATCACCGTACCCAAAAAGATTAAATAGGTCGGCAGTAAATCGTAAATGCCCGATAGTGTCAGCACCAGTGCCAGCGTCGCCCCGCCCAGCACAAAGGCATGGCGCTTAGGGGTGCGAAACATATTCGCGCCCGCCACAGAGAAGGCATAAATCGTATTGTCTTGAGTCGTCCAGATGTTCAAAATCAGCAAAACTACGCCCCCCGCCAAAATCCCTTGGGCTGCCATTGCTTTAATCAAATCTTCAGAACCATACACCAGCGTACAAAACGCCCCGGCAAACACCAAGATGCCGTTGACCACCATAAACGCGCTCAGTGTCGCTATCACCGCATTTTTTCCTGAATCGGCAAATCGGCTCCAGTTCGTAGCCTGAGTCCCGCCAGAAATAAAGGTGCCAATCACCACCGCTAGTGCCGCACCTATGCCCATCTCTCCCGTAGGCTGAGGAATAGCAGCGCTGCTAAAGTCACCCACCGCCAACGCTAAGCTAATCGCTACCAGTACCAGCATTGCCGGGACAGCCAAGCGACTCAGCCAGTCAATGGCGCTATAGCCAATGTAGGCCGTTGCACAAAAAGCATAGTTAAAGAAAAACACCAATACGACATACCAAAAGCCGGTTTCAGGAACCCCCATCAGCTCTAGCAGCACCTGTACAAGCACCGCCGTCGTAAACGCATACCAGCCGATTTGGGTAAATCCCAGCACAAAATCGACCCAGCGAGAGCCTACATTTCCAAAGCTAAAGCGAGCCATCAGCACCGTGGTCAGCCCGCTTTTAGCCGCAATGTAGCCTAAACCCGCACAGTATCCGCCCAAAATTAAGTTGCCAATAACGATCACCGTAATTAGCTGCGGCAAACTAAACGCAGGCCCAATCGCGCCGCCTGCAAATAGCGTCGTCGAGGTGAGGGCAAAACCCATCAGCAGTAGGGCTAACGACCAAAACGGTTTGCGATCGCTCATCGGCACCGCACTCAGCGGATAGTCTTCAGTGGCTGCTTTTTCCGCCGGGGGCAGTGGCTCAATTGATCCGGGCTGGGTAGACGATGACATAGTTTCTCTCAACGCTCCGAATAATAAGTAGATACAGTCTGAGTGAACACAGTCTGAGTGAATACAGTCTGAGTGAATACAGCCTGAGTGAATACAGCCTGAGTGAATACAGCCTGAGTGAAT
>QBMP01000125.1:0-5856 GCA_003242115.1 Phormidesmis priestleyi
GTCTGTGAAACAGGAATCTCCGACTATACCCGTAGGGTTAGGGGGAGAGCGTCAAGTATCGGGTGCAGTCGATGATATTTTGGCAGGGATTGACTGGGAATAACGCGCTGATTTGAGGTCTGCGGGAAATTTCGAGGGTTTGGGCTTACAACCCCGAAAACCGAGACGACTCCGATTCTGTCCAGCGAGTCTGCCTTCTGGTAGACTCGCCATATGTCTTTATGTGGTCTGATGAGACTTAAGTCAAATGATGTATCGTCCTTTAATTTCAGAGGAGCTGATAGATGAAATCGGTGACGAATCATGCCAACTCCCAGTCCATCGACATGAATGCCTTGGTTTTGCCCCTGAGATCGCTGTGTGGACTGACCCAAGAGCAGTTTGCAGCCAAATTAGGCGTGACCGTTGTCACAGTCAACCGCTGGGAGAACTATCGCTCGAAACCCATGCCGCTTGCCCTCCGGCAACTGCGCACCTTGCTGATCGACCTGAGCCAGTCTGAGGATAAGGCCGACCAGGAGATCGCTCAGCGTCTGTTAGCGCAGTATTTCCCAAAAGACCGTTGAATCTACCCTACCGAGCTGATCGCCACCCTTAATTCATGATTTCTCCCCCCCCCGAAGAAAAATCATCTAGCGCGCTCGCTGTGAGTGACTCACAAGCGGTCGCGGCTGAAATCATGGACTCGGAGCAATCCTTCAAAACCGATGCTCCCTTTCCAGTAGTGGGCATTGCCGCTTCCGCCGGAGGATTAGAGGCATTTACGGAACTGATCCGTCACCTGCCCACCGATACGGGCATGGCATTTGTGCTGATTCAGCATTTATCGCCTGACCACGAAAGCTTGCTGTCTGAAATTTTGGGCAGAGCCACCGCCATGACTGTGCAGCAGGCGACAGACCGGATGACAGTGGAGCCAAACGAAATCTACGTGATTCCGCCCGGCACCCAGATGACGCTGGTAGACGGATTGCTGTATCTAGTGCCGCGACAGAAAACTAATGGGAAACATCTGCCGGGGGATGCGTTTTTTGAGTCGTTAGCCCTTGATCGCGGCACTAAAGCGATCGCGGTCGTGTTATCCGGCACCGATGGCGATGGTTCCCATGGGTTGAAAGCGGTCAAGGTGGCTGGCGGCGTCACCTTTGCTCAGTGCGAAAGTACAGCCAAGTTCGACAGTATGCCAAATACGGCAGTGGCGACGGGCAACGTGGATTTTGTGCTGCCGCCGGAACAAATTGCCGAATCACTGACCAAACTGAGCCGCAGTCCCTTTTTGGTTGCCGCAGAGCCAATCCAAGTGGTGAAGGAGGTGCCGCCCGAGCCGGGTGATGCGTTGGCGAGAATCTTTGCGCTCTTGCGGACAAAGACTGGGGTTGATTTCACGCGCTACAAACCGAACACTTTAAATCGCCGGATGCAGCGCCGGATGGTGTTGTATCAACTCGAAAGCCTGGAAGACTACGCTGAATATCTGCAAGCGCATCCGGAGGAAGTGCAGGCATTGTATGAAGAAATTCTGATCCACGTCACCAGTTTCTTCCGTGATTCCCAAGTCTTTGAACAATTGAAGGTGCAGATTTTCCCCAAGATTAGCGAAAATAAATCGCTCGATGCGCCGCTGCGGATCTGGGTGGCAGGCTGCTCCACTGGGCAAGAAGTATATTCGATCGCCATTTGCCTGCTAGAGTTTTTCGACGATCGGGCGACCATGCCGCCGATTCAGATTTTTGCCACCGACATCAGCGAAACGGCGATTAGCAAAGCCAGATCCGGATTCTATTTAGACAGCGAAATGAAAGGGGTTTCACCGGAGCGTCAACGCCGCTTCTTTGTGCCTTTGCCTAGCGGCGGGTATCAAATTAGCAGCGCTATCCGCGAACTGTGTGTGTTTGCCCGTCATAACTTAGTAGGCGACCCCCCTTTCTCCAATCTCGATCTGATTAGCTGTCGCAACGTGCTGATTTATTTGTCAGACCCGCTGCAAAAACGCCTGATGTCGCTGTTTCATTACAGTCTCAACGTAACCGGCTTGCTGCTGCTGGGCACATCCGAAACCGTCAAAACCGCCTCAGATTTGTTTGCGACTGTGGATGAAGCCTGCAAGCTCTATGCCCGAAAATTGACCTCGACTCGTCCCTTATTTTCGTTTCAGACGACTCAACCCGCCTCCAGCGCTAACAGTCCGCAACGCATCTCTGAAGGCTTCGTCAGTCCGGTTGATTTAGCGCAAGAAGTGAGCCAACTGATCTCAAATCGCTATGCGCCGCTATCCGTCGTGGTGGATGACCAGATGCAGATTTTGCAAATGCGCGGCGATCTCAACCCCTACCTGGAATTAATCCCAGGCACCACCGAGCTAAACCTGCTGATGATGGTACGGGAAAGCTTGGCGCTCACCCTTCGCACTGCCCTGTATCAGGCCCAGGCCGAAAACGCGGTCGTGCGCCAAGAACAGATTCAGCTAGAAGCGGGGGAGCAACCGCAATGGCTCAATCTGGAAGTGATGCCGTTCCGTCTAGCCCTGACGAACGCGCTCTATTTTTTGGTCGTGTTGGAAACCATCTCACCCCCTGCCCCTGCCCTTGAATCAGCGACGATCACAAGCCAAGAGCCAGCCGATTTAGAGCGGGAAAATATGCAGTTGCGGGAAGCGCTGGCAGCCGTCACTCAACGAGAACTCTTGGCTCAGGCACATCTGCAAGCAGTGATTCAGGAGCAAACCCAACTGAACCAAAGCCTGCGGGTGGCAAACGAAGAAATCCTATCCAGCAATGAGGAACTGCAAAGCACCAACGAAGAACTGCAAACGGCAAAGGAAGAGATTCAAGCCACCAATGAAGAACTCTCGACTACCAACGACGAACTTCGCAGCCGCAACCTGCAACAAAACCGTGACAACAGCGATCTGAACAACTTTGTTGCCAGCATCAGTGTGCCGATCGTCATGCTGACCAACGACTTAAAGATTCGCCGCTTTACCCCCACCGCCCAGCGCCTATTCAATTTCATCACTACCGATGTGGGGCGACCGTTTAGCGACCTCAACGCCAATTTCGATATTTCCCAGCTAGAACCGATGATTTTGGAGGTGCTGGAAACCCTTAACACCCAAGAACAGGAGATTCAAACCCAAGAGGGTCACTGGTACAGCCTCCGCATTCGTCCCTATCGCACCACGGAAAACCAAATTGACGGCGCGACGCTGGTATTTGTGGACATTGACGCGCTCAAACGCCATGCTGCTACCCTAGAAGCCGCCCGTAACTATGCAGAAGAGATCGTCGAAACCGTGCAAACTCCGCTAGTGGTACTCGATGTCGATTTGCAAGTCAACACCGCCAATCGAGCCTTCTACGAAACGTTTCTAGTATCCGCTCCAGCCACCGAGCAGGTCTCTTTGTTTGAACTCGGCAACGGGCAGTGGAATATCTCCCCACTGCGATCGGTGCTCGAAGCAATTCTGACGAATGATCATCCGGTGCAAAATTTTGAGGTGGAGCATGATTTTGAGAAAATTGGGCAAAAAATACTGCTGCTGAATGCTTGCAGGCTGCAACGAGAAGACAACGCCGACATGATTTTGCTGGCAATTGAAGACATTACTGAGCGCAAGCAGTTTGAGACAGAGCGATCTCAACTTTTGGCGCAAGAGCAAGAAGCCCGTCAACAGGCAGAAACCGCCAACCGCGCCAAAGACGAGTTTCTCTCCAACCTTTCTCATGAACTCCGAAATCCCCTCAACAGCATACTGGGCTGGTCAAAACTGCTCCGTTCTCGCACATTTGATGAAGCCACTGTCACTCGTGCCCTGGAAACCATTGAGCGAGGTGCAATCACACAATCTAAATTAATTGAAGACATTCTCGATGTTTCCCGCATTACAAGTGGCAACCTCCGACTCAACACCCGTCCGATTGATCTGCGTTTAGTGAGTCAATCTGCGATTGCGACTGTTCAGCTATCCGCCGAAGCCAAAAATATTCAAGTGGATTGCCACTTGAATTCTGTCAGCATCGTTGGTGATAGCGATCGCTTGCAGCAAGTCCTGTGGAATCTGCTATCAAATGCCATCAAGTTCACCCCTGCGGACGGACGGGTTGAAATGACGCTGGAGGCTGTCCAGGGGCAGGCTCAAATCACCGTCACTGATACGGGACAGGGTATTTCAGCCGATTTGCTGCCCCACATTTTTGATCGCTTTCGTCAAGGAGATTCCAGCACCACCAAAGCCAAAGCAGGACTGGGATTAGGACTCTCGATTGTGTGGCATCTAGTGGAACGGCACGGCGGCACGGTGCAGGCAGAAAGTCCGGGTGAAGGACAAGGCTCAACCTTCACAGTCAGACTACCGCTGCGGGATCTCTCTCAGGAGCTTACGCCGTCGAGCGGTTTAGACCCGACTGGCTTAGAAGAGGGTTTGAGTAATGCTGTTCCCTCGTTGGCTGGGTTGCGAATTTTAGCGGTTGATGATGAAGTTGATACCCGTGAGCTATTTGAGTTTGTGCTGGAAAGTTATGGGGCTGACGTGCTGACCGTGGCATCTGCCAGAGAAGTGCTATCGACCCTCAGCGAAAACCCCAGTCGGTACGATGTGCTGATTTGTGATATTGGAATGCCCGAAGACGATGGCTACTGGTTAATTCGGCAAGTGCGATCGCTCAAGGCAGAAGCAGGAGGGCAAATTCCCGCCGCTGCCCTGACTGCCTACGCCAGTGAAGCAGAACAACAACAGATGATCGAGGCTGGGTTTCAAACTCATGCTGCCAAACCCATCGAGCCGGTTCAATTAGCACTGCTGGTGGCAAACTTGGCGGGACGAGCTTAGGAAATTGGTTTTTTTGCACAACGCCTCAAAAAGGTATAGTTCGCGATGAGATGATCGAGACTCATCCTTTGAATAGCTCCGGCGTGACGCAACTATCAGGTATCTGTGCAATAGAGGGCTCGCAGATGATATTGCACCTTGGGCACGTCCTAGTCTCGCTGCTGCGACCGAGGCTCAACTTGTCGTTAACTATCCCTATCCCAGACAGTTTGATGATGGTACGGCTAGCCGTGCAGATGTTGCGGCCTATGTGTATCAGGCGCTTGTGAAAGAAGGTAGAGCTGAACCTTTAGCGGCAAAGGCAGAACGCCGCTGGCAACGTGAACCTGTTGTAACGATTGAGAGCGCTACTGAACAAATGAGCTTGAGTGGCAGCGGGCAGCAAATAGCAACCATTCCGATAGGGGGCACCAAGCTTCAGATATGGAATACTCAAACGGGCGCGCTGCTGAAAGAGATTAAGGCTGAGGGCACTCGCTTCAACAGTGTGGCCATGAGTCAGGATGGTACAAAAGTGGCTGCCGTTGACCAAAACTCACCGACTCGTACTATTGAGCTATCGGTATGGTCTGTTGAAACGGGCGATCGCCTCTGGCAAAAGTCACTAGGCAGCGCTGAAGGCCAGCCGCCGCATACGGATCTAATCGTAGAGCCATCGGTTGAGCTAGCTTTTAACTTAAATGATAGCCAAATTGTGACCCAGGTGAATCTACAGCCAAGAGACGCTGAGCTATCTATTCATGATGTGGTTACTGGCAACGCACTACAGTCTTTAGACTTTAATGCTTTGCTTTCAACTTTAATGTCGAAGACTACAAAAGCGTCGGCGCTGGCATCAACTTGCAAGATCTTACGCTCAGCGCTGATGGCAGCTCTCTGGCGACCATTATAAAAGTCTCCTTAGCCGCTGATCCAGCAGCCATCCAATACTCTCAGAACATATGGCAGCTCGACGATAATGGCCGATTTATTCTCACCTCTCACTCTCAGCTTTTCTCGGCAGGCGAGGCAATCGACATATTTGCCGA
>QBMP01000125.1:5866-7883 GCA_003242115.1 Phormidesmis priestleyi
TTTGCCGATATGGTGTTTACCAACAGTGGCTTTTTCAACTATAGAAGTTCAAAACATAGGGGGAAATGAGAAAGATACGGCGGCTATGTTTAGCCGTAATGGAGACTATTTAGCCGTTGCCAGTCCCCAGAACATTCGCATATTCTCCAAAAAGCTCTAGCTTCGTCTTAGTTCGGTCAACATCCCGCCACCCCGTTAATGGCAAGACTGCGATAAGCGTCTGTTAGATGTCACCTAATAGGGCAACAACGCCACAGACAACTATAAAATGAGCAGGAAATTAAGTGTGCTTTTCTGCGGTTATGGTGCCGCGAAACATATTCATGCCGCAGTGAAAGGTATAGTTGCCTGCTTTCGGGGGTAAAATCTCTACAGTCGCCGTTTGATTTAACGGCAGATTTATCGCTTTGTTGAAATCGGGTAGAATAATCTGCTCTAGGCAACTACTAGGATCTTTTCTCAAAAAGTTTAGCTTTACTGGCTGGCCTGCCTGTACCACTATTTGGTCGGGTGTATAGCCACCATCTACGGTAATGTCTACAGATTGAATGCCTTCAGATGCTGTCGCTGATTGAGCTTTGGTTTGGCTAAAGAGGAACCACCACAGCTCTAGGCCAATAAGGCCAAGGCCAGCAACCGCAACGGCTAATTTTAGTCCAATGGGCTGTTCAATCTGATGAAATTCGCTGGTATCTGCCTCTGAAATTTGTGCTTTAGCCGGGTGAGGAGATAGCAGCAAACTGGTGGTAAGCAGACCGCTAAGCAGCCATTTTTTGCTCTTGAGAGATGGTATTTTCATAGGTTTAGAGATGCTCTATCGAACACCTTTAGGCTGAAAGTTTCTTAAACGCAGGGCGTTGGTGACGACGGAGACTGAGCTGAAGGCCATCGCTCCGCCTGCAATGATTGGGTTTAGTAGCCAGCCAAAGATGGGATAGAGAATGCCTGCTGCAATTGGAATGCCCGCTACGTTGTAAATGAAGGCAAAGAACAGGTTTTGGCGGATGTTGGCAATCGTCGCTTTGCTGAGCTGAATGGCGGTGACAATGCCTTTAAGGTCGCCTGAAATGAGCGTGATGTCGCTGGCAGCGATCGCCACATCTGTCCCCGTCCCAATCGAAATTCCGACATCGGCTTGAGCCAGCGCAGGCGCATCGTTGATCCCATCACCTACCATCGCAACCTGCCTGTTTTTATTTGGGCCTTCAGACTGTAACTGCTTGATTTTTGCCGCCTTTTGGTCAGGGCGAACTTCTGCAAACACTCTATGAATGCCGACTGCTTGGGCGATCGCCTCAGCGGTCTGTTGATTGTCCCCAGTCAGCATCACCACTTCTAATCCCATCTTCTGCAATGCGCTGACGGCTTGAGCAGAGGTGTTCTTCAGTGCATCAGAAATGCCCATCAGTCCTTCCGCTTTGCCATCTATCGCAACCCATGCAGTAGTTTTTGCCGCTTGCTCCCATGCCTGCCGCTGTGATTGAAGAGATTGTGTGTCGATATCTAAGTCCTGCATCCAGCGCTCGGTGCCAATTTGTATCAGGTGTCCGTCAATGACACCTTGAACACCTCTGCCAGTAACCGCATCGAAGTCTTGAACGCCCGTTAGTTTCTTTCGATCAACACCTTGAGATATAGCATAGTTCACTACCGCTTCAGCCAGCGGATGTTCTGAATTTCGTTCGACCGCCGCCGCCATTTGCAACAGCTTTATTTCGTTGCTATTAGCCGTACCGCGAACCGTTAAGTAATCGGTAACAGTCGGCTTTCCTTCTGTTAGTGTGCCGGTTTTGTCCACCACCACCACCTCTAGCTTATGCGCCCGCTCCAGACTTTCAGCATCTTTAATCAAAATGCCATTTTCGGCTCCTTTGCCCGTACCGACCATGATAGAAGTCGGTGTGGCTAGGCCCAGAGCGCAGGGGCAAGCGATGATTAAAACGCCAACGGTGGTGAGTAATGCCAGCGTCAGGTTGCCCACGATCCAGAACCAAATGACAAAGGTGGAAATCGCGAT
>QBMP01000125.1:7893-11499 GCA_003242115.1 Phormidesmis priestleyi
GGCCAGCTTTTGAATCGGTGCTTTCGAGCCTTGAGCGTCCTGCACAAGCTGAACGATTTGTGCCAGCACAGTATCTTTCCCAACTCGCGAAGCCCTAAATCTAAAGCTACCTGTTTTATTAATCGTTGCGCCAATAACTTCCTCGCCCTGCTCTTTTTTAACCGGAACGGGTTCTCCGGTGACCATCGACTCATCGACCGTAGAGGTGCCTTCTGTGACTTCGCCATCAACCGGAATTTTCTCACCGGGGCGAACAATGATAACGTCGCCAACTACGACCTCTTCAAGCGGCAGATCAACCTCTTCATCTTGCCGCACTACCCTAGCCGTATTTGCCTGCAAGCCGATAAGCTGACGAATCGCATCCGACGTTTGCCCGCGAGCACGGTTCTCGAAGTACCGGCCCAGCAATAGGAGGGCGATAATAACGACAGCCGCTTCGTAGTAAACTTCTGGCGCGAGTCCTTGTGAGAGAAGGAATCCAGGAAATAGCGTTACAAAGAGAGAATAGACGTAAGCCGCACCTGTTCCGAGGGCTACGAGGGTATTCATATTAGCGGCGCGGTGGGTAAAGGCTTTCCAGGCACCGACATAGAACGATTTTCCGCACCAAAATAAGACGGGTGTTGCCAAAATAAGCTGTAGCCACTGGTTATGTAAAAACATTGGCCAGCCGGGTATATTTATCCCTAACATCATTGGCAGCGTGCCTAAAATCAACACTGCGCCAATGATGCCGCTGATGACTACTTTAATGAGTAGCGATCGCTGCTGTGACTTTCGCTCCGCTTGCTCTTTGGCATCCTCTTCACCAATACCCAAATCTTCTCTTTCGCTGGCCTCATAACCAGCATCTGCTACGGCAGCTTGAATCTTTTCTAGATTAGTATTGCGCTCGTCATATTCAACGCTGGCCTGCTCAGCCGCGAAGTTTACCTGAACGCTGCTGACTCCTGACACCTGCTGAATAGCCGACTGGATGCTGTTTGCACAGGACGCGCAGCTCATGCCTTTTAGCTTCAGGGTAGTTGCTGTCATAGTGGGCCTTTCCTATCTCGTGAAAGATTTCGGTAGAACTTAGGAACTGAAAGCTAGATGTCAATATTAGGCAGCAGCATAGCCAGCATTTTTGAGGGCTTGCTTGATAGAATCCTCAGAGGACTCAGTTTCTACATCGACGCGCTTGGTTTTGGGATCGGCTTCAACCTTTGCGTTTTGGTCTACTTCTTTAATGGCATTCGTGATGGTCTTTGCACAGGAGCCGCAGGCCATGTTAGGAACGTTGAACTGTAGTTTCATAATGTATCCGTTGGATTTGTGTTTTCTACCTGACACTGTGTCTGTATGCGTTTGTAGGTGATTTATCGTATCAGTGTTACTAACATAAACCCTCTAGTTAAGGAGAGAGTCAAGGGGTAGTGAAAATATTCCTCAGCAACGATCAAAACATCCTGCATACTATATAAAACGTGACGTTAAGACGTTTTTCCTAAATGAGTGCCTACTGATATCGTGTCTTCCTGCTCTTGTGGAAATGTTTCGATGCAATAAGAGCGATACGTTCATTTAAATATGAAACCAGAATGAAATAAGTCTCTTTCAAAAGGCAGAGCCTCTTTTAATCCACCTGCGAAAGGCAACGCCTCAGCTTACGTTTGTATATCAACTATGCCCATCATGCCTTGGTCTTCATGGTCAAGGATATGGCAGTGATAGACTGTTCGCCCAGCGAAATCTTCAAACTTCACCCGCAAGATTACCGTTTCGTAGCTGCCGATAGCGACGGTATTTTTCCAGGCCCGGAAAGGTTCTGGTTTGCCGTTACGCTTAATGACCTGAAAACGATTGGTATGTAAATGAAAAGGGTGAGCCATGCTAGCTCTGTTGATAATATGCCAATCTTCAACTTGATTGAGCCGCACACGAGTATTAACTCTATCCATCATAAAAGATTGACCGTTAATGATAAATCCGGTCGATTTAGCGGAATGATCGATGCCGTGATCGAGAACGAATTCACGACTTATCTCGGGTTCTGGGAGAGATTCAACTGGGATGAGCTGTGTGGGTAGAGGAAGCGGTTCGGTGCGATCGCTCGGCCTGTATTGGAGGGTTGCGATCGCAGTTTTCTTCGGTAGCTCAATTCCTGGCATTTGCTCAGCCGATTTTCCCATAGACTCAATCATCTCAGAGAGTCCGCGATCATAGGGTAAGCTCAAAATTTCGTAGTCGCCGGGTTCTCTACTACCAGGAATTAGCAGCTCAGCACGTTCGCCAGGGGAGAGCATGAGGGTTTCGATTTCTGTCGGTTCTGAGATCGCCCCTCGATCTGTTGCCATCAAAAACCAAGGATGCTCTGGTAGTTGAAGCTGGTAGATGCGCGAGGCCGAAGCATTGATTAGCCGCAACCGCAGCAGACCATTTTGAGAGATGTCAACCACCGGATTGCGTTGAGCATTCGCTGTAAGCAGGCTACCTTCTCGACCCCACCGTTTAGCTAGGGGCGAGAGCGTTTGACCACCGCCCTGAAGCTTCGGCTCAAAGTCTTTGAGTACCAATAGCGCTTCCTCTGCCTGTTTGATCTCAGGAATATCGTCCAGCGCTCCTCGAATAATCATCGGGCCTGCTAATCCGTCAAATACCTGAGAGGCTACCTTAAGATGGTAATGAGGATGATACCAGCCTGTGACGGCAGGATGAGTTTCAGGAATCTGAAACTCGTAGGTATAACGTTCTCCTTCTGCCACCTCTCGGAAAACATTATCTACTTCGGGCGAAATATGCAGCCCGTGGTAGTGCAGGTTGGTTGGGTTGCCCAGCGCATTGATCAAAGTTAGCCGAACCGTATCGCCTGCGCGAGCTTCGAGAATTGGGCCAGGAACTTGGCCGTTGTAGGCGAGCAGCTTTAAGGATTCTCCAGCTATGGTTTGCGTTTGTGCTTTGGCCGTAAGTGACAGCTCTAGCAACCCTTCTACGCTGCTGATTCGCTTTATTGTCGGGCTGCGCTTGGCTGCGTTGTTGCGATCCTTCTTCGGAGGGGCTTTGCCATCGCACTGAGACAATAGAGGGACACTCGCCGCCGCCGCTAAAGATCCGACGAACTGACGGTTAAATTGGCGACGTTTCATTGGCGACTATCTGCCTGCACATCTATAACGCCCATCATCCCTAGCTCTTCATGATCGAGAACATGACAGTGATACACGCTTTTACCCGGAAAGTCTTTAAAGGCCGCTCGAAGGCGAAGGGTTTCACCGCCACGGACTAGAACAGTATCTTTCCAAGCAAGATAAGGCTCCGGCTGACCATTTCGACTAATGACTTGAAAAGGCGCAGCGTGAAGGTGAAAAAGATGATCCATCAAATCTGCATCGACATTGGCAATTCCCCATTCTTCAACCGTGCCAAGCGGCACCTGAACATCTATTCGGTCTTTGTCGTAGGTTTTGCCATTGAGCGTAAACGCCATCCCTTGCAAAAATGACATTTGCATGGAGAGTTCTATCCGGCGGGTATTTGTCGCGACGGGGATAGCTTGTACGGCGATGAGCTGGGCGGGCAGTGGGGCGGCCTCAGCGGATGAATGCCCGCCGGATGGTCTTCAGG
>QBMP01000126.1:0-409 GCA_003242115.1 Phormidesmis priestleyi
GTGTAGTCGCGGCTGTCGGCAGGTGACGCCGCGCTGGGAATTCGTAGGCGATCGCCTACCGAAAATCCCTCAATCTGGCTTAGTTTGACGACTTGCACAGTCTCTTGACTGGTGGCACTGCCGACAACAACAGATTCAATAGTAGGTAATGGATCGATGTAGATAAAGTCGTTGTAAGCGCGGCAGGCCACAGCCCTGCTCTCGGCTTCATAGCGGTAGCTAAGGGTTAAGGATTTAAGCGCAGGCGGTTTGTAGGTGGCCGCAATTAGGCGATAGATTGGGGTACGAGTGGTTTCTAAGATTCCCGACTCTACCGTTTTGGCTGCTTCGCCATAGCTACCGCTGACGATGCGAGCCCGCATCCAATAGCGGGTGATGCCGTTGATTTCTGTTGCGGCGGTTGGTGGGG
>QBMP01000126.1:445-1837 GCA_003242115.1 Phormidesmis priestleyi
ACAGTTGTGAGGGTGATCGTTTGGCCGCTTTTAGCAAAGGTTTTTTGGCTAGCAATATAGAACGTGTCGTTGAAGCGCGGCTGTTCACCAAAGGGATAAAAATCTTTGCTAAGATCAATCGGCGTCGCATTGAAAAAGCACTGATCGGCAGTCAGGTTGTTTTGGTTAATTTGTACCCTGGCCTTGATGTTGCTGAGGATCGGCAGCGCGGGCATGGCGGGCGGTAAGGGCGATATTCGTTGAGCTTTGAGCCACATTGCGCTGACGCCATCCACCGCTATCGGCTGAGCCTCAATTAGGTTGAGGCTCACTTCCCAGTTGTTGCTGTCGTTGCGGCTAGCAGGTGTCAGGGATTGCCATTGTTGTCCGTCCCAGTATGCCCAACGAATGTCTTGCGTTTGGAGGCTTTGAATGTTGTCTGTTTGCAGCGTAAAGGTGATGATTTTGGGGCCAGCGATTGTGAGGAGGTCATCGGCGGCTAGGTAGAGGGCGTGTTTGATCGGTTGGGTGGCGCTGAAGGCGGGGAAGGCAGGTGCGATCGCCTCTGTTACCACCCCGGTTGCCACGTCAGTATAGTCGCTATAGCAGTCAGTTTCAGGCTGCCGAACGCAAACCGCAGTGAGCTGAGCAGGCGTGACGACTAACTCTCGCTCGGTTTCAAAGACGATATCTTCAGCTTCTCCGGCAGCAGCAGGCGCTGCGACTTGCGTATTGGCAGGTACAAAGGCAGCCTCTGTGCGACCTGTGGCCAAATAAAACGTCAGCGGTACTTTGGCCGGCTGAGGCGGATGAATTTGGGTGCCAATCAGGTCTAGAAAGGCCAGAAAGTTTTTTTGCGGTACCTGATTGAGGCGATCGCTCACAAGTTCAGCCATGCGAGCAAAGATTCTGACCAGAGCCGAGCCTGCATCAGGTTGCCCATCGGCCCGAGGTCGCCATCGGCTAAACTGTTGCGCTAGGGCCTCGGTCTGGGCGACAAAATGGTCGTAGTTTCGCTGGTCAATGTGGGGGGGCTGCGTCATGGGAAGGTTACTCAAGGTAGAACGGATACACCAGATTGAAGCGGTTGTTGGTGGTACGCACCTGGTAGTTAATTTGAATGAGTAGGCAGTTGGGCTGAGCCGCTTCTGGAGAAACGTCGACACTGAGCACGTCAATACGCGGTTCCCACTCGATCAGCGATCGCTGTACATCGCTGACAATTCGACCGGTGATATCGGCGCTGTTGGGCATAAACACCTGATTTTGAATGCTGCAGCCAAAGTCGGGCCGCATCAGTCGTTCGCCAGGTGCCGTACTCAAAATCATCCAGATAGACTGGCGAACGGCGCTTTCGTACAGTGACATATTCACCTGTCCCTGGTCATCTAGTGTAGGTGGAAAGGCCCACCC
>QBMP01000126.1:1847-3274 GCA_003242115.1 Phormidesmis priestleyi
GAGCGACTGTCTTGCAACAACACGGGCTGGCCGAGCGCCTTAACGCGAACGGCGGCGCTCACCCACTGGGCCATTACGCAAGGCCCGATATTGGCAGGCGGAGGGGGATTTGCACAGCCTGCTACTGTATAGGGCGCTATCTGAGTGGTAATGGGCTGGCCCATCACTTTGACCCGCGGGTTCGGCGCGCTCGGCTGAGCCTGTCCGCCGTGAGCGCACACAATAGTTGCGCCTGCATGCAACAAAAAACCTGGCATAGTTTAAGTTATCTCCAAAGCACCATTGTTAATCTTTACGCCTGCCATACAGGTTAGGTTCATACCAGCGCTGGCTTCTAACTTTGCCTGAAGGTTGGCTTTGATCTCGCAGTTTTGTTGAGCTTTCACTTTGAAGTTGTTGCAGATAATCGACACATCTTTGCTACTGTTGAGGTCAATATTGCCCTGCGCTTCAATTTTTAAGTCCTGACCGGCTTTGATGGTAATCACGTTTGTTTTAGAGTCAATTTCAATTTCGTTTTTTCCGCTTTGATCGCGAACGATAATCTTTTCTTCTCCGGGGGTGTCATCTAAAAGGATGGTGTGGCCGCTGCGCGATTTAATCAGCCGCTGATTGTTTTTGCCATCGGTATTGGCTGTTGGCGGCTTCTGTTTGCCGTTCCACAGCGCCCCCACAATGTAGGGATAGGCCACTTGACCATGCTCAAAGGCTACCAACACTTCGTCGTCAACCTCTGGCAAACTATAAAACCCCATGTCTGGCCCGGCCATTGGCACGGCCACTCTAGCCCAGGCGCTCTCTTCATTTTCTGAGAGCCAGGGTAAGATGATTTTGACTCGGCCTAAGCCATCAGGATCTTTGTTGTTGGTAACGATGCCAATGACGACGCCATAAATATTGTTTCGTTGTGATCGCGCTGATAGCACCTCTAGACCATTCATGCCGCCGTTCTCCTAAGTGAAAATTGAGTCTGATAGCCCTTGTTCCTAGCATAAATATGGGTCGCAGCCGTGACGTAGTAATCACCGCTAAACCGCTTGCCGGTGCCCGTAATTTCAACCACGTTGCCTGCTCGCAAGCCAGGATTGCCCCGACAGCGCCCCTCGGCTGAAAGGTAGGCGAGGGCGCTGGTGAGGAATTGACCCTGGGCGACTTGTTTGGCTTCAGCAGCCGAACTTACAGAATCTTTAGTAATGATCTGCGCGGCTTTGCCAAAGGCCTTAGAGGCAACTTTAGCGCCGCTGCGATCGCCCCCCATTAGCCTTAAGAGATTAGCGTCAGAGGATTCGATTAAGGCTTTTTTTCCTTTGGCATCCCAACCCCGTACTGTGACCTGATCGACCTGATTTAGGCTGCTTAAACGCGGCGAAAATTCGATTAAGTCGTCTGGGTAATTGAGGGTGAGGCTCTTAGGCACGCTGTAGTTA
>QBMP01000126.1:3284-11047 GCA_003242115.1 Phormidesmis priestleyi
GTAGTTAATAGGTCGAAACAAAATTTTTTCGCCTGCTACAAACACTTCGTAGCCGATTGCCTGAGCCCGACTTTGCAGAAACGCTAGATCGGTTTGGTTTTGTTGGGCAACATAGTCAAAGACAACTTTGGTGTCGGTGACCTCGCAGGGTAAAGTGCCAACTACTTTTTGGGCGATCGCACTGTCCTTCATTTGCAAAAATGACTGGGTTTTTTGGCCTCGCATCAGCCGATGCCGCAGGTCGTATCCTTGCACCGAGAGTAAAGGAACTTCATCTCGGGCAAATTCTGCACTAAGGCCGGTAATTTCTCCATAAAAGACTGTTTTGGGAACGCCCTCGTAGCTCATCTGAATTTTGACCGGATTGCCGACGTCCAGTAGCGTGCGATCACTCAAACTTACCGTATCTTCCTTCAAGTCCCAGTTTCTAAACTTAAGCTCAAAGAAGCCCGGTGCATCGACATCTTCGGTTGCGGAAGCGGAAATCAATTCTGTTTTGACATCCATTGTCAGCGCCTGATGCTGGATAAAAATATTGACCTTGGGAGTAATTTCGGCCTTTGGCATAGTTATCTCCTTGGCTCGGTAGCATCAGCGCGTAGCGGCGGCACGGTGAGGACGTCACCAGGCCGAATCAACCGAGGGTTAACCAACCGATTTTCGGCAGCGATAATTCGCCACAAGCTGGGGTCGCCATACTCTTCGGCAGCAATGCTGCTGAGGGTTTCGCCTCGTTTAACAATCCGAATAGGATCGTCAATCGGGTTTTGTGCTTTTTTAATCAGCTCGGGTTCTTCCCAGGCTTCAAAATCACAGCTTAAGGTGGCACGCAGGGCCGTGCCATCTTCGCTAAACCGGGTCAGCGTTTGGGTGACCGACTTCAGCACACCCTGAAAAAATGCTTCTTGTTTGCCCCAGTACAGCTTACAGACTGGCGGACGCAGCGCGCCTGATTTACTAATGCCACTTTTGGGTTGAGTCAGGCTGGTAATGGCGTTGGTATACTCTCGGACATCTTTGGGTCGCCCGCTTAGCTTGGGTAAAAGAGAGGTGCGTCCGGCGATCGCATTGGCTGCCTGTCGGATGCTGGTGCTTTGGGTGGCACTGGGTAAACTAGTGTCAAAAAAGAGTTCTACCGACAGGCTCATATCGGCAGCTTCTTTGGCAATTAGACCATTTTCACTGCTGAGCCATCCGCTTTTGGTCAGCGTGATGCTGTTAGGATTAAACAACACCTTAATGGGACTAGGCTGAGGGCTGCCTTCGGATTCTATTGTCAGCTTTGCCAGTTTCATGGTTGCCACCCTCGCCTTTCTTGTTCAATGGCTAGCTTTCGCCGCAGCCTTCTTTCCACTTTATCGGCCAATGCCTCCATATCCACTCTCGGAGGCTGCTGAGATAGGGTGTGCTGAGAGACGGTGTGTTGAGAGTGGATTTCAGGTTTTGGATTCGATACCACTGCTGGCTGAGATAGGGTGTGCTGAGAGACGGTGCGTTGAGAGATGGGCAAGGGTGGTGAAATAGGTTGCGGTTGAGGAGAGAATTTGACGGCCGACTGACTATTGGGCTGCGCTGACTGGTGCGGAAACGACTGGCGGGGGAGGAACTGGAGAGAGAGTGGCTGACGAGTGCGCGGATGTACGATCGCCTGATCGTTGACGGTTACTAGGGGCAGCTTCGTTGTCTTTGGAGAAAGCGCCACGGGCGAAGGCGCTGAACCTAGCTCAGAGGATAGCTTAGGGGAGCCTTGGCGCATTTGAGCCAAATCCGAGCGATGCTGCTGTGCCCTGATAACAGGTAGCGTCTTTAGTAACTGTGTTTCCTGAGCAGGTGCCCTCACGACTACAGGCACTATCACAGGGAGCGGATTGATAGAAGTGTTTCCTATCTGACCTAGAGAGCGTTCAGAGCCTGGCGAGCTCGCTGGCAATTCTCTTGCTGTCAATTTTGGGAGGGCAGGACTTTGCGCGCTGGCGGGTATCGCATTCACCGAGCTAGACCTGCTAGAAGGCGCAAACTTGGCTTGAATCACCGTCGGCTGATTGACTGCCGCTGTGCGAGAAGGTTGGTTTAGCCCATTGGCATTCGGCTCAAGATGAGCAACTGTTGGAGGGGCGGTCGTTTTTGTCGCTGTGATAGTTTCAGGCGATGTCTTTACAGTGAGGTTATCAGCGGTGACTGGGATAGTCGCGTCTGCAGCGCTGGTTGTAGCATAGACAATTGGCAAGGCTTCTGCTGTCCGCAGTGTCTGCGTTTGCTGGCGCTGTAGCAAACGGGTGATCAGGGGATTGGTAGGCATTTGGTAGCGTGAAAAGAGACTTTCGGCCATGCGTAAATCTATACAGCCCGGCTGCGATTGGGAGCGCAGCAGCCGTCGAGTGAGTGAAGGATTAAGGGCGGTTTGCCAGTTTGCAGTAGTCATTTATCTTTTTGGCCCCCTTTAGAGTCCGTTGATGCCGCTGGGGCTAGCTGCGATCGCTAGTCCTGCTCTGACTGCTGAAAGCGCCTGTGAGAGTGCTGGCTTGACAATACCACGGTGTACTAGCTCTATTTGTTCTACACCGACCTGCGTATCGCTACTAGCATCAAACGTCGGCCCCACCCACTTCACTGGATAGGCGTCTTTAAACGTCCACCACATCACCGGCAAGCGCTGACTATCCAGCAGCATAACCGTACCATTTAACAACAGCGGTCGCCCCTGAGCGGTCAGCCAGTACCAGTCCCACATCACATCTCCATCTACTAGCCCCCGCGACAATACCAAATTAGGATGCTTCACCTGGCTGGGGAACTGATGGACGTAGCCATTAACACCGCCCTCGCGATACTCTTCTACTTCTACCTCGCTCTCTAGCCCAGAAATCTCCGAGAACCCACCTGTAATTAATCCACTCAGCTCTACAACAAAGTTGTATGCCATGTATGGATCAAGGCGCACATTTGGCACGTTAGTGTGTGCGTTAAGTAGTGAATATCCGCCCATTAGTGGGGGCATGGGAGGGGCTCCTATGGCTGATTAACCTGACTGATTAGCCTGACTATTTAACTCGACTGATTGATTTGCTGATTGATCCGGGCAACTTCAGATACCCACTGTCGCCGTTCTGAATGTGCTAGCTCCATAATCTGTTGGTGGGGCCAGTGAAAGTGATAGGCGATATAGGCTACCTCCTCATATAGGCGATCTGGGGGGTAGCCTATGACTCCCCCGAGGGGACAGTTTCCACTTCAAACTTGCCTTCGCAGTGAGGGCAAGCTACCCGCAGGCGCGTATGGCCGTTTTGATTGATGCGCTGATACATATCTTGCAAATAGACCAAATCTCCTGAAAATAATCCTTCAATGACCTTGGGATTAAGCTGCTCTAGGGTGCCTAGCTGGGTGATCACTCGCGATAACAAAATAATTACTAAATACCCCGGATTGCGCTGTACTCGGGGATCTTGAAGCGGCATAATTTCATCGTAAGCGGTAGATAGCCGCATAACGCCCGCTTTGTGAACGGTGCCCTGGGCGTCTACATATCCCTGCGGCAGTGAAAATGAAAACTCGGTATGTTGAACCATTTGCCTACGACCAACTATCAACGGTGATCCCTTCGTGGGCTAACTCTAAACTTTCTACCGCAACTTCATCAGCCGTCGCATCAAAGCTTGGCCCGCTCCACACAGTTGGCCAGCAGTTGGTTAAGTTCCAACGAATTTTCTCTTGAGCTTGGTCGTCGAGTAGCACAATAGAGATCTCTCGGCGCTCGGCGTTACCGCCCATGATGGTTTTTCGCCATTCCCACAGCTCGGGATTGTTGGTAATGCCTCGCTTGAGCGTGATGTTAGAGTAGGTGATAAGGCCAGGTAATTTTCGCATGGTTAGCGGGTCGGTGCCTTCACGATATTCACCTGCCGTTTGCGTAGAGTCCAAGCCATCGCATTCGCGAAAGCCCGCATGAATGATGCCGTTCCACTCTACGTAAAAGTTGTAGCCTGCGTAGGGATCGGGGTTGTGGGGGGCGCGCACAGTGGGCATGATGTCATTTCTCCTTTAATGTTGAATAGTATGTTCAATAGAGCTAATAATGTTGAATTAAGGCTGAATCACTCAAACGGTCATTGGATAAACAGCCATTGGCACAGATCTCAATAAGTTTGAGTGGGTTTAGGGCGGAACAACTGGCGCGCTATTGACGACTACGCCGCTAGCGCCGTGGATTAGGCGAACCACAATAAATTCGTTTAGCAAGGTGGGAGCCAAGCCAATTTCGGTCACCACCTGACCTTGGTCTCTGACTTCGGAGGGGTTAGTTTCGGCGTCGCATTTGACAAAAAAAGCCTGTTCGGGCGTCTCTCCTTGAAGGGCTCCTTGCTGAGCTAAAGCTTCTAGATAGGCCGTTAACTCTCGCTCAATGCGAATCCATAGGGTGACATTGTTAGGTTCGAAGGCTGCGGCACTAAGGTTGTGCTCGGCCCAGCGTCCTACCGTAATGAACAACCGTCGCACGCCTACATAGCGCCAAAGTGGGTTAGCCGAAAGAGTGTACGCTCCCCAAATGCGAATGCCTCTGCCGGGGAGTGATCGCACACAGTTCACCTGATTTCCTTGGCCGTTGCCAGCCGCATTCAGCGCCGACTGATCGGCATTGCTAAACCGCACGCTAATATCCAAAACATCTTCTAGGACTTCGTTGGCAGGGGCGTGATGAACGCCAATAGTGCGATCGCGCTTTGCATATACCCCCGCCACATGTCCGCAAGGCGGTACCCAATCGCGGCGGTCATTTTGTAACCAGGGCGCATAGAGCGCGGCATTGTCTCCTGTGAGGTTGGCTAACTGTTGTTGCAAGTCATTTTTGGCCTGGTCACTGGTCAGCTCTACCGAAGGTAAAGCGTCTAAAATAGCAAAGCGATCGCCGAGCTGATCGCAGTGTTCTATCACCTGCTGCTGTAGCCGCCAAACCTGATCATGATTGAGACGATGGCCTTTCATAATGTCGGGGACACAGACCAGATCGATGTTGCTGAGTGGTGCGATCACCGCTAACCCTGCCTGCAGAACATCTTCGGCTGATCCCTGAGCTGTCAGCCGCAGCACATAGCAAAAGTCTCCGCCATTGCTAAAGAACCCCCGCACAGCAGCGGCTAGGTAGCCCCCCGACAAGGATTCACCAAAGGCTTCTGCAAACTGAGGCCAAAGCGTTAGCCTTTGCGGATCATTCTCTCTTCCTTTGGCCGCAAAGCCTAAGAAAATGGGTACGCCTGTCGGCAACGCAGGCGATGGCGTCGGAAAAATATCTTCTCGATAGACGCCCGGAACGAGCCCCAAAGATTTGGCGGGCATTCGCAACTGAGTCACCGTGTCTGCCTCCTCAAGATGGCTCACCTGACCACTGGCTAAGGCGGAAAATCACAAATTCTGCTGGTTTGACAACAGCTACGCCAATTTCGATCACCACTTGCCCTTGTTCTCTCACTTCTAGCGGATTGTTCTCCTCGTCACACTTAACATAAAAGGCCTGCGCGGGCGTATTGCCAAATAAAGCGCCACTTCGCCAAACCTGGGTCAAAAAAGCCGAAACGTTCCGCCGAATAGCTGCCCATAGTTCGGGTGAATTGGGCTCAAACACTGTCCACTGCGTTCCTTCGTCTAGCGACTCGCGAATAAAGTTGAACAGGCGACGCACGTTAATATATTTGAACTCGTTGTTGGCATCGCCGCCGAGAGTTCTGGCACCCCATACGCGAATGTTGCCGTTAAGGTCGCGAATACAGTTGATGCCACTGGGGTTGAGGCCATCTTGCACGCGCTTGCTCACCGCATACTTAAGGCCAACGGCACCAATCAGGGTCTCGTTAGCGGGTGCTTTGTGAACTCCTCTTTGAGTATCAATTCGGGCGTATAGACCGGCTACATGGCCGCTAGGGGGTACATGCTTGAGTCCATTGCCGTCAGGATGTTGAGCTTGAGTGGCCGGGTCAAAGACTTGAATCCAAGGAAAGTAAACGGCGGCGTATTGTGAGTTGAAGGGCTTTAAGTCATCTAAGAGAGTTGGGCTGCTGAGGTTAGCATCGCTAGGTGAGTCGAAAATGGCGGTGCGATCGCCCATTCTCTCGCAGTGGCCATTAATAGAATTCAACGCCGTTTCAGTTGTTATTCCGGGCGCAACGACAATCGCAATTTCATCAATCGCTTCAAACTTCTCGAGCGCACTGTCAATCTCAGCTTCGCTGGCAATGCCCAATACATAGCAGCGTGTGCCACCGTTCCGAAAGAATCCAAACACGCCGTGGGCTAGCAAGTTTTGCCCAGCGTCAGTCGAAAAATCGCCAAAGAACTTCTTGAATTCGGCAAAGTTAGTGCAAAGTTTTACCTGCCCTGAGACAGCAGGATCGGGTTTAATAAGAGGCGGGGCTGCCGCTGGCGTCGTAATTTCAATCTTAAATGTTCCGTTTAGGGGGGCAGCCGTGCTCAGAGCTGTTGCCAGAGTTAAGACAACTTTTCCAGCCTCGAGCGTCAGGCTTTCAACGGCTCGCTTAGTGGTAGCAATCCCCACCTTAAACTCATACGAATCAGCAGCCTCAACTAGGTAAAATGTCTCATTTGGCTGTAGTGAGGGAGTTGGCAGTACAAAAGTATTATTGCCTGACTCTCCTTCCAAGCCAACAACAGTGACGGTTTCAATTCGTTTGCTCGCTAGTGCCGGAGGAACACTGGCTTTGCTAGATGCGCCCATAATCCCAATAAAGCCTGCTGTACTGGTACCCACCCCGGCAATCGGCGCAGACCCAGACGGCACTTCTTCAACATAAACTCCAGGAGATAAATAAGTCGCTGGCATAGGGTTAACTCCTTACAAGATTTGTGGTTTGGCTATTTTTCGTTCAAGCTCTTTAGGGGGCGTCCCTATACCAAGGCTAATCTCACGTTCTGTGATTACGGGAATCTTTTCAATTTCATCGTGGACGGCGATCGCCAGGGTAATGGTGTAGTTTAGAGTGGCTTTAGGCTTACCCCCAATTGCCTGCCAAAACTCTCCTAAGCTTTGTAATTGGCTAGGTCGCAGAGCCTTAGCTCTGACGGGTGGCTGCTGACCGACTAGGCTCCCCTGTAATATGTTGGCAGGCAGCTTCCGGTAACGTAGCAGCACCGCCATGACCGCACCCAAAAGCTGGTGTTCTTGTTCAGGATCAGACGGCTTAGTCGGCCAAGCTGTAACAATATAAGAGCAATCGACGCGAGCGGGCGGACGTCGCTTTAAAGCGGGGCCATCGTCTGGCCGCTCAAAGATATTTACGTTGCTGCGCAGCTCAAGATTCTCCCGGATATCGTACAAAAAGAAATTAATTGCGGGCGTCTTTGAAATGGACTCTCTATCGGGCGTATCAAAGCTAAAACTAATTTGCCTAGCCAAGTCAGAGGGCAAGTTTTGCTTCAGCAATTCTTCAAGCGTTTTGTCTAAGTCTTGAAGCATCAAGATATGCACTCTGAAAATACAGAATGCGAAAGGTTATCTATATATAAGTAGAGCTATATAAGTAGAGCTGTTCTTCTGGATACCGTGCCGCTTGAGTACCGTGACATTGTTAATTTGCTTAAGGTACCAGGTTAAGTGACACAACAAACGAAGTATGAAATAGCTGTTACAAACCTTTTTATTTCGAGTCTAGAAAGTCAGTCGTCTTCCACAAGCAATTCAGAATTTTTGCAACAGTATTTAAGGAAAAGCCTGGTGATAAATTTGACTGAGAAGAGAGACTGTACTGATTTTT
>QBMP01000126.1:11057-11469 GCA_003242115.1 Phormidesmis priestleyi
GATTTTTGTGTAAGCGGTCTAAAATCCTATCAATTCAAGGAGACCATGGCCCGTAAGAAAAAAGCACCGAACCGCGTCGATGACCTACTAGACGAACTGCTCGAAGACTGTCACAGCCCAGAGGATATTCTAGGCGCGTCAGGACTGATGAAGCAGATCAAAAAGCGGCTAGTTGAACGTGCTTTGGCCGGTGAACTCAATCACCACCTCAAAAGCGATGACTCAGACGAAGTGATCGCCCCCTCAATTTTAGGTAAGGAGCTGCGCAAAAATAACTTGAACTATTGTGATTGTTGCATCGGCAATATTTGATAGTTCCATTCTCCATGAAAAGTGTCCGGTTCAATCAGGATAGAATTAAACTGCTCCTTGCTTACTTGAATGCCAGTGGGATATTTACCTTCGTCTAAAG
>QBMP01000127.1:0-10493 GCA_003242115.1 Phormidesmis priestleyi
GTATCCGCTCTAAATTTAGCATCGCTGGCCTCAGATATAGTTGCTTTATACTACCGTCTATTTCCCAACAGGTCTATTGATCGCATACAGCTAAAGCTTTTTACATCTTCTATCAGACGTTGAGGCAAAAGGAAGATGACGTTCCATCCCGATTGGTGTAGTTCGCAGGCGCGCACTGCTGCCGTAATCGTCTTACCTGTGCCCGGTGGACTTTGTGTAATATGAGCAAAAAACCCAATCCGGTGGCTGTGACTGTCCCCGTGAAGTGTATAGCTATTGTCTATGGCGACCTTAGCGGTGATTGATCGTTGTTGCTGCGTAAGAATTGGGCTGGCGTTGTACGCGCCATTCATAAACAGGCTCCATTCAGCACCCGACTCACCGCACCACGAATAAGCAGGTTCTTGGGGAAGCTGCTTAAGATCAATCGCATATGTATCACTATCACGCTGATCGGCATATAGGAACCGAATGGAATCATCATCTATGTTCTCGCTCCAAATAAGTCTAAGCGAACTGCCACCACCCAAATCTATACGAGATCTCCAGAGATGTGTATATCCGCTGAGATGTATAGTGTGCGAAAACTGATCTCCTTTCTTAGTATCAGCTAGTTGATGAAGCAGTCGCTCCGGAGTTTTAAGAGAGCCGGATGACTGTAGCTTCTGCAAATCTTTAATTGCTTTTCTAGTGAACTGTATCTGACGCATTAATCTGATTGGTACGAATGTTTACAAACGGAATGCAGGCGACAGGCTTAGGTAACGTTTACGATGTCGCGGCAATGGATATGCTATGCGTTCTTAAGATAGTATTCACTTAGAGATTGTTGTCTGTTACCCAAATTTGGGTCAACAAGGGGGCAGTATGCTCCAGGCAAAAAGACTGAAAGCCTTGCCAAAAGAGGAAAAGTGATGAGCGCTTGAGAAAGTAAAAAATAACCCAGATTCATCACATGAATATCTTAGAGTTTACCCCCCGTCTTACAATGAAGCTAGCAAGCATCTATTGGCTCGTGCCTTTTTGTCCGGCATCGGTGTCAAAATCAGTAGATTGAACCTAGTTAAACCAATAGAAACACATGTAAAGATTAAGACAGAAGACGATTAATGATAGCCCGACAGAGAAGCTGTATGGCGAGCTTCATCAATCTTTTGTGCGATAAACAATGAAAATTTAATCGGAGCGATGTGCATAAAAAAAGCTGCTGCGTTCTCATTAGGAGCAAACAAAACGAGTAAGCAGCAGCCGTCACACATCGCTTGCTAGGTGTGAAGCTAAGCTGTTATTAGTATGCGCGCTTTGTAAATGGTCAAGGGCGTGGTTACCAAAATGGAAACCTGCTCTCAGAACCTTAAATTAGAAAGTTTGGTTAATGATGCGGTTGCCGCCATTCATTCAACCGCCATTCATTCAGCAAAGAGGTGAGCCAGCGAATGTCTCGATGGCTCAGCGCACCGTCGGTGACGGCAAGCTTGTAGCAGTCGCAGGGCGCTTGAGTACGGTTTTGGTGGGTCAAAATTCTGAGTGCGCCGCCGTCGGGAAGGGCACTGATGTTGTAGATGTCGGCGCGGCGGGTGTTGATGATGTAGGTGGGCGATCGCAGCCAGTACCGATAAGACACCAGCAAAACATCAGCCTCTAGCTGAACGTGAATGGTTCGCAGCAGCGCTTGAGTAAGCACATAGCAACCGCTTCTCAGAAAGCGAAAGCTGTAGCTACAGCCCAAAAAGCCCAAACTCGCCGCCGCTAAAGAGGCAATGCCGCTGAAGGATGTAATGGTATCGAGCGAGAAATGCAGCAAACTAAATAAGTAAAAGGCGGTGCCCAGCATCACCCCGCCCATAGTCAGCGGCGGTAACGCCTGTCGAAACCGCGCGGATTTGAGCCCAGCAGGTGGGATCGCCAGCTCTAAAGAACGCGCTTTTTGAGCTGATCTAATCTGGGTAAAAAAGGGCTGATCTGCATCTTGGCCAAGGCTTTTGATGGGAATAGGCAGGATTTGCATCCGACTCGGCGCTAGGAGCCGTCGCTTGAGCATGGCAAACGGCAGATGGTTGAGCGCACTGAGAGCCTGCTTGGCTGAGGCGGGGCGATCGCCCACATAGGGCTCAATCAACCAGTTGAGCCATGCCTGAAAGTTAGCGCTGAGCTGCATCGTTGAGCACGCAAAGTACACCTTTGGCCCATTTTTCAAGCCATTACGCGGCAGTTTACCTAATGGGTGACCTGTCACCAAATAAATCAGCGTCGCCCCCAAGCTATAAAGATCTGAAGCGAATGTTGCCTGCCCGCCCACCTGCTCAGGCGGCATGAAGCCATAGGTGCCAACCATTGCATCACTGCGCTGAGCCTGCACATATTGCACCGAGCTAAGGTTGAGCCAAGACAATTGACCTAATTCACCGGGCTGCGCCGAAATGATAATATTGCTGGGCTTAATATCGCGGTGCACCAAGCCTTTGCTATGAAGATACACCAAGCCTTGCAGCAGCTGTTTAGCGATCGCTCTAATCTCAGATTCGCCGTAGCGTTGCCCCGCATTGTCTGAGCCTGCCAAAATCTTTCCACTGCCGTGAGCCTGCACCAGAACCCGTTCTTTGGCTCGTTCTTTACTGTTAGGCGTTGCTGAGCGCTGATCGGCATCAGCTTTTGCAGTATCAAAAGTCGTATCAAGGCTAAAAGAGTCGATATAGCGCGGAATTGTAGGGTGATTGAGCGATTTGAGAAGAGAAATTTCACGCTCAAAACAGCCAATATCTCCATTGGGCGTGTTCTCTTTTATGGTGAGTGACTTAACCACAACGCGGCGCTGCTGCTGAATGTCGTGAGCTAGCAACTGCTGGTAACCAAAGGGCTGACCGATAGAGTGCAAAATTTCGTAGCGATCGCGCAAGCGCTCACTGACCGCAGCATGAGGAGAGAAAGTAGCCATTGCTTACCGCTAAAGAAAAAGCCAAAGAAGAAGATAGTTTGATTATTCCCAGCATCACCCAATGAAAACGTCGAAGTGAGTCTTAAGTTATACAAACGATTAAGCTGCTTACGAGCAGACAATCACAAAATTCTGTAGCCCTACGAGTATGCGCAGCGCTGACGTTAGAATTTGTCTAAAAAACGTTTAAACTCTGTCAAGACTACTAAACGGCTATTAAGAGGCGAAATCAGGACAATAAAACAACGGTTCCACTAACCATTGCTGACAATTCTGCTAACAATTCTTCAGGACACTACTGCCGGGACGGCTTTGCACAGGGCGATGCCCATGCTTTTTTCTTTACTGACGATACCAGCATACTTCCGCAATAGATCGCTTCAAAAGAATGTTCCGTATACCAAAATATAGGACGTGATTTTTGCGATCGCTAATCTACGTAAATTCGACGGATATTGGCCTTAAGCTATTTTCTTAAGTTGTTGTTTATCCGTAAAGCTACCACCAAAAAGAGAAGACTTTCTGCTTTAGAAGAGCTGATCAAATGATCACAACAGAAGAATAAGGTTCCTTCGCAAAAGTACTCTCGTGTTTGTCTCAGCTGGATTATTGAAGCTGGGTTTTAGAGGCAATTCGGGTCTTTTTGCGATCGCTCTCCGACAATTCATTCCCAGCCTGCAATTGAGTCACGTTTTCCTGCAATACCGTCGCCGCGTTTTTATCGCCCATTTGTAGAGCCGTATTTGCCGCTGATTGCAGCATCGTGACTGCGCCTTGGCGATCGCCCGATTTCAGCTTATCTTCGGCGATTTGCGTTTGCCGATACTTCGCTAGCGCCAAAATATTTTGCTGCACCCCAGCATTGACGTTGGGCGTATAGGTATCTTGCACCGCAATTTCAATCGGCACTGGCGGGCTCTGCTGAGCGCTCAGCCCTAGCCCCGGATCATCGTAAGTCACCTGAAGCTGCCCCATAGTTGCCGTACCGGCAGCAAGCTGAGGAATATACAAATTCAGCAAAATCACCCGAGGCTGATCTTTCATCAAATCGCCCAAGCGCACCTTGGCCTGATTGCCATGCAGTACTGCTACAAGCTCAACGGTTTCAGGAGCAACTTGGGCAACCGGCTTGAGATCAGCTAATCGGGTGCCATCGGCTAATTCGACGGTGAGAAAGGCATTGGTCAAGCTGACTGATTGAATGCGGGAAAACAGGCGGGTGAAAATTGCGATCGCCTCTTCAGCGTGCTGAATATAGCTCAGTGAACCCGCCCCAGCATCGGCGATATGCTCCAGCACGTCCTGGTTCCAATGATCGCCAAAGCCGAGCGTATTCACCGTCATGTTATAGCCAACGGCCACATCAGCCAGCTTCAGAGCCCGCTCATTATTGCCATGCTCATTTTCGCCATCGGTCAGCAGCAGGAGCTGTGACACATGATCCTCTTTACCCGAAGCCAATTCGCCAATGCCCGCTTTAAGTCCATCATCAATGCAGGTGCCGCCGCCTGATTTCACCCCATCAATCCGTTGCTTAATCGCGTCAAGATCAGTCGCAAGCTGATTTTTGACCAGCACTTCGGCCTTGTGATCAAACGCAATAATAGAGATGCGATCGCGCGGCGTCAGCCGATCCACAATTCGCTTAGCCGCTTCCTTTACCGTTTTCAGCGGCGTCCCCATCATCGAGCCACTGCGATCCAGCACAAAGCACAAATTTAGCGGCGCTTGGTTGCTCTGCTTACTCGCCGCAATCGACACCGATAGCTGACGCTGGTTATTCATCTGGCTAGTCGGAATATGAGCATCGCTAAAGGCCCACTGCAAATCAACTTTCATCCTATGAACCGCTCCTAACGTTAAATAAAGCGTTTGATTAAATAAAGCGTTTGATTAAATTCTGAATCAGCTACAGCAAGATTGTCCGAGCGATCTAAACCTAAATCACTAAATCCAAATCACTATCAGAGTCATTCAACACCAACCTACTTAGAGGTCAATTCCGCATCAGGCCAGCAATCAAACTAGCAACCAAACCGACAATCAGATCGGCATCAGGCCAAATCAGCATACCTCTGGGCCTTGGCCTTTCCCACTTCATCATTTCGCCCTTATCCTTTCTATTCAGGTAGGGATATCCGCCAAAAACCACCAATCCATCAGCGCCGCATCCCGTTCGCTCACAAGCTACTATGGAAAGCAGATTATTTCTAGCAACTGTAGCAAGCTGAAGCACTTATGAGTTCTCCCATTAAGGCCGTCCAAGCCCCCTATGGCGGAGGCGGTATGGCCTACAAGACACCCCCACCAGATCTGCCCTCCCTACTGCTCAAAGAGCGCATCGTTTACTTAGGGACACCGCTTGTCTCTTCCGACGACTTTAAGCGTCAAATGGGCGTTGATGTCACCAAGCTCATTATCGCCCAGCTCCTGTACTTAGAATTTGACGATCCTGACAAGCCGATTTTCTTTTACATCAACTCTACCGGCACCTCTTGGTACACAGGTGATTCTGTAGGCTTTGAAACCGAAGCCTTTGCCATTTGCGACACGCTCAAATACATCAAGCCCCCTGTTCATACTATTTGCCTCGGTCAAGCAATGGGCACCGCTGCAATGATTCTCTCTTCTGGGGCCAAAGGATCGCGCGCGAGCCTTCCTCACGCCACTATTGTGCTCAATCAGGCTCGCTCCGGCGCACAGGGCCAAGCGACTGACATTCAAATTCGAGCTAAAGAGGTGCTCTCTAATAAAAGCTCTTTCTTGGATATTCTGTCAGCCAACACCGGCCAAACCAAAGAAAAACTTGATAAGGACACCGACCGGATGTTCTACCTCACACCGGAAGAAGCCAAAGAATATGGCCTGATTGACCGGGTGTTAAGCAGCACTAAAGAGCTGCCCACCCAAATTCCCGCAGGCGTCATCTAATCCCTCACTCCTCGTATTCCCCCGTACCCCCCCGTAACCTTATGTCGTCCGTCGATGGAATCTTGCGCGTTCCCTACAATCTACCCGGCAGTCGCTCTTGGCAATGGGTGAGCGTTTACACTCGCATGAGCCAAGAACGCATTCTCTTTATCAATCAGCCGCTGACTGATGGGGTCGCCAATTCGATTGTCTCGGCTTTGCTGTATCTCGACTCTGATGATCAGACCAAGCCGATTTATATCTATATCAATTCCATTGGCGATCCGGTGATGTCGGGGCAGGCAGATTCTTCGGCAGGCATGGTTTCAATTCGAGCCGGATTGGCGGTCTATGACACGTTGGCATACATCAAGTCAGAGGTGGTGACGGTGTGCCTGGGCACAGCTTACGGCATGGCGGCGGTACTGCTGTCATCAGGGGCCAAGGGCAAAAGAGCCGCTCTCCCACACACCAGCATTGCCTTGACTCACCCGCAGACCTTAACGCGCGGTCAGGCCACTGACATTCAAATCGAAGCTGAAGAAGTGCTGGGAAAAAGAAGGCTCATTCAGCAGATTTTAGCGGATAACACCGGCCAAAACGTCGATAAAATCTCTAAAGACATGGAGCGCATGTTCTATCTGTCGCCAGAAGAAGCTAAAGCTTACGGCTTGATTGACCGGGTTATTCAGAGTCCAGCACTAATGGAAACGTCTGCGTGAAATTGACGTAAAGCCTACTCACCATACACCTCACCACGAACTGAGCCTTTTACTCCCCTACCCCTCTAAAGACCTATGCCTATTGGAACTCCTAGTGTCCCCTATCGCCTCCCTGGCGGAACTTACGAACAGTGGATCGGTATCTACGAACGGCTGTTTCGTGAGCGCATCATCTTTTTGACTGAAGAAGTTGATGACAGCATTGCTAATGCAATCGTGGCCTACATGCTGTATCTCGATTCTGAAGATTCTACCAAGCCGATTTATCTTTACATCAATTCGCCCGGTGGCTCAGTGACCGCTGGCATGGCAATTTATGACACCATGCAGTACATCAAGTCGGAGGTGGTGACGATTTGTGTGGGGCTAGCGGCGAGTATGGGCGCATTTTTGCTGAATGCGGGTGCTAAAGGCAAGCGACTGGCGCTGCCGCATTCACGAATTATGATTCACCAGCCTTCGGGCGGAGTAGGCCGCTCTCAAGCCACCGATATTGAAATTGAGGCCGTGCGAATCGTGCAGGTGCGCAAAGATCTCAATGGGCTGATGGCCATGCACTCAGGGCAGTCAATTGAGAAAATTGAGAAGGATAGCGATCGCGATTTCTTCATGTCAGCCGCCCAGGCTAAAGAGTACGGCTTAATTGATCGGGTGATTGAAGAGCGCCTGAACGTCTAGGAAGCAACCCTTTACGGTCAGTAACCGTGACCGTAAATCAGGCAAGAATTGGCGAAAACTTCACCTTATTAGCGATCCATATCCAGCCAGATCTCTTATAATCTTTGCCAATTGGGGATAAAAAGCTTTAAAGCATTTTTCTTAGGCTGTCTCCTCTGCTCTCCTGGCCTGTACTGACATGACTCTGGCTCATCACTACCGAACGTTGGGTTTGCGCCGAGGGGCCTCATTTAACGATATAAAGGCGGCCTATCGTCAGCTTGTGCGTCAGTGCCACCCGGATATCAATCCCAATAAGCAGGCCGTTGAGCAGTTTATTCAAATTAACGATGCCTACACGGTGCTCTCGGCAGCGATGCAGCCCAGCGCCAAAGACAGGGCCAAAACTACTAGCGCCAAAACCAGCGCCAAAGTCCGTCCTGAAAGCGGCGACATGCCCGCTAGCTCAGCTCAGCCAAGGCCACTGAATCTTGATCAATTTGGCGAAAATTTTAGTGAGCATTTCACGGTCGAGAGCCTTAAATCGCAGCTAGAAAATTTAGGCATTGGTCGGTTTAGTCGCGGCCCGAGCGCGGTTGCAGAAACCGATGCTAGCCGCCGCGAAGCAACGTCATTTGCCGGTGCAGTCGGCACACCAGAAGCCGCCAATCAAGCCGCCAAAATGCCGGTCGCTAGCGCTCAAAATCTTACAGATGTCGATCCAGAGTATCGGCTCAAGCAGGAGGCGTATCTTCAGCTTAAAGATCTGCTGAAGCTCCAGAAGTTTCCGAGAGCGATCGCGCTCGTCGAAGGCTTAGCCCATCGCATTCCTAACGATGTCGAAATCATTCAGTGGCAGGCGATTGTCTATCAGCGGTGGGCAAGGCAGCTAATTAGCCAGGGAAAATCGCCAAAAGCCCGCATTTATCTCGAAAAAGCGCTGCGCACCGACCCTCACAATCCCAGCTTGTGGAGTGAGGTCAACCGCGATTTTCAGCGGCTAGAGCAGTTGAAAGATCAGCCTTCGGCGCTGTAAGGATTTAGCCTTGGCCTTAGATTCAGATTTAAATTTCAGCTTTCAAACGGCCTCAAACTCGGCTGTGATCTAAGCTGTTGCAAAAGGTGTCTATCCCGAAGTGATGGATGTAAATAGTAATGGGAGCGGCCATTAGCGGCGGACAGTCGGTTTCTTGAGTCAGATGATTGACCAGTGAGCTGATTTGACCAGCGGTTAAGTCTTCGCGGAATGGCGTCTGACAGGCAATGTGACGGTAGCGCTTGCTAAAGCTAGCCAACCACTGTTCGTTGGTGTCAGGTTCTTGGCCAGACTTGAGCGCTAATGAAATGGCCGCATCTTCCACATCACCATCGCAGTCTTCAATTTCCTGAAGGGCTTCTAGGGCATGAGGATAGTCAGCGAGACGAGATCTGAGCTGCGTGATTTCGGCGGGCGTAAGCAAAATCATAGGCGCGAGGCTGATCGGTAAGCACCTCCAGTCTAAAGTCCAATCGCAAGATTGCAGGCGGTTTCTAGGCAGTAATCTTACCAAAAAGAATGCTATCAAACCACTGCTCAAAGCGATCGCCCCAAGCCGCTAGAGAATAAGTCGTCTCAGCCTGCTGACGACAATGGCGGCGATCAATCTGGTGGATTTGCGCGATCGCGTCCACTAAGCCCAGGGCATCATCCGGCTCCACCAGCCAGCCCGTTTCACCTGAGCGCACAATCTCAGCTAGTCCGCCGCACCGATAGGCAATTACCGGCACCCCACAGGCCAACGCCTCAATCGCCACAATGCCAAACGCTTCTGCCCAATGCGACGTCACCAGCAGCGCTTTAGCTTGACCCAACGATTTTTGAAGCTGCTCAGTGGTCAGAAACCCGCCGTAATCAATAGAGAGATGGCTAGGCGCTTGGGCGATCGCCGACTGAATTTGCCGCCAGTAGTCAGAGTTTTCTACTTTGCCAAAAATCTGAAGCGATTGATTAGCCGATATCGCCGCTGCTACCGCGTCTTCTAGCCCTTTTTCGGGTGAAATGCGCCCTAGCCAAAGCAAGAAATCGCTGGGCTGATCGCAGTATTGATAGTGGCTGATATCAATGGCGCTGCCTAAAATTTGCCACTGGCCAGGGTCTAAATTTGCAAAGGTTTGGGTTTGAGATCGCGTATAGGCTCCAATCGTGCCCGGGAACTGCACCACGACTTGGGCAATGACGGCATCTAGGGCATCGTTTAATGAACCCATGCTGACAAAATGGGCTACCGGCACCTTAAAAAAAGGCGTCAGATAAAACGGCAGCCAGTCGTAGGCAAAATTAACCAGCAAGTCGTACTGTGATTGAGCCTGATGGGCATATTGCCAAGCGTTGGCTAACGCTGAGCCGACCGCTATCGGCGCTGAGCGCGGCTGACTTTGGGCAATCGGCTGCCAGTTTCCAGCCATTTGGATCAGGCTAATATCGAGTGCAGCGATCGCATCGGGTAATACAGAGCCTTGAGGAGCCGCGATCGCAACTTGATGGCTAAGCCTGGCCAATACTTGCGCCAAATTAACCACCGTTAGCTCCACGCCTCCGCCCAAGCCAGATCCCAAAGGCCCGACGGGTGTAGACAATAGCAGCAGCCGTAGAGATCTCAAAGAACCCTACTGAGAAGATCGGCGAATGGAGGCTTCACTAGAAAGCAAATCTATCGGCGCTGAATTGCCGCTACCGGCAAAGGAGCGAATACTAGGATCCGTGTCCTGACTGCGGCGAATCCGATTGAGCTGATCGAGCGCCCAAGCCGCAGTTTGGCGAACTTCGGGGTCTTCATCTTCAGTAGCGTGACCTAGCATTTGACTAATTTGCACCACCAAATCGTATACCCGCGTCAAATCGCGAATCGCATTTTTACGAACCTCAGGGTTATCATCTTGCAGCGCAATGGCCAGCGCCCGACTCATCGGCTTCAGTGAGCGAATGCCAATTTCAGACAGCGCCGCTAGCACTAGGCTTTTTTCTTTAGAGTCGGCATCGACCATCGAATCGACTAAGGGCTGCATGGCTAGCGAGTTACCTCGCTGCCCCAATTCCCAGATGGCCTTACGACGATTCGACGGATCAGAGCTGCGCAGATCGCCAATTAACCCCTCAATGACATCGACTTGAGCGAGCGGCCGCGCTTCGCCTAGTTGACCGCTCATAAGCTGACCGTTCTCAGTCTGACCGTTCTCAGTCTGATGGCTTGTAGTCTGATGGCTTGTAGTCTGATGGCTTGGGGTCTGGC
>QBMP01000127.1:10543-11461 GCA_003242115.1 Phormidesmis priestleyi
GATCAGACTAGAGCCAGAGTTGGCGCGCTCAGCGTCTTTCAAGTTCACGCCAGCCTTTGCGCCCTTGGATTCACGGCTAACCGTTTTTCTGCCAGCATTTCCCAAAAACCCAGTCGCCTGAGTCATGAATGATTTTTGCGGGGGTAGGCGATCGCTCCCTGCATCAATTTCCGCCCAATCATCTTCCTCAGCTTCAGCCTTACCCCGATTGGCAATAAAAAAGCCAACCCCAAAGCTAGCCAACAGCGCAACCAGCCCCAGGCTCAACCCCAATACTTTGCCCAAACCGCCCTGGCTATTGTCTAATGCGGTGTCACTGGTTTGGCTGCCCGCAGCAATCGGGGGCAGTTCACTAGCCGTTAGCGCAGTTTCTGGCAGAGTTTGGGTACTAACGGCCACAGTTGATGACGATGGGGATGACGGTGATGTCCCCGGATTCGTCAAATTAGAGAAAGCCTGAAGCTTTTGCCAAGTAGCATCATTCAGCGTTCCAGTATCCGCCAACCCTTCTTTAGCCTGAAAGGCACTCACCGCTCGCTGGGTGGCTAACCCATAGAGCCCGTCAATGGGGCCATTGTAATAATTACTTTGCTGTAGCCGCACTTGAAGGGCTTTGACAGCTTCACCCCTAGCCCCTAAACCGAGTGATTTTGTGGAGGGTTCACCGAGCAGGTTCGATCCACCGTTAGATCCGCCAGAGGCTTGAGCCACCAGCCTTTGAAAAGCGGTGCCAGTGTTTGAGCCAGTTTTTGAACTCAAATTCGAGACCGACAGCATTGCAGGCTCGGCGCTCTTTGCTTGCATTGTCTTTACTTGCATTGCCGAAGCACTTGCTGGAGCAGCCAGCGCGCTCAGACATGTGAGAAATACTAAAGTAGAACGCCTAATCATTGCTATCCTTACCTGCTATCTTTTCAG
>QBMP01000128.1:0-3080 GCA_003242115.1 Phormidesmis priestleyi
GTCTTGCCCCAACCTAGGATCAAAGGTAGCTACCCAGGCTGCAATATGGCAAGCATGGACAAGGTAGGCATACAGCCAAGTCGGGGCTTTGCCTTCAATCACCACACCTTGGCTCCAAATAATATCGGGCGGTAAGACAATCTCTTTCAAATCACTAGGGGCAATGATGCCATTGGCGGCGGTGATCCGAATGTGCAAGTGCTGATAGGGAATATCTTCGACAGTTTTGTGGGCGATCGCGCTCAGCTCAATAGCAGCCATGAAGTTTAAAGTCAGAGTAGGTTTAGCAAGTAGGTTTGGCAAACGGAAGGAAACTGGGTTAAGTGTAACTTTCCCTGGAAGGTACTATTTCCAGGATGAGGCATGATGGTTCAAGGCCAGGGTAATCCACAAAAGCGACTTGAGCGAAATGTCTGATACTGTTTGGGCTGAACCGATTTATGTGCCATTTTTACAATGGCTTGTCAAAGGGCCATTAAGGCAAAATTTACCCCAGGCGGTTCGTCTGTGGGTTTGGCTGCATATATTGTATGGCCCGCAACAGCAGCAGCTCGCCCTACCTAAAACGTTTACCTACGCTGACTGCCGCGCCGCCTTTTTTACCGCATCGCACCCCGGCACTGATGCCAAACCAGGACACCACGACGATCTGTGTCCCTGTGAAAAATGCACCGCCGCATGGCTTTTCTCTCCTGAGTTAGGCAGCACTCAACCGCAATGGCTGCAAGGCCCCATGCCAGCTGCACCAGCGAGAAAACAGTTTCTAGCCGCGCTCAAACAAACGGGCGAATTGCCAGAAAATATTGATCGCCTACTGGACGCGGAGCGACCCTTTGCCGTCACCCGACGAACCCTAACCAGTGACCTCAAACGTCTGCACGAGCTGGGCTGGCTGCAACAGCGGGAAAACGGCTACGGACGAGTTGCCAGTTGGCCGACCTACCCGGCTCCCCCCAGAGCAAGCGAACTGACGTTTTTAATGCAGCCAGATTTAGCGGTGATTGCAGCGAATCTTTCCCAAGAAATTGAGGGAACTCAGCGGTTTTTTGTCCATACCGACTACGTGGTGCCCCCCGATAGCCACGACCGGGTAGAAGACTGGCAAGATGCGCTGCGCGAACTGTGGATGAAACCGCCTATCTTGCCCATCAAGCTAAGCTACTGGAGTGCCTCACGATTAGAGCTTTGCGAAGTTGTTGTTTATCCAGTTTGCATTTATTACTACCGACGGGGGCCTTATCTATGTGGCTGGGGGCAAGTGCCGGGGCAGATTCAAGACATTGATTGGCGAAACTATCGACTGGATCGGATTGAGGCACTGACGCCGCTGGATTGGCAAGAAGCTGTCGTTCCAGCAAAACTAAAGCAGGCATACGACCAAAAGAAACTGCCATTACCAGAAAACATTCAGCTGTGGATGGCAGAGGCTTGGGGCTTTGACTATTACCAACCGGCAAACCAACTGCTGGTGAGGTTCGACCAAGAATGGGAGCAGCGCTATATTGGTAAGTCATTGCGACACGAGACTTTCAAGCGGGTGAGCTACGCCCAAGCGCAGTCTCTCATTTCAAAAACATTGACACCGAAGCAGCAGCAAAAGCTGCTTAAGGTGCTGGCAACGCGCCCTCGGCAGGATGCTTATTATCAGGCCATGTACCGACATAACGATCCAAATGTGCGTCAGCGATTGCGAGCTTGGCGGCCCCATATAGAAGTGCTGTTACCCTGGTCACTCAGGCAGCGGTTTGCACAGGAAGTTGTTGAGGAGGCCAAATGTTATGCAGACTAATAGGCAGACTGATAGGCAGACTGATAGGCAGCGGGTGGTCTTGGGCGAACGGTTTGAGCAGGCTTTGTTGTATGCCGCTCAGTTGCATCGGCAGCAGCGCCGAAAAGTAACAGGTGTTCCTTATATTTCTCATTTGCTGGGGGTGGCTGCGTTGGTCATTGAGGATGGCGGCTGTGAGGATAGTGCGATCTCAGCGTTACTCCATGACGCGGTAGAAGATCAGGGCGGGCTAGAGACCCTAGCCGTTATTCGATCCCAGTTTGGTGAGCAGGTTGCTGATTGGGTGTGGGCTTGCAGCGCGTCGCCTCGGCCAATGGGGCAAAGTTGGCGATCGCACAAAGCAGCCTATTTACAGCAGGTACGGCAGGCTCCTGCTGAGGTACGTCGCATCATCTTGGCCGACAAGCTGCACAATGGACTTAGCCTGCTAGTAAATTTGTCTTTAGCGGGGTCAAGCATTTGGGATGAATTTTCAGGGACGCAAGCAGATATTATTTGGTTTTATCAGGCGTGCTGCAAGCTCTTTCCTGAAACAGACTGGATGGCGGCACGGTTGAGAGCAGTACGACAGGCTTTGGAAGACAGCTAAAGCATTGGCCTTCAAATTCCAACTTACAGACGTGTATTTTGCCTAAGTTAGGAACGAGTTTGCTGGGTTTCAGCCGATCAGTCCCGTTCATCGAATTTGATTGCGATTAGAGACGAACGATAAATCAAGGGTTTTGGACGTCCTTAAGTTGGAATTTGGAATTGCTGCTAGTCTTTCACCAGCCCAATGAGGCTGGAATAGTTGGAAACATAAACCAGCCTGCTGAAGAAAAGCAATCGTACCGCTTTCACCAGCCCAATGAGGCTGGAATAGTTGGAAACCGTTGCAACAGCGTTCTCTGCCATAGAATCTCAGGGCGCTTTCACCAGCCCAATGAGGCTGGAATAGTTGGAAACAAAGCGTTTGGATCAAGGATTCGAGCAAGACGATTAGCTTTCACCAGCCCAATGAGGCTGGAATAGTTGGAAACATCTCCAAATAAGCACCAGCTAAGGCATCTACTTGGCTTTCACCGGCCCAATAAGGCTGGAATAGTTGGAAACACGCGACCTAGCACGTAGCTATCGCAAACAATGCTGCTTTCACCGGCCCAATGAGGCTGGAATAGTTGGAAACAAGTAGTACCCAGCGGCAATCATGAACGTAGGGTAGCTTTCACCGGCCCAATGAGGCTGGAATAGTTGGAAACAATTGGTCGCTCTGCTGACGCTGCTGGTCGCCAAAACTTTCACCGGCCCAATG
>QBMP01000128.1:3090-7815 GCA_003242115.1 Phormidesmis priestleyi
CGGCAAAGCTGTCACCAGCCCAATGAAGATGGAATAGTTGGAAACTTCTCCGGGGCTACCGGAATTTTGACAGTCTGAGTTTTGCTTTCACCGGCCCAATGAGGCTGGAATAGTTGGAAACATGCAGGCTATCCATTTGCGATCGCCCATTTTCCGGTTTTACCCGCCGGGTGAGGCCGGAGTAATGTCGTCTACTTTTAGAAACTTATATCGAGGCTTATAGCCAAAAGCTGAGCAAAGTCTATTACGAATCTTCCATCAATCGCTCAATTTCATCTATGGTAAGGCCAGTCGCTCGGCTAATGGTCTCTACAGGAAGCTCACCTAGAAGAGAACGAGCAATTTCAAGCTGGGTTTCTTTAGTACCTTCAGCTCGACCTTCAGCTCGGCCTTTTGCTAAGCCCTCTTTAACGCCATCCGTCCTAGAAGTATCAATAACGTTGTTCATGTCCCGGTAATACTTGAGACTATTTTGATACATATCTTGTTCATTACGCGAGAAGTTCGCAATTTCGGCAACTTCAAAAAGCTGAAGAAACACAGAATCTTGAAACGGGCGAGGATGTCCCTCCAAATCAGGCAAGTGCCTGAATAAATAGAGCCACTTATCTTGATGTGATTCTAGCTGTTCAAGCGTTTTTTCAAACTTAGGAAGCTCAACGTAGATAAACTTCAGCTTGTCATAAAAAACTTCGCAAGCCTGATTTTTTAGTTCAACGGTGTGAATAATCGTATCTTCATTCTTATGATCATCAAAAATAAAGTCTAGGATACCGATTGAGTAAACTGGTGCAAGCTGGAAATCCCACTGACCTTTGAGAGCTTGCTCTTGAATAGGGAAACTTGCGTAGAAAACGCTTCTGTCTTTAAAAAAATTCTGCTTTGCTTTCTGAAGCTCTACGATGAAGCGATCGCCGTTTTCACTCTGGCAATAAATATCAAAAATAGCTTTACGATCAACCTGCGTATTGCCCAGGTTTTCTGTGCTTTTATACGACAGTTGCTTAATTTGATGATGGGCTGGCAAAAGCGTATTGAGAAAATCAACCAGCAACTGCTTATTGGGCTCTGAGCCAAACACGCGCTTAAAGCCAAAATCAGTCAATAAGCTGACGTACTGCTCTTGTAAAGGATAACCCATTACTTTCTACCATCACTCTACCAGCGCAAACCTTCATGCCCCGATAGCTAGTTTGTTCTACAAGCAGTATACCAACTCTCAGAAAATAACGACGGTATTGCGCTTAACCAAAAGTTTGCAAAACTGCCCAATCTGACGAAGCTGCAATGAATCAATGTCTGAAAGATTTATTTTTCATAATGATATAGACCCCCAATTGGTTAACGTGGTACACCAACGAGAGTTGATTCAAATACATGCGCCCTCAGCACTTATGTCCGCCCTATCCATACTAAACCTGTCTCTGGAAAGACCCTCTTCCAGAGCCGGTTACTATACCTGTAGTTTCACTCAAGCAGTCCTATGAGCGATCGCTATACCGCTATCACCTTTTCGCCTGTGCAGGGCTTTATCGAAAAATCCCGAAAGCTTCGCGACCTATACGGCAGCTCTTTTATTCTGTCGCATCTAGCTAACCAAATATGCCTTGAGGCGCGCGAGTATTTAAGTGCTGGCAGCGACAACTTTCCAAACCCCATCATTTCACCAGCAATGATCAATGTTGCCCAAGGTACACCTAATCAAATTATTATTCGCGGCGAATTTCCGCGATCGCAAGCGCAGACAGCGCTGACTAACGCCTGGAAGCAACTGGTCGTTAGCTGCCAGCAGTGGATACAAAACAACGTTGAAGAAACAGAATCTGGAGAGCGCATTAAATACTTTTGGGATCGGCCTTGGAAGGAGTGGATTAACCATAACTGGGAGTTCTTTTGGGCAACTGGTAATACCATTGACCAAGCTCGTCACAACCTGAATCAGCAGAAAACCGCACGAGCATGGACAGGAATAAACTACGTTGGAGAAAGCTCAACTCTTTCAGGGCTTGACTCTAGAGCATGGCCTGCCTTGGGTCGTCACGCACCTCATACCCACGCAAAAGCAGATGAAGAAGCGGAGGTTAAAGCTTTTTATAGGTTGCTGAGCGCAGCGCTGGATAGTAAAGGAGCCACTATTGATGAACGAGAACAGTTGAGCATTCCTGAGCTAGTTAAACGCCTCGTCACGATTAATGAGGTCGTTGACCATAACGTGGGCGTGGAAAAACCGCGATCTTACAAAGGGCTACGGCGATGGAAAGATAGCAACGCAACCATTTCTGAAGACGCAGAACGCGATGAACGTTGGACGGGATGGTTTCAAGGCGATGGAGACAGAGCGGGTCATTATCTTCAGCAAGCAAGCCGAGAACCGGGCGCTGATCCTGAAGGTGTGCTGCATAGATTTAGTCTAGCGTTAAGGCAGTGGGGCAGTGGGCTAGATAACAAGCTACCGCTTTCGTCAGGAGGAAATCAGCCACGACACAAAGACGGTCGAATTGTATATGCCGGTGGTGATGATTTTTTGGGGGTGCTGTATCGCAACGAGCCACGCCCGAAGCTAACCCCACAAGAGTGCCTGAACTGGTTTTATCGCTTCAAGCCGGATGTATGGAACGAACACGGTCAGGCAATTACTGTCAGCATCGGCTTTGTGTGGGTTTCGCCGCAGGTGCCTCAGCGAGATGTTCTACAGCACTGCCGGATGGCGGAGTCATCGGCAAAGGAGAATGGGCGAGATCGAATTGCTCTGAGAATTCTTTTTAGTGGTGGTAACTACCTGGAGTGGCATTGCCCCTGGCGTTTTTTGCGGTTGCTAGAAGACTATGAAAGAGGCGGTGGGCGCAGTGGTGAAGCGCCTAACTGGACGCATATTTATAGAGATGTTGCGGCTCTCGAAGCCCGTCATGCCTTTAGAGGTCAGCAATCTGAGATTGCCTGGGCACTGCTCAAAGTTTACTTTCAAGGTGAAGCTGTTGAAAAATCCGAGAAAGATGAGGATATGCAGGCTCTTCACAACTTTCTCAAGGCTGACAGCATCGACATCGACAGCGCTGTTCTCTGGAACCAATATGAGGGAGACAGTCCTTACGATTTTCAGGGCAAACACCTCTCTACCGGCATTTTAGGAGAACGCTCTGCTTTCACAAAAGCGGGCGAATTAGATCCAGATCGTGTTCACGCAGCTTTTACAGCTTGGGTTATTGACTTAGCAAAGGTAGGGTTTCATCTATGTTCAAATACTTGATTTCTATTGAGCCACTGGGGTTACTGTATGGCAGTGCTGGCCGGTTCCTCTCTCCCGAAAATTTAGTAGGTCGATCAGGGCAGAGCTTTCCACCGAGCGCCGCCACGCTATCGGGACTATTCGCTGCTCAGTATGGTAATACTGATGTGCAATCTTTACAGGTCGCTGGCCCTTTTTGGGGAAATGCCAATGAAGTAGAGTCCACAGCCAAACAAAACTTTTATGTGCCAGCGCCCTATCATTGCCTCGTTAAAGATGGGCATCTAGATCAACAGTTGTTTTGGTATCCTAACGTCGAAGGTGAAACAAAAGGGCAGTGGCTCACGGCAAGCGGCACAAGCCCTAGCGGTAAATACAAGCGAGATGCCTGGGTGAGCATTCAAGACTGGGACAAGCCCGAAAGGTTTGAATCTGGCCCCTGGAAGTTTATGCCGCACCTACATCCAAGGCTACAACATGACCAAAGGAAAGTCGCTAACGCAGAAGAAGACGGTGCAACAGGCAGCCTGTTTTTGGAAAACGGGGTGCAGCTATCGCCCGAAGCCCGACTTGTGTATCTCTCTACGATGGAGCTACCTCCAGGCTGGTATCGCTTTGGAGGGGAGGGGCATATGGTAAATGTCACGACCTCTGGCCTTAGCTTGGCGCTTCAGGCGCAGCTAAGTCAGCCAGTTGGCGCTACCTTTGCGATTATTGTGCCCGCAGTGTGGGGGTCTAACCGACTTTCACAACGAAGCCCTAGCGCTTGGGATGCCAAAGTAAAAACGGTCATGACCGACCGGCCTGTGCCGTTTCGCTATCGGCTCGGTGGGAAAAAGGGAGAAACTAAGCGACTCTCCCGAGGGCGCTATGCGGTGCCTGCTGGCAGTGTATACGTGCTTAAAGAACCGCTGAATTTGGCTTGGCACGATTGGGAAGACGAGTGGTTTCCTAAAGAAGGCCCTCGTTTCAACCGCTGGGGCTGCGGGCTGGCGCTACCACTTAATGACATGGTGAAGAGCGAAATCGTGCAGGCCCCTCCTAATTCTGCTGTTGAGCCGTTGGCAGAGTCTCTTTCCCAAAAAATTGCAAGCTAACTCCGTCTAACTGATTTTTCTCATTTGACCTTATTCCCATAATTCTCATGTACAAAAAAGCGTATGCCATTATCGAAACACTTGCTCCTCTCCATGTGGGAGCCAGTGCAGGTGAGGAGACCGGCAATCTCAATCTCATTTTCCGTGACCAATTTACTCAGACTGGCATCATCCCAGGTAGCTCTCTGCGAGGCCGCTTTCGCGCTGACATGCGTGGCAAAGATGCTGACGAACAGTACTGGTACGGCCATGAAGCCGTTAAAAAACAAAAAGACGGTGAAACTACAGGGCAAAAAGACGGTGGAACAACTGAAGCCAATGTGAAATTTGAATACGCTTCAATTGTTTGGCTACCTGTATTTTGTCCTGGACAGCCAGTTGTGTTTGTTAGCTGTCTTCGGC
>QBMP01000128.1:7825-11384 GCA_003242115.1 Phormidesmis priestleyi
GGTACCCGCTCCTTACACTGCGGCGACGAGCTTAGCCGGGAAGCCACTTGGTACAGGCAAGCCTGTTCTCTTTTTTAACTTGGGCTTTCTAGAAATTCAACATTCTGTAGATCCTGAAAGTCTTCGAGCATGGATTCCGCCCGGTTCTAGCATTGCCCCTGAAAATATTGTGATTGTCCACGATAACGACATTGCAATGATTCACGACATGGCACTTTATCGTCAAAGCCGTGTGAAGTTATCAGATAAAGAGAAAAAGGTGGATGGTGGCGCATTTTTCAACGTGGAAGCGTTGCCTGAGGGCACAATTTTAGTCTTCCCGATTGCGCTTAAAGAGACGGGTTGGCAACCGTTTGGCATTGATGAAGCATCGCAGACCGCCGTTGCCGCCGATGAGCTTTACTTTGGCGGCTTAGAATCTATCGGCTTTGGTCGCTGCAACGTTACCTTACAAGGAGAGTACTAAAAATGGCTAATAAAAAAAGTAAGACTGGCTACAAAGCGCCAAAGCAAGCTCAGAGCGAATCAAAAACTGAACAGTTCGGGCAGACTTCTCAGCAGCCTGTATCGCCGGGGCGCAGCGACATTCACTGGCAATCGTATGGATTAGATCAGATCGCACAAGCATTAGTACTAGATGCGTTAGAAACCGATAAAGATAGCCTAAACGAAAGCCACAAAATGCGAATGGCCGCTGCCTACGGGCTGGAGCGGTTTTGGGGTGAACATTTGCGCCTACGCAATAGTAAAAAAGATGCTGATAAACTAAAGTCTAGGTACTGGAAAGCAGCTTGGGATGAACTGGTTAAAGTAATGGGTAAAGGTGGTGTTTCTCTTCCTAACCAGGCGATTTCAGCCGGTGATACGGCTGCTATTAGAACTATGTCAGAAGCGCTCTGGCAGCTTGATACCGACGTTCAGAGAATCTCTTTGTCGGTACTGACTCAGCTATGCGATTGCCTTGTGTGGTGGACTCAGCGCTATAAGGGGGTTAAATAATGACCATTCCAGACGCGGCTAAAAAAGTGCCGATGATGTATCGCGCTCAAATTGAAGGTCGCAGCCAGCTTCAGCGGCTAGTGCCTAACGCTGAGAAGCAAGACGCAACGCGCTGGGCAGAAGAATGGATCAGTGAAACTTACCCAGAAGCGCCAAAATTCTCATCTAAAGTTAAAACGAAAACCTACACGTTTACTTGGCGCTTTATCACCAATGGCGGTCAAGATGACGGTATTATCCGCCCTGTGATTGGAGCGAGAGGATGGCCTTTTTATCCCGGTAGCAGTATGAAAGGTGTTTTTCGTCGGGCTTGTACAGAAATTCAGGCTGATAAGTATTGTGGCAAAGCTGACGACCAGTCTCCAGGAATTTTGCGCTTTCATGGGGGCTACCCAACTGATGACAGATGGACGGAAGATCTGGTGGACTTGGTGCATCCTCAGCAGGATAGGCAGGTAAAGCAAGAAGGTAAAACCAGCGCTTTTATTCAGATCTCTTTGCATCAACCGGAGCTGCAATTTGGGATTTCAAGCACTTTTAGTGATGAAGAAACGGATTGGGAAACCGTTTGGCAAATTTGGGAGAAGGCAATCGCATCGGGCCTTGGCAGTCGGGTTAGGGCGGGTTATGGCCAAGCTGAAAATGCCAAAGGAGATACGCTCTATCAAGTCAGGCTCAAGGGCCAAGGTCAAGCGGCTAAGCTGATTGATGAAACCGGAGAATTTCGGCCCAATATCTTTCGCGCCGGTATTCGTGGTCATGCCCTCCGCATCTTTGGCGGACTCACCGACGCAGATAGTGCAGAAAACTTGGTCGAGGGTCTCTTTGGCGGCATCAGCGGCAGCAGTGGGACGGTGGGCCTACTGAGTATGGCCTTTCAAACTTCCGCGCTGGAGATGGGCAGCTACGGCACTGGTTCTTACGCTCAGCCAACCTATGATGTAGAGGGCACCCTTCGCTGGCTGATTACCCGCTCGGTAAGTAATGACAAGCGACAGGCGCTAACTTTATTGATTGAGTCATTCACTCGTTTTGCGATCGCCTTTGGTGGATTTGGCAAGTCTTGGCGACGCGCCGACCATCGGCTGATCTACCCTGACTATTACGACCAGGGGCGTAAGCCGCTGATTGGCTGTCACTGGCAATGGTCTGGTAATCGGGCGTTGGTCAAAGAAAATCGCATTCGGAGTCTTTCTCAAGTTGCCACCTCGATTGAAAGTGTTCGGCAGGCCGCCCAAGCTTGGATGACGGTGCAGGGAGTCAAGATCAGTCCTGAGAATTGCGCTGACTGGAGAGAAGCTTGGCATCCCAACAATGTTCAAGTCTGGGGTCGAATCGCTCAAGATATCGAAGATAGTGAGGCAGTCGGGTGGCTGCATGGGCCTTATCAGCAGCGCGATCGCACCTTAGGTACAATAGAACAAACCATTAAGCAATCCTCTGTGACTGGCCAGCTCGGAGAAATTGGCAGACTCTGGCACCGGATGTATCCGTGGGTTGATGTCAGACGGAACCCAGATCAGCCTAAAAAACCAACTATTATTCATACTCGGAAATATTTTGAGCTGCTCACCTTCTTCCCCGATAGTTCAAATGCTTCTGAGAAATTTCTAGCGTTTTTAGAATCTCAGCAGGATGAGTTTGAAAAGCTTTGGCCTATCTAGATTTATGACCTATCCCTGTTAAGGTGAACAAATGAAATATCTTCAAGTTATAGGCGTTTCAGCGATCAATTTTCTGAAATCAAAAAATCACGCTCATCATCTGTTTTTCTTTTCAGAAAAATCAAAAGAGCCGAAGCTGCAAAGCCTTATTCCCTCTTTTGTCACCGTCCTAGATTATTAGTACAAACGGTCACCTTAACAGGGGTAGGTATAAGCCCTATCCTTTTTTTGGTGTCTGGTAGTAAATTAAATCACCAAACACCAAAAAGTGACCACCCCCGCAAAGTAGAAAGGATTGATGTCTGGATGTTTTCGCCACCTACTAAAATTGGATCAAATTGAAACGGAATGATAAGACTTCCAGCGATCCCAAATCAGGGGGCGAAAAACTAAGGACACCAACACTTTGTCGTTAATCCGGGCGGGGAGCGAGACGCAGAAATTACCCAAGCGCGATCTCTGTTTTGGGAGAACGACAACAAAACGAAAGCAGAGCAGATACAGCAGGTACGCACATCCGGTCTGCCGGTTGGAGCCATCATTGAAACGCACAAGTCGATCCACTGCTACAGCCCACTGGCAAGCCCATTGCAAGATTTGAACCAGTGGACGCAGTTGCAAGAGCGTCTCATTCAGCGAATGGATTCAGATCCGGCAATCCGCAACCCCTCGCGGCTCATGCGCCTGCCGGGGTTCGAGCATGTGCGCGTGCAGGATGAGAAACTCATGTTTTCACCTGTGACGCTTCGGCATATAGCACCTGCTGCAAAAGCAACCGTAGAAACAATAAACTCGCAGCTACCACAATGGGATGCCGCTCGCTGGCAACCGCAACCACAATCAGCCACTAGCCAGCACCAAGGCGCAGCCGCTGTACCTACGCTAGCGTCTGATAA
>QBMP01000129.1:0-2115 GCA_003242115.1 Phormidesmis priestleyi
ACCTTGGCAATATAGTAGTTATCGCACTCTTTTAAGAAGTCCCATTGAGCATTAGTGATAGAGAAAAAGATATTGCCGTCGCTATGCTCTCCCTTACGGCTTGACTTGGCATCAATGTAGTAAGCAACTTCCTTTAAGTCCTCCTCTAGAACCTTGAAATCGTAGGGAAATCGCCCCTCTCCGTCTTCATTCATCCACTGAACGCGCTCGCTGCCAAACTTAGCGACTAGCTTGTGATGAACGAATTCTTCGCCGCGAAGCCCAACGTCGTCGGCCTTATGGCTATCTTCAAAGCTGATGACTTGGGGATAAGTCCGTACTCGTCTGCCGCTACGACATCCGCGCGTTTCTAAACCAACATCAACGGATTCCAGTTGAGCAGCCCGCTCGCTCAAAAGCGCATCTAAGTACTCTGGCCCAAATCCAAGATCTTCCAATAGCTTAAGCACCTCACTGGCTGATTCAGGATCGGCCTTTTGACTCCTCAGCGCTTCCAATGTTCTGAGATCTGCATGGTGCTCGACAAAGTGATCAATGTCTGACTGCGATATATCGGTAGAGTTTGCAAGCCTTGTCAGAGCTTCCAACTTTTCCGGCTCAACCTGCATGAGATCGAAGACGCAGTTATGAATTCCCTGATTTTCGCAGATGTCTAAAAATAGCTGTGCCTTGTTTTTATGGAAGTAAGGCAATAGCTTCTCTACCAGCGCTTTGTTATGCGGCAGCTTAGACCAAGCAAATAGTAGTCTGACAGCCTCTACAAAGTTATGGTCTCGTCGCTCCCCCTTGTACGTCTTTAGCGCGTCGTCAATTACACTGGTGATCGCTTCAGGTAACTCCGTTTCCTGGTCGCTAAACAGGCCCAAGGTGCTCGTAAAGTCGCTGTGGCTCAGTAGAAGCCTAGAGCGCCAATCCTCCTTTGTTAGGTAGATACAGATTTCCTTCAGCTCTGAATCGATACCACCATCCTTCTTAAGTGCTTTCTTCTCCCAAAAGTAGCCATGCTGATTGGGCCAGATTTTTAAATCGCTTAGAAATGCCACAAGATTTTGCTGACTTGCAAAAGGAATTAGCTGATCCAGATATTGAATGGCCTTATCCTGATCGGCTTTAAGATACTGCCCCAGTTGCTCTACGCTTTTTTCTGCCGCGACCTCATGGGCCAGTCGCTTCAATGCCCACTGGTTACACTGAGCCCATTTAAAGTCAGCTAGATTCGGGATCACTTGAATGTCTGCAACGACGGTGTTGCCATAGAAGATGTTGGCTAACTCCCAAATAACTTTGCGGGTTGTATCTTCTTTCGTCGTAAAGTAGCTAATCAAAGAAAAGACCGCTTCTCGAAGCTTTGGATTGTCTAACGAGCCTTCTTCAATTAAGCGTTTATCGATCTCATCAGAAGCATTTCTAACACCGAGCTTTCTGGGGTGATGCTCAAAGCCCTGAATGCGAACGTCTAGCAGCTCTTCTCGGTAGTCAATATCGATTTTTTCTAGAACGTCTTTAATCTCATCGGGGATTCCTTTGTCGAAAGAGAGTCTATCTTTGGAGAAGAAAAGCCCGCGCTGGTTAGGTAGAACCTTTTCTTCCACATAAAAGAGTTTCCAGTTAGGATTTTGACTTAAGAAACCGATAAAGTTGCTCAGCCAAGCAGCGGCTTCATCATCAGAAGTTGCCTTGAGAGCTGTTTGTAAGTTCTGGAGATTACCTATTTTGACCAAATCGTGAACTAAGGTCTTAAGCAGCCAAGCGTCGCACTCTGCCCAAAGGCTCGGCGTCCAATCGCTTAGAAACTGTGGTTCAGGAACAGCATCATCTAAGCTTTTCGCCAATTGCTGGATTTGAGTCCTAAGCTGAAAAGGAGGCTGCGCCAAAACCGCTTCGGCTGGATAGCAGCTAATGAGATAGTAGACCGCCTTCCTCAGATCTTTGTGAGCGTTCTGCCTCAGCTTTTCGTCGATTACACGACTAGCCTCTGCAATGTCTAGACTTCTAGGAAATTGACATTGAATATCCAGATGGCTGAGCTGTTGCTTCCAATCTTCACCTAAGATCTTCAGAACGTACTTGATTGCTTCTGGGATGTCTAAGTCCCGACGAAGCTTCCCGAGCACT
>QBMP01000129.1:2125-11331 GCA_003242115.1 Phormidesmis priestleyi
CACTTGGAAGTCCCCGTACTGGTTGGGGATGATCGGATACTTGTTAAGCAAGCTGCCAGACTTAGCAGCGCTGTCTGATTCGACAAACGCAATCACCTGATTGAGCCAGTCCAGCGTCTCAGCTTCAGACTTTTCAATCCTTTGAGCGAGCTGTGATAGACACACCTCATTGGCAATGTCCTGCACGAGATCGGTGAGGGTATATCGTAGCTTGATGCTAAAGTCCTTTTCCCAGTCCGTATCGATAGTGTTGTACCAGCCGAGCACATGGTTCTCAGTCGGTAAGCAGTCCTGATGGAAGGCAATCGCTAGCCGCCATAGGTTCACAACTTGCGTAGAGGCATTGTGAGAGGGTATGCGGGCTTGCGCTAGCGGAATTCTTTTGTACTGACAAGTGTCAACTATTGGCGTTTCTAAGACCTTTTGGCGAAGCGATCGCTGAATATGCGCCTTATACCACTGCCGATCAACGCGCTCTGGCACGGCAGATTTCGCGAGTAGATAGGCATCTTTCCAATGCGCACTCGCATAGTCTAATAGGCCATAGTAGAGTTCCAAACAATCCTCAAAGAGCGCTTTGTTAAACTTACGCTTCTCATCATCGCGATCGTCTAGCAAGACGGTATCTCGGGGTTCACTCGGGTTGAAAAGCGGACTGTTGAAAACTACTGGGAAGCAAAACTGTTCTGAACCTACCAGGGGAAAGTCACAAAATAGTCTAGGTATCTTAGGATGGAATGCCTCGATAGAAAGCTGCTCTGCCTGCGCTTGTAGCGGTACTGCAAGCGTCATAGTTTGCTTGAGATTGGCGAGCGATGCAATTTTGACTAAGCTTACCTCTGTGCCTGCCTCGATTTGAATCGTTGATACTTTGATGTTTGAGCTGGCATCTTGTTCTAAAACTACCGAGTATTTGACCTTAGATCCTTTGATCTCGTCAATCACAGCGACTGACTTAATTTTAGGAATGAAGATGAGCGTATAGCTCAAAGCGTTATACAGATCGTCAATGCCGACTTCAGCAATGCTGAGCCCTTTCTGACTGAGGTCATACTTAAATGAGGTGTCAAAGTGCTTACAGGGTTCATAGTCTATTAGACCGAGGCATTCCGCCTCGTTATCTAGCGCCTCGAATACCTTGTAGGATTCATCAACCTTTGCGATCATCTCATCAGGCGTGGCGGCATCTCGATCTAGCTTGAGGCTAAAGCGCTTGTAGATAGAGGGTTCTGTATCTCGATCTTCAAGTACGCCTGTAACGTCTACCTTTTTAGACAGTAGATGAGTTGTCATGAAGCCCGTTCCGAACTTACCCGTTGTCTCTAGGGCTTCACCAAGCTCTGAAGCGCGATCTTTTGTAGACACCTGCTCAATCAGATAGGTCACGTTGTCCATTAAAAACGGGTTTCCATTATGCTGGAACTCAACTGAGTCGGCTTTGAGAATAATCTGAACTTCAACCGAATGCTCAGCGACATCTTTTGCGTTTTGCAATAGCTCCCAGATCCATCGCCGCTCAGACGTTTTGTTTTCGTAGAGCTTTTCGATACCGTCAAGGAGTTTCGTCGCAATTAGCTTTTTATGAGCTTTAAGAGAGGATTCGTAGGCTTTACGGCTGTAACTCATAGGTAGACTACTAGACGAGCAATAGGTAGCCCCAGTCTTCCCTAAAGCACTAACTGCCTATTCGTTAGGACGTAGAGAAAAACTGAATAATAAAACAGTCCATCCGGTTAAATAGCAGTCCGATCCCCTTGATCGCTTTGATCTTGATCTCTCTGATACCCTAGATGGGTCGCCGTTAGAGAGAATCGCTGTGATAGTCACCGAACCGCTTGTATACGAAGGAGCCGAGGGTACCTTTGAAGGCACTGTTAGCTGGGATACTGCGCAAACTGTGCCGCAACCTGGGGTGATGATCGCCCCAACGTTTAACGGGCAGTCTGACTTTGAAACGCAAAAGGCCGAATTACTGGCCGCGCTAGGCTATGTCGGTTTTGCCATCGATATCTACGGGCAGGGGAAACGGGCAACTACACCAGAAGAAGCTAGCACCCTGATGGCTGTACTCAATAATGATCGCGCTCTACTGCTGAAGCATATGCAGCTAGCGACAAAGACCATTCGCCAGCTGCCCCAAGTGGATGAAAACAACGTAGCGGCCATTGGCTTTTGCTTTGGCGGTAAGTGTGTGCTGGACTTAGCTCGATCTGGAGCAGATATTCGCGCCGTGGTTAGCTTTCATGGCATTTACGATCCGCCGCCGTCGGTCGGTGCCGAGGCGATTGGAGCGGCGGTGCTGGTACTGCATGGCTGGGAAGATCCGCTATCCCCGCGCGAGCAGACAGTGGCCTTAGCCGATGAATTAACGCGGCACAAAGCAGACTGGCAAATTCATATGTTTGGCCATACCGCTCATGCCTTTACCAATCCTCAGGCTCAAGCGAAAGAAGCGGGTATGTTTTTTAATCCATTAAGCGCTGAGCGGGGGTGGGGGATGATGCGGGATTTCTTGAGATCCCAGTTTGCTTAAAGAAAGCCATGTAGGGGCGCGGGGAAAAACAGGAAAAAGCCTGATAATCAGTGCGATCGCCTCAGCATCAAGATGGGCTGCTGAACCACGCTCGGTCTGGGACTGACCTACTGGTGACGTATACGTACTTTTAGTCGCGAGAAAGCCGTCTTTAGGAGAATGAGGATCGTCTCCTATCTCTTTAGTCATTAATCGTTTGGGAGAATTGATTGTTAAATCTCTTAGGTAACAAAATCGCATATACTTTCTGATAATTGTTACCTAAGATAATCGGCATGGCGCGATAGCGGCTCCCTAAGAGAAATGCTGATCTTTGCTGCTAACGGGTTTTACCCTTTTTAGAATATCTTAGGTAACGTAAGAATATGGGAAAACACTGCCCTTTGTTACCTAAGATTCGCGGCTGATGTCCCATCCCCCCGGCTTAACACTTTCGGCAGCAAAGCGGTTGATCAGTCGCTGGTCACTGCCTTATCAGCACCGATTGCTGGCATGGTTGCAAGCGGCAGTAGAAGCTCACAGCCAAATCTATTCATTTCTTCACCCTCGATAGCCAGCAATGGCAAATCCAGAAAGCCCTGCTGGCTGCTCTGACGCCGCTCCTACAGCGCCTGTGAGTCTTCTCCCGCCCATGGGGACAGAAGGCACCAAGTTCCAAGTGGCCGGATATTCAGAGTGTGATCGTGTTTACGATTGTGCGATCGCGGATAAGAATGCCGCTCGAAGGAGCTACTGCTATTTCAAATAGCTCCTAGTCTGCTCTTATCATGCTGAGGATGTTGAGGACGGACAAGAGGCGAAGGGCAGAAGCAAGCCTCCACCCTGCACCCAGGATGCCGGTACCCTCTCTCTAGGATTGGGAAGGGTATCAAGGTTTTCAGAAGTATCAGCCACATCGCGTTTGACTGGGTCGGCTCCTATATTCTATGTCGGGCTATCTTGAAGCGCCTCTAGATCGTCTATTAACACTTGTTGGCCTTGTTTCCTCAATAGCCCGCCGGACGCCGAAAAGCACAGATCGCATCGTCCACCTTCTGAGCCACATTCAAAAGTTCCATCTCTCGCCAGCGCTTGCCTACAATCTGCAATCCGATAGGTAAGCCGTTTTGAGTTTGTCCCATTGGGATAACTACAGCAGGATGCCCACTAAGATTGAACGGCATTATGTAAGCGCCATTCGCGATTGCATGAGGGTAGGAAACCCCATCAATATCAATCGCGCTCCAAGCAGGGCGATGGGTAAAAGCAGGTGTGGCCGCGACTGGCGTCAGCCAAGCATCCCAAGGCGCTAATGCCTGATCTAATCGAGCCATGAAGGTATCACGCTCGTCTAAAGCTTGAACGTAGTCTTTTAAGGACGGTGAAAGGATCTTTTTTAGAACTTGGGCGGGATTACCTAGCTTACGTAGAGCGGCTTCACCTTGCGTGGATTCCCTCCAAATGAAGGTAAGAGTCTTTCGCACGGCACTCCAAGTCGTTGGCTGCGCGTAGCGATAGTTGCAAGCAGCTAGCCGGTAATAAAGCTGTTGCGCCGCCGTCCAATCAATGCCAGATGGCGACCAGTTCTCGACTGTTGCCCCGCGTTCAGCTAGCTGATTGATTGCTGCGTGAAGAATGCTTTGAATATCTGCGGCTACTGGGACTCTAAAATTATCTGACCAAGCCAGTCGCAGGGCTTCTATAGGTTTATCATCAGGCGCATCCAATGGAACGGGCGGCAGCTCTGGTCTACGGAGATCGCTTCCTGCAATGAGAGAAAAGCAAAGTCTTAAGTCCTCTATAGACCGCGCTAAAGGCCCAGGTACCAGCATTTGTCGAATACAGGTTGGGCGATTTGGAACTTCCAAGATATGCCCAGCTAACGAGACTCGCCCGTCCGTCGGCTTGAGACCATAGATCCCGCAGCAGTGAGCCGGTTGCCGAATCGAGCCAGCGACATCGCTGCCGACATCGCTGCCGACATCAAGCGCCGAAAATCCAGCTGCGATTGCTACAGCGCTCCCACCAGAGCTTCCGCCTGATGGATAGTCTAAATTCCAAGGATTGTTGACCCGTGGGAACAGATCGTTTTTACCTTGATAGGTGCCGTTGACATCGGATGGATTCGTCTTGCCCAGCAAGATAGCGCCTGCTGAGAGCAATCGACTGACGACAGTAGCATTTTGAGAGGGTACGTAATCTTGGAGTGGTTTATAGCCTGCTGTTGTGCGTAAGCCTTGAGTTTCATAGAAATCTTTAATGGTGATAGGAACGCCATGCAGTGCGCCCCAAAGCTCGCCTTTATTGAGGGCTTCATCTGCCTGTTTCGCCCGACTGCGAGCACCGTCTATATTCAGCGTACAGATAGCATTCAGAACCGAGTTATGTTTAGCGATCTGTGATAGATACGCTTCTACGACTTCTGTCGCAGAAACTGTGCGATCTCGAATCATCTGAGCTAGCTGATAGGCTGAGGTGAATGTTAGGTCAGACATAAGCGCCCGCTGTTAGTTGATAATAGTGATTGTATTCGCTTTTAGTTAATGATGTTAACTAAATAGACTATGGGCCGACCGAGAAAAGAAGATTCTTTGACGCAGCAAGACGTGACCAACGCGGCGATCTCTTGCCTAGACGAAAGCGGTGAAGCCGCGTTAGGCGTAAACCAAGTCGCACGAGCCTTGGGAATCAAACCGCCTGCTATCTACAAGCACGTCAATGGCAACGCGGGCCTCCGGCAAGCTGCCGCTATTACGATTTGGCGCGACTATCTATCGCATTGCCAGAGCGCAGTCGCTAGTATTACAGACCCTAATGCCCTATTTCATGCCGGTGCGCAGGCTGCTCGAAGCTATGCAAAAAGCTATCCTGCCCGCTACACAGTGATGATGCAATACCAAATGCGACCGAGTGACTCAGAAGAAGCCGAAATCATTCAACAGTCGCTTCGCTTTTTTCAGCAGTCGTTACAGCTCCATCAGTTGAGTGACGATGCGCTGATTGATTGTATGCGTATGGTCAATGCGGCTATCTACGGCTTCATCAATAGGGAGCAGTTAGACTTGATGACGCTTGCTCGTTCTTCTGACACCAGCTATGGCGTCATGCTCGATGCTCTACTGGTCGCGGTCGCTCATATTAGAGACAGCAGTTCTTAGAAAAAGTACGCGAATAGTTTGTTGGTGGAGAAAAGGATGCTTCATCAGTCTGCTTGCTAGTACCTCGGTCGCCGCTACATTCAGCTCATAGGCTACGTCAACGTGATCGCGCCCAGTACCCTACAGCTATAAGCGCATGATAGTGACACTGAATAAGTAGATTCCTAAGCTACCCCTGTTAAGGTGACCGTTTGTACTAATGATTTAGGGAAATGACCAACGAAAGAATTAGGCTTTACAGCTTCGGCTCTTGCCATTTTCCTAAAAAGAAAAACAGACAGCAGGTATGAATTTCTGATTTCAGAAGACCGATCGCTGAAACGTCCGCAAATCAACGGTAGCTTATTTTTTCACCTTAACAGGGGTAGTGTAAAAACCGATCACATCGCGCTAGAACCACTGGTATATAAGGACTTTATATTTTCACAGAAATACGTCATTTAGCTAAATTTGACTTAACTCAATGCGATAGAATGCAGCTTTCAGACTACTGTGGGGAAAATTACACAGATCTCAGCTAGGGGCGTTTTTAACATAGTTTCTGAGGCGAGGCAGGCTACTCTTCTATTTTAGGTGCAAAAAGTTCTTGACCCATCTGGCGGAGCGTAAGCCCCTCAATGGTTCCTGCTTTAGAGAGAGAGAACGTTACTGTGATATCAGCTACTTCTGCAAAAAAATCTGTCTCTGAAGTGGGGTAGAGCACAAAAGAGTTTTGCCCCGTGGCCTGAGCCGTTAGCTCACCGTCTTCCACTCGGATAGTGATCTGCATTGCGGGCAAGAGCTGGTAGGTGCCCGCGTACTTTTCATAAATTGCTGGGTCAAGGGTGATCGCTTCGGGCTGCGTCGGGATTTCGTAGGGTTCACCAAAGGCAATCGCTGCCAAATCTTTCATAATGCGACTCGGGAGGGCCGTTTCAAAATTAGACAAAACGACAATCGTCAGCGCTTCGTCTGGGTAACGGGCTAGAGAGCTGGCAAATCCGCTGATACCGCCGTTATGGTGAACTCGCTGCCGCCCTAAATGATTATCTATGACCAGCCCATACCCGTAGAACGTATCTGGACTCTCTTCAGGCTCCATTTGAACAATTGGCGTCATCATCATGGCCTTGGCTGTTTTCCTCAACACCGCTGGATATTCATCTTCATGTAGAAACCGATTCCAGTTTGCCAACTCTTCTACCGTTGAATACAGTCCGCCTGCGCCCTGAGGAATGCTCATGTCAAACGGACTCGCTTGCAAATATGTCTCTTTGCCAATGAACAGATACCCCTGCGCCAGATTAGAAATCACCGTTTGCGGAACCTCATAGCCCGTGTTTTTCATTCCTAGAGGGTCGAAAACGTTGGCCTGCAAGTATTCTGCATAGGGCTGTTCGGCCACAGTTTCGATAATCTGCGTAAGTAAAACATACCCTGAGTTACTGTATTTGAACTTCTCTCCCGGCTCAAATTCGAGCGGCAGATCTTTAAACCGGTCAACGAGCTGATCGAGCGAGGAAGATAGCCGCATCCACTCTGCCAGATCTGGAAAGACTTCAGGGTCAAGGTACTCAGGAATGCCTGCGGTGTGTGTTAACAGATGATGGACGGTGATGAGATCGCCGTTGGGATAGTCAGGCAAATAGGTCGAAACGGGAGCTTGTACATCAAGCAGTCCCTTCTCCTGTAGTTGCAAAATGGCCACGGCTGTAAACTGTTTGGTGACTGAGCCAATCCGAAACTTGGTGGTGCCGGTGTTGGCAACCTGGTGTTCGCGGTTGGCCAAGTCGTAGCTGCGAGTCATCCCACCGATTTGTCCTTGAGTGATGGTCACACTTCCCGAAAATTTGCCGGTCTGGGCATAGGCGTCCAGATAGGCGTCTATTTTAGCGACTGTCTCAGCCGTCAAAAGCTGCTCAGTCGATGAGTTGGCGGTCGAAATTGCAGTCATCCTAACTTCCTGTTTATTAAAAAAACGTAGACTTTGGTTGGCATCGAAAGCCTGCGCAGCCTTGCCGGTCGGAGATAGCGCAATGTCAGCTAGCAGACCGATTAGAAAAAACTTGCTGAAAGAACACATCATTTCTCTGAACCGTGACTGTCCCCACACTATAACAACGCTCATTAGCTGTCTTCCATAGAGACAGGTTACTAAATCTATGACATTCGTCATAGAAAAACTGTAGTAAACAATTGTTGTTATTAATATATCCCGCCTGCTACCGTTTCGTTTCGCCTTAAGTTGATACCCCGAAATCGGCCCCTACTCCAGCATTGACGAAGAAAATTCCGATGTGGAAGAACAAGGGCGTGAAGGCGTGTGACGGATGACGCGACCTTCCATAGTAGTGTTGCTGCTGAACTATCCTAAGAGTGTTTCAGCTTCAGCTAGCATTGCTAATGCGCATCCACATGGGTAGCTGTGAAGCCTTGCCCGCCTGAATGCGGTCAATCGCTGCGGTCATTTCTATGCGCACGTCAAATTCGCTTTCAGCGTCAGCTGCCTGCGTTAGCGGTTCTATCGCGCTGGCGTCACCCAGTTCGTTGAGAAACCGCGCCGCCCGCCACCTCACTAAACTAGACGCATCCCCTAGTGCTGCCACCATTGCGGCGATCGCCTGAGGATTGCCCAGATCGCTGAGCGCATCTCCTGCCGTCCGGCGCACGATGGGGGAAGGGTCAGTGAGCAGCACCTGACGCAGGGGGGGTAGCGCCTCAGCCTGTTCACTCGCACCTAACAAGGCTGCTGCCCAGCGGCGAACGGTGGCTCGGTCATCTTGGAGAGCCTTTACCACCGCTGGAAACGTTCCTTTGTCAATCTCAATTTTCTGAATTGCTTTGAGTCTTTGTTTCCAGTCTGAGTGCTGTAGGTCTGCCAGTAATTCTGTTTGAGAGCGCTGAGAAGAGATGATTTTAGAATCTGAGGTGATGGCCTGCTGTTCCAGGTGGGCGAGGTCTTGGGCGTCAATAAGGCTATCGAGTTCTTCGGCGACCTGACGGGCGATCGCCTCGACATCGCCAAATTGCGGCTGATACGGTGCCCAGATCCGTTCGGCAACATAGTCAGCGCCGGTCGCTACAATTGCATTTTGCAGGGCTTGGTTAAAGCGCTCGGGTAGCGCAACGCGGGCCTGTTGCGTATCGTCTGTCACCCGTACCTGGACAGGAATGCCGCGAAACTTTTGAATGGCTACCTCTACTTGACCAAAGTTCTTTGAGCCAGCATTTGGAGCCGTTTTTTCAGCTTGGGTGATATCTGCTTGGAGGCGATCGCCTAAGGTAGCGTCAGCATCTTCTGCAAGGCCGAGGAGCCTGCCTGCTGCTGCCAAAATCGGCTGCCAGTCGGCGCTGCTTTTGCGGGTAAGCGTCACAAAGTCATTGATAGCAAAGACCGACTGAATGCCTTCGATGGTAAGCAGGGCCTGGAAGATGCCGGGTGCATCTGAGGCACACTCGCCAAGCATCAGGGTCAGCGGTCTCGCACTTGCCGCCTCATCCAGATTCAGCTTCATGCAGTTCGGACTCGGTGTGGTCTCTATCGAACGAAGTTTCAT
>QBMP01000012.1:0-10905 GCA_003242115.1 Phormidesmis priestleyi
GCATGAAGGCGCAGGTAGTCGTCGGGATCTTTGCCGTCAGGAATTGTCAAGATGCGCAGTTGGACATCGCCGCGATAGGCCATATCGGAAACTTCTCCAATGCCGCGTTCGGCGGCTTTGATGCCAGCGGCATCGGCATCAAAGTTGAAAATGATCTGCTTAGATTCGGTGTAGCGCAAGAGCTGTTTGACTTGGCTAGCGTTAAGGGCGGTGCCTAGGGCTGCAACGGCGCAGGTGATTCCGGCTGCGTGCAGAGCAATCACATCGAAATAGCCTTCGACGACGATGGCGCGATCTTGCTGAGCGATCGCCGCCTTTGCTTTATCCAGTCCGTACAAAGTTTTGCCCTTATCAAACAGCTCAGTTTCAGGTGAATTGAGGTATTTGGGCTGAGTATCTGCATCTAGTGCCCGGCCACCAAAGCCGATCAGCCGGTTTTGGGCATCGTGGATAGGGATCATCAGGCGATCGCGAAATCGGTCGTAATAACCGCTGCCTTCTTTACGCGGTACAATCAAACCCGCTTGCTCTACCAGATGAACGGGATAGTGCTTCTGCTCCACCAGATAGCCGTAAAGCGTTTGCCAGCCCGGTGGGGCGTAGCCCAGCAGGAAGTGCTTGATGGTTTCATCAGACAGCTCTCGCTGTGCGCGTAAGTACCTCAGTGCCCGCTGACCATCGCTTTGATACAGCGCATGTTCATAAAATTTGGCTGCGATCGCAACGATTTCGTAGAGCTGCTCACGCAGCGTTAGCTTTCGCTGAAGCTCCTGTTGCTGCGCGGGTTCGCTGGTTTTGACGGGCACCTGATAGCGTCGGGCCAAATCGAGCACAACATCGGCAAAAGAGCGCTGATTTAGCTCCATTAAAAATTTAAAGGCGTTGCCCCCGGCTCCACAGCTGAAACAGTAATAAAACTGCTTAGTAGGGCTAACGCTAAAGCTAGGGGACTTATCATCGTGAAAAGGGCACAGGCCCACGAAATCTTTGCCCTGCTTTTTGAGTACGACCTGTTCAGAGATAATATCGACAATATCAGCCCGCTGACGAACGTCATCAATCGTGTCGGGATGAATGCGGGGGCTGCTCATAAAGCAAAGGTTGAGCGGGAGTTAAGCGAATTTTCAGACAGCTAGTAGCCGATTCCAGTAGCAGATGTTAGCTAGCCGGTATCAAATAATTGTAGAGCGTATTGATAGTTTTGCCGGATAAATCTAATTAAATGAATGCCCTATATCTGGCGTAGCTTAGTGAGCCAACGCTTACTAAAACGCTACATCTGCATTTATTTGATTCAATTTATCTGATTCAATTTGTCTGGCTCTATTTATCTGGCTCTATTTATCTGGCTCTAACTATAAAATTTGATCCTATTCATCTGAATCGCTATCATCGTCTATCCGACCGGGCAGCGAGAGCATCGTTTCTTCGACGGCGCGCGCTGCTGCTAAAATATCGCGCTCCGCTCCGCCTAAATAGAGTCGCCCAAAGCTGCCAATGGCCGAAATTTGCAGAATATTAATAAAGGCGGACTTTTCAGCTTCATTGGCGGCATAAGCGGCATAAGCAGCAGGCTGACACTCCATTACATACAGCGTTTGGCCCGCTAAAATCATCTGGCCTCGGCGGGTGCGGTTAATCAGCTGCACATGGTGCGGATCGAGGTTGCGAATCACCTGACTAGACATCAGTTCGGGTTTGAGCGAATCGCTCCGGCGCATGCCCAAATAGTCCAAAATGGCGCGGCCTGCGGCCTTGACCTCGCCCTGGCTACCGTGAATTTCGAGCACGCCGTATAGCCGTTCTACAACCTGTACACCGGGGCGGACAACGGCTGACTTAATTGCCACGTCAGTGATGCGATTGATCTCAATGCCAGGAGAGACTTCGATCCAAAGTGAAGCATCGCCGGGAAGCGGCAAAAAGCCAATAGAGACAGTGCCAATGTAAGCCGCGTGCTGAGCCTGAAGGTTATCAAGATATACGTAGCTGCGAAGTTCTACACCCAAGAGTTATGCCGAAAAAGTGAATAAGCTTAACCAAAGCCTTTGCCGTCAATGCTGATCTTACCGCGACGCGCGATCTATTGGCTCAGCATCGAAATTAGCTCAGCCTTAAGAGGTCTTGCTCAGCTGGTTTCAATCGAGCGCTGCTAAAACCGCTGCCAAACCTCGCTGGTAGAAAATACCGCTGGCAATGTACCAAGGCCATTGATGATATTCGGCCAAGAGCCAGCCAGAGATCAGCGCGTGACTCACTAGGGTTAATCCGCTCCAAATCAGCGGGAAGTGCGAACTTTCTAAGCTTTCTAAGGGTGGGAAAATATAGTTGGAAAGCGCGATTAAAGTTACAGGTAAGAGGGCTAAAATACCGGCAAATCCCCAGACTAAGCTCGCGGCTGTATTAGCTTGATAGGCAGTCCGCCAACGGTGCCCATTCCAGCTCCAGGCCATCGGCTGTCGGCTATCGGCTAGCTGCACTGACTGAGTTTGCAGATTGGCGGTAAAAAAATGGCGGCAAAAATCGCAGGCAAAGACATCCATCAGCGCGATCGCACTCAGTTCCCCGTAGCCACAGGCCGGACAGCGGTAAATTTGCTCGTAGCTTAACGCTTGGCTCTGTGGCTTGTGAGTCTGTGGATTATGACTCTGTAGATCTGGCTCACCCATAAAAATCGGTTTTAGATTCTGTGTAAATCCTAGCCTAATTCTTTATAGATCAAGTCGTTGCTAGCCTTGATTGCCTGCACAAGCAGCTGATTTTACAGCTTGCTTCAGGCTGCAACTGCTTCAATTTTATAGAAAATAGTCTGAGAAAAATGTGTTTGAAACAGCAGTTTATGGCGCTAGCGGGGCTTCTGCTTGTTGTGCTAAATGCTTTTGCTCAGTAGCTTGAAGCTTAATTAACAGCGCATCGGCTTCGGCCTGCAAGTGCAGTAGCTCGACTTGGTGATCTGGCTGGTAAGGATAGTTCTTCAGCTCAATCCAGCAGACTTTGGCACCTTTACCCGTTGGCTCTTTGCGGTTGCTATTAGCGATCGCCGCAGCCGTAGAGACAGAAGACGGGCGCACCGGCGTAGATAAAGGCATTGAATTACTCACAAACTTACTAACAACACAAAAATCAAAGTGATATCAAACTGAAATCAGAAAATGGACTAACGCTAGATCAGGATACTTAGGAAATACTGGCATTTGCTCTGATAGTGACTTATTTAGTAACTTATACCTATCTAAAATCCATGGCATTGTACCTTGGATAACCGTACGAAGAAACTTGATGTTAGCGGATGGGTGGGTTTTCTTCGCTGGCTATTTGTGGCAATTTGGCAAGTGGAAATTTGCTAAATTGCGGATGATAAAGCAGTCTGAAGGGGGTAAAGGCTTATCCGCCGCTGTGTTTCTGCCGCTGTGTTGAAGAGCTTCACGAACCAATTTGAGACTGCGGATGATATTGCAAGCGCTCTTTAGCCAGTAGATCCACGGCATCGCCGAGGGCAGCGGTCAGACTTTCGCGGGTTTGCTTGTGATCATTTTGTTCAGCTTCAAGCTGAGCCTTAAGCTCCTGGCTCTGTCTGCTTGCACTCATCAGTTGAGCCTGTAGCTGTGCCACTGAATTGGGGTTCAAAGGCGAGATTTGAAGCGCATTAATTTCGGCATTTAGCTGGTTTGAGGGGGCTGCTGACGGCATCTGAGAGTCGGCTAGCGTCTGCTGCAACTGCTCAATTTTTTGGCTGTAGCTGGCATTGTCGCGGCGACGCTGCTGAGCTTCGGCTTCGTACATTTGGCGTAAGTTATCGGCGCTGGCATAAGCCTGATCGCGCGATCGCTGCAATTCACTCACCTGTCGCTGAAGCGATCGCACTTCCGCTACCCACTGAGTTACATCTTGAGACATGACCAATTTCCCTCTAAAACAAGCCGCTAACTCACGCTATCTAGCTATTGGATCTCTGCTACAGCAGTAGCTGTCGCATTGCCGCAGGCGCTGGCAGAATAATCAATACCAACAGGGCCAAAGCCAATAAGCCCAAAAAATCTCTAGGCCCATTTAGCTCACTCACATCATTGAGGGCGGGTTCGGCTGCCGGAATAAACAGCAGCAAAATCGCCCACAGCAAAAACTCACTATAGATTAGAGCAATTACCCACATCATCAGCCGCGCCACCTGGCTCACAATCGCAGCGGTTCTTTGACCGTACATTGCATGGACGATATGGCCCCCATCTAGCTGCCCCACTGGCATCAGATTCAGCGCTGTGACAATCAGCCCCAAACAGCCTGAAATCGCCACCGGATGCAGCTGTAAGGCGCTGTCTGCTTGGAGGCTTGCCCCTAGCGCTAGCTTAGCTATAAGTAGCACGATAATAGAGCGACTCGGATCGAGCGCTTCAAAGTTAAACAGCGGCGTCTGCTCGACTAAGGGCACTACGCTCGAATGAGCCAGCCCCCACAGTAAAAACGGTACACTCATCACCAAGCCTGATAACGGCCCTGATAAGCCGACATCAAAGAGGGCGCGGCGATTCGGCATCGGCGATCGCATCTGAATAAACGCCCCAAACGTCCCCAAAAAGAACGGCACCGGAATAAAGTAAGGCAGCGTTGCCTTGAGGTGGTGGTAGCGAGTCGCCAAATAGTGCCCTGTTTCATGGACGCCCAAAATCAGCATCAGCGATAGGCCATAAGCAAAGCCTTGATTCAGCAGGGTAGGATCAGCTCGGAGCGCCTGCGGATCTTCAATCCCACTGATAAAAGCCACGCCTGCTAATGTCGTTGTGATCAAGGTGGTCACAGCCAGCACAATGGCGAGTCCTGGCCGCGTCAGGGGCGTTGTATTCAGCCGACGCAGATGCTGGGATCGGGCTTCGGCCAGTATTTGGGCAGGACTGTTAGATCGGCGATGCGTGGCTTCTGTCTTCGGCGAAACGGCTGCTTCTTCTAGCGATCGCTTCGCCTGTGGGTTCGGCACTAACGCAAAAAATGGCGTCCCGTTTAAGCCTTCTTGAAAAAGGACTAGGAAGCGATCGCCAAAACTGCTCTCCACATTTTTTTGAACAGCCTGATAAGCCTCCCCCGGCGAAGTCTTGAGCTTACCCTTGCAGATCATCGCCTGGGGCCGATACTCAATGTTTTGCAAATAGTAAATTGACCAAGGAAAGCAGCGCTGCAACAGCGTTTCTTCATCTCGCGTAATCGGTTTAGCCGGTGGCTGAACCGGCTTGCTCAGCGTCGCGTTCCCCGCTGCATCAGCCGTTTGACCGCTTTGATCGTCTCTTTGGGCATCCCTTTTGGCGTCTCTTTGGGCATCTCTTTGGGCTTTCCTGGCTTTAGAAGAAGCCGCTCCCATCAAAGTCATCCCGGCATACAGCAGCGGGCAAATGATCAGCAGCCCGTAGATCAAACCAGCTGGCGGCGGCTCTTCTCCTTTGACTAGCATCCATGCAGTCAGCACCAGTACTGGCGTCATCATTACTAGCCACAGCAACCACACGGGGGTCGTAGTCACATGGGTAAAACTTCGACTAATCACCCAATAGGTCACCAGTCCTAGCAGCAGCGTCAATAATATAGTCAGTAATGCAGGAGGCATGAACCGTTCGCCTATCTTTAAAACGGATAAAAGCAGCGGTTGAGGGATCACCACCGCCTAAGCTAAATTGAGAGCAGTTGAGAGCAGTTGAGAGCAGTTGAGAATCTGTGAGAGCAATGCTGCCATCACAGGGCACATTTTTTTGCGTATGGCTGGCGCATTGGTTTATGTATTTGCCATTGTAAGCCAGTCATCCCAATCTTTTTGCTTTGCTTTGGGTTCGGCGCGCGATCAATGCGTTGACCCAGGCTCTTTTGCTTGCCTTTTACCTGCTCTTTATTATTTACCTTTAGCTCGCTATGCCCAAAGCGCCCCAAGCTGTTTTTGAGACTATCTTTGCCTTCGCACCCAACCGTGAAACCCTTGGTGGGACGGCCTATCTTATTCTGGAACAAGATCCCAGCGGCGAGAGCGCCAACATTTTGATCGATTGCCCTGCATTCAGCGATGACCATCAGCGCTTCATCGCTGCAAAGGGGGGCGTCAAAACGCTATTCATCACCCATCGGGGTGGCATGGCTCAAGTGCCTGCTTTCCAGCGTATTTTCGAGGCTCAGGTGTTAATTCAAGAACAAGAAGCCTACTTACTGCCAACCGTGACAACCGAGCGCTTTCACCGTGAGCGTCAGCTCTCACCCATTAGCCGCGTCTTTTGGAATGCAGGCCACTCTCCTGGCTCAGCCTGCCTTTACCACAGCCTATACGGCGGAGTGCTGTTTACGGGTCGGCATCTGCTGCCAAATCGCGAAGGGGCTCCAGCCCCACTGCGGCTATCCAAAACCTTCCACTGGCCTCGTCAGCTACGCTACAGCCAACAGCTCCTGGCGGATTTTAGCCCTGAGACGCTCAGCAGCATTTGTCCTGGGGCCAGCACCGGCTTTTTGCGCGGCGAAAAAAAGATTTCTCATGCCTATGAAAAGTTACAAAGTCTTGATTGGCAGGCTTTAGCAGCCGCCCAACCGGCGCTTTAAACCGCTGGCAATGAGCAAATGTCCACGATTGCCTCATGTGGGTAAATCAGCCAGGTGCGCTGCGCAGGCTGAGAAAGCGTTTGCACCATTGGCGAGAGCTGGTTAATATCTTTGAGCCCCTGCTGCGTTTTGATTTTGATGCCCCGCTGATAGACGCTGTAGCCCTTGCTCCAGGTATGCCGCAGACCGCTGTAGCGATGGGCTTCTATGCCTTCAGCCGCGAGCTGCTGCTGGACGTTATTGAGCAAACTTTCTCGCTCAGCAGGCGTTGCCTGGGTCACCTCTAGCGCTTTGAGCAGTCGGCGGTTTAGATATCGCTGACAAAAATCAGCCAAAACCGGGTCTAGGTGATGCTGCCAGCGCTGAACATGATAAGTAAAGACGATATCATCGCCTTCTAAATAGCGCGCTAAGGGCAGCTCTGCCATTGGCTCCATCAGCCAAGTAGTAACGGTCAAATCGGCTTCTAGCTGCCCCCGGTTTAGCAGCTCACGAGCCCGAATAAAGATCTGCTCCAAAATCCAGGTTGCTGATAAGTTCTTCGGATGATTGTAGATTTGAGCGTACATAAAAGAACGCACGACTAGATAGTGCTCAATCGCCGATAGCCCCTTTTGCTCGACCACTAGCTGCTGCGTAAGGGGGTCATAGTCTAGCGCTAGCAAAATCCGATCTAGATCGAGCTGGCCGTAGGAAGCGCCGGTAAAGTAGCTGTCTCGCATCAGGTAGTCTATGCGATCGCAGTCTAACTGACTGGATACCAACTGCCACACACAGGGCACCGCATGACTGTGAGTGTAGACCTGAATAAGCGATCGCCACAGATCAAGCGCAAAGCTATCTAACAAACGCCGCACCTCAGGCTCTTTTTCGACTATGGCCGCTGTCCACTGCTCATGGTGTGAGCCAAAGACTTCTTCGGCGGTGTGGCTAAAGGGGCCGTGGCCGATGTCATGCAGCAGCGCAGCGCAGAGGACGGTAGGCCTATGCATGAGCAGTTCCTCATGCCGTCCTGCTAGCCGATCAAACGCCCGTCTGGCCACCGCCATCACGCCTAGAGAATGCGTAAAGCGAGAAGTTTCGGCTCCGTGAAAGGTGAGGCTTGCAGGCCCCAACTGACGAATCCGCCGCAGTCGCTGAAACGCCGCTGTTTCAATTAGCTCGGTCAGCAGCGCTTCAATCGGATCAGCGCTATTGAGCGTAATCGCCCCGTGCAGCGGATCGTGATAGGTGCGCGTTTTAGCCGTTTGACTCGCTTGAGGCGTTTGACCAGATTTAGCTGTTAGCTCCGAACTGCTCAGCGACATACCGTTACCGTTGTGCCGTCGCAAACGACTGCGCTAGCATCGCAACCGCCGCCTGATACTGGGCGTCTTCGGTTGATCCAAACTGCTTGCGCTGCTCAATGGAATCGACCACCGTTTGATCGGGTGAGATGCCTAGCTTATTGATGTCATTGTGATTGGGCGTTTCATATTTAGCGATGGTCACTGCTAGCCCAGCGCCGTTAGGCAGATCAAACAGCGATTGAATCAAGCCTTTGCCGAAGGTCGTTTCGCCCACAAGCTGAGCGCGACCATTGTCTTGCAGCGCCCCGGCCAAAATTTCACTGGCGCTAGCCGTCCCCTGGTTGACCAGCACCACCAGTGGATCAGCGGTAATCGCTTTGCCGACTGCATCGTAGCTACCCAATGAGCCCTGCCGATTAACGGTATAAACCACCGTGCCTTGATCCAGCCACATGCGCGCAATTTCGATGCCTGCATTCAGCAAGCCACCCGGATTATTCCGCAAATCCAGTACATAGGCGTCAGCGCCCTGATCTTCTAGATCTTCTAAGGCGGCTTTGAGTTCGGTCGCAGCGTTACCATTAAACTGACCTAGCCGCAGATAGCCTAGCTTGGGCAAGCCGGGTTCTGTACGCAGCTCAGCCGAAACGGGGTTAATTTCAATGCGATCGCGCTGCACGGTCACTTCAAACGGGGGAATATCGGCTCGGCTGACTTTGAGCGCTACTTGGCTGCCGATTGCCCCACGCATTCGAGCCGCCGCCTCGTCTAGCGTAATCGTCGCGGTTGACGTGCCATTGATTTCCAAAATCTCATCTTGAGGCATCAGGCCCGCTGCTTCTGCCGGTGAGCCTTCAATCGGCGCAATGATTTGCAAAAAGCTAGCCTCACTTTCTTTCGCGATTTGCAGCCCGACTCCTAGCAGCTCACCATTAGTATTCGTTTGCAGGCTCTGATACTGATCGGGCGGCAAAAATCTGGTGTAAGGATCATCCAATACCGCCAGCATGTCCTGAATGGCGCTGTAGGTTTCGCTCCAAGTCGGCAGCGGCTGACGCAGCACCTTTTGACGCATAAACCACCAGTTTTGATGATTAAAGGTTTCATCCACATAGCTGCGATTGACAATGCGCCATACTTCCATCACCATCTGCTGCTGATTGGTAAAGGCCAAAGCGGATGAAAGCGTGCCCGGAAAGCGCGAAAAAGAGCCATTGACTGGGACAGTAACGATCCCAAGCCAGAGCACTATTCCCAAACTCACCGTCATCAACACTCGAAAAAATCGTTTTCTCATCTGTTCTACATCATCTGCTTTGTGAAGTAATTATCTAAAACCTTTGATTTGAACCCTGTCAGCTAAAACCCTATGGGCTGGAAACCCGTCAGTTCGCTGTTAATGAATCGCCCAATGCCTTGTGAGCCAAGCCAACCCAATCAACTAATCTTTACTCTCAAGATACTACTTACCTAAAAAAGCTACTCGCAGAAGCTGCCTAAAGAAGCTGTAAAGGGTAAAAGCAGCCAAATCCCGGCCCGCTTAACGATGCCCTTCGCTAACTGTAAAGCTATGTAAATTATATAAGACATCCAAACTTATTGAAATTTCGTTGATTCAGTTGATCTTCAGTTGATCTAAGGGGCCGCTTCAAACTCGAATAGCAGACTTGATTGACCTCCAGTTGGCCTTCAGTTAGCTTCAGAGCGATTCGGCTCCCTTTCGACGTCCTTTATTAGTCACCAATTCTGTTCAGCCAAACGGCGGCGATTTGACTAAGTTCATTGAGTTAGCATCTCGTTAGCTGTGTTACATTTTTTACTATTGGTATAAACCCTTCAGATACAAAGAATTTTTGCTTCATGTTTACTAAGCAAGTCACCGACTCCTCAACCTACAAGTGGTTCGATGAACGACTAGAGATTCAGGCGCTAGCCGACGATATCTCTAGCAAGTACGTTCCTCCCCATGTCAATATCTTCTATTGCTTAGGCGGTATTACCCTTGTTTGCTTCATCATCCAATTTGCCACTGGCTTTGCGATGACGTTTTACTACCGGCCCACTGTGACTGATGCGTTTGCCTCAGTGCAGTATCTGATGACCGACGTTAACTTCGGCTGGTTGATTCGCTCCGTCCATCGCTGGTCTGCCAGCATGATGGTACTGGTGATGATCCTGCACGTTTTCCGCGTTTATCTCACAGGCGGCTTCAAAAAGCCTCGTGAGCTAACCTGGGTGACTGGCGTCATCTTGGGCGTTATCACCGTTTCCTTTGGCGTAACGGGCTACTCGCTGCCCTGGGATCAGGTCGGCTATTGGGCTGTCAACATCGTTTCGGGCGTGCCGGGTGCAATTCCTGTCGTCGGTGAAACAATCGTCGAACTGATGCGCGGTGGCTCAGGCGTTGGCCAAGCGACCCTGACTCGTTTTTACAGTCTTCACACTTTTGTCTTGCCTTGGGTTATTGCGGTCTTTATGCTGTTGCACTTCATCATGATTCGCAAGCAAGGTATTTCTGGCCCGCTGTAAAGCACTTGGTAACGTGCTCGGTCAAGCGTTGAGTAAAGCGCTTGCGGCACAGCCAAATGGGCTAAATAGGTTTAGAGGATTAATCAGATGTTAGTGTCATTATTTTAGGAAGTTAATCAATGTCAATTCTTAAGAAGCCAGATCTCAGCGATCCAATGCTGAGAGAGAAGCTCAAGAAAGGCATGGGCCACAACTACTACGGTGAGCCCGCTTGGCCTAACGATCTTCTCTATGTTTTCCCGATTGTAATCATGGGCACCATTGCCTGCTGTGTGGCCTTGGCCGTCCTCGATCCAGCGCTGGTTGGTGAACCGGCTAATCCCTTTGCAACGCCGCTAGAGATTTTGCCTGAGTGGTACCTCTATCCCACGTTCCAAATGCTGCGGGTGTTGCCCAATAAGCTTTTGGGAATTGCGGCGATGAGTGCTATCCCATTGGGCCTGATCCTGGTGCCCTTCATTGAGAACGTCAACAAGTTTCAAAACCCATTCCGTCGCCCAGTTGCGACTGCTGTATTTCTCTT
>QBMP01000012.1:10915-11923 GCA_003242115.1 Phormidesmis priestleyi
ATTTCTCTTCGGCACGCTAGCAACGATTTGGCTGGGTATTGGCGCAACTTTCCCCATTGATACGTCTCTAACGCTAGGTCTTTTCTAAATCGCTGAACCGTTCGATCCCGCTGTTATAGTTTTGACTTAATCGCTCAGTTTCTAAAAGATTCTGAGCGATTTTTAATGTCAAAATTTGTGATCGCTCAGTAGATTTAGCGCTCAATACGGGAAAAATTGGTCTATCGGTATGTCGTTAAGGTTCGTAAACTGTAGGGCTCGGATGGGATGGAGAGAACCAAACAAAATGATACATTGGGAAGCATTGCCACCTTACTAAACACTAAGCTATTGGAAGCCAAGCTGTATGGACACAATCTGCTTATTGGTCAGACAAACTCCAAGCGAGGTGTTTTGTTACACGTAAGTTCACGAGCAAACGTAAAGGCTAACTCAGAAATGCTGGAGCGGGCTCACCTCACTGTTAGCAGCCATTTGGAAGAGCTATCGACTGTCCAGCGCTGGTTTCGATTGCTGGTGGCGCGTTTGGCAACCGAAAACCCTTGGATTGACGAACAGTTTAATCAGCTCAACCTGGCCTTGGCAGAGGGATTTACCAATGCCGTCCGCCACGCTCACGCTGATTTGCCTGCGAATACCCCAATTGATATTGAGCTGTCGCTGCATCCTGAACGGGTCGAGTTGAGAATTTTTGATCGTGGGGCACCTTTTGATCCCGATAGCCTGAGTGAGCCTGTCGCCGGGTCTTTGCGGGAAGGGGGCTATGGCTGGTTTTTATTGAGACGGTTGGCAGATCGGGTGAGCTATGATTGTTTGCCGAGGCAGGGCCAGAATCAAGGCCAGAATCAGGGCCCGATCTGTGCACTGAGTCAGTTAAAGCGCGATCGCGCTGACGAAATGCGAAAGCCTCAGTCGATGGATCGCTCAATTGATCGATCAATGGATGATCCGCGCAATTGCTTACGCATTGTAAAAACTGCGAAGGCTGTGTGAACTCTATATCTGTAT
>QBMP01000012.1:11933-16790 GCA_003242115.1 Phormidesmis priestleyi
TTGCTTTGTATTGCTTGGTATTTCGCGGTTGCCGCCGCCTTCCTTGTTAGGATTTTGGATAGCAGATACAAACTGCTGACGCTAAAGCCAGCTCTAAGCAATAATGCTATCAAGATTGAAGGAAACCCTTGCCCATGACTAAAACCGCACTCATCACTGGCATTACTGGGCAAGACGGATACTACCTCAGCCGGTTGCTGTTAGACAAAGGCTACCGAGTTGTCGGGCTCGTGCCCCCTGAGAGACAAAGCAGCCTCGCTAAGCTAGATGACGTTGCGGATAAGGTCAAGATTTACTCCGTTGCGCTGACTAGCGCTGACGCATTGAGTCAGGCGATGGAAACGCTTCAGCCAGATGAAATTTACAACCTTGCAGCTCCGAGCTTTGTACCAGCTTCGTGGGATGATCCCCTCGGAACGCTCGACTTGATTACCGGCACGGCGACTCGGCTGCTAAGCGCGACCCGCGATCTGGGGCTATCGACTCGATTTTATCAGGCCAGTTCTTCAGAGATTTTTGGCGATGTGCGCTCTGCGCCACAAACGGTAGAAACGCCTTTTCACCCGAAGAATCCTTACGGAGCCGCCAAACTTCATGCCCATTGGACAATGGTGCATCACCGCGATCGCTATAACCTGTTTGCCTGTAGCGGCATTTTGTACAACCACGAATCGCCCAGGCGTCCGCCTCAGTTTGTCACGCGCAAAATTTCTTTGGCAGCGGCGGCGATTAAGCTGGGTTTGCGCGATCGCCTACTGATGGGCAGCCTAGCGGCCAAGCGCGACTGGGGCTTTGCAGGCGATCATGTCGAAGCGATGTGGCGAATGCTGCAAGCCGACACGCCCGAAGACTACGTGATTGGCACAGGCGTGCTGCACACCGTGCAAGATTTGGTCGCAGCGGCTTTTAGCTGCGTAGATCTGGACTGGCAAAAGTATGTCGAAACCGATCCGGCTTTTATTCGAGAAGATGAGCACTTTCAGCTCGTGGCCGATCCGACTAAGGCCAAAGAAAACTTGGGCTGGCAGCCGCAGGTGAGCTTTGAGCAGCTGGTCGAAACGATGGTGCGCAGCGATTTGGCTCGGCTGGAAGCAGGCAGCATCGCCCCGGCAAAGGTCGCTTAGCCGATGAAGCATGTCTTTGTGTTTATTGAGGTGTTTGGCTGCGAAGGGGGCATTCAGTCTTACATTCAAGACGTTCTGAGCGCGTATGAACAGCTTGCCACCGAGCCTGAGGCTAGAAATCGCTTATCTGCCGATGTATTTTTGCTCAGAGACCCCAATAGTGCCTTGCCTCGGCGCAGCGAATGCTTTACCTATCACAGCTGCAAGAGCGTTCACCCAGTGCTGGAGCGAGTTCGGCTGACGCTGGCGTTAGCACTGAGGCTGATACGCGATCGCCCTGATCGCGTCTTTTGCGGGCACATCAATTTAGCTGCGCTCGTCAGCCCGCTGTGCGCTCTGCTCAACATTCCCTACACCCTGCTGACCTACGGCAAAGAAGTCTGGTACGAGCTGCCCGCCTCAGAAAAAAAGGCCATGCAGCGCGCCGATAGGATTTGGACAATCAGCCGCTACAGCCGCGATCTGGCCGGTAAAGCCAATCAGGTACCTAACGAGAAATTTGACCTGCTGCCCTGCGTAGTCGATGGCAGCGTGTTTACACCGGGCCCCGCGCCAGATGCGTTAGTTCAGCGCTATGAACTGCAAAACGCGCCAGTGCTGATGACGGTTGCTCGACTGTGGGCGGGAGATATTTATAAAGGGGTCGATGTCACGATTCGGGCGCTGCCTGACATTGCCCAGGCTTTTCCGCAGGTTAAATACCTAGTGATTGGCAGAGGCGACGATCAGCCCCGGTTGGCTCAGCTAGCTGATGATCTGGGTGTGGCGGATAGGGTCATTTTTGCGGGCTTTGTGCCCGATCAGGCGCTGATTGATCACTATCGCTTAGCGAGTGTCTATGTTATGCCTTCTCAGGAGGGCTTCGGCATTGTGTATCTGGAGGCGATGGCCTGTGGGGTGCCCGTAATCGCGGGAGACAGTGATGGCTCTGCCGATCCGCTGCAAGATGGCCGACTCGGCTGGCAGGTGCCACACCGCGAGGCGCAAGCAGTGGCGACGGCCTGTATTACAGCGCTGACTGGAGCCGATCAGCGCTGTAATCGCACTTGGCTCAGAGCCGAGAGCTTATCTTCTTTTGGTGCGACCGTTTTGAGGCAGCGACTGCGGGAATTGCTCTAGGGTTTAGACGGCGGTTTAGACGGCGGTTTAGACGGTTTGTGCGCTTTGCGACAAATGAGTTGAGTACTACGATAGAAGAAACACCGATATCCAACCTGCTCGGTGCCGTTACTCACGGGAGTTCGCTACAGTGAATCAAAACTTTAATCAACTGCAAGTCCGCTTTCCGGGCCTCGGCTGCTGGCTATTTGTCTTAGGGGCCGCTTGGCTGATTGGAGCCATTGGTCTCAGCGGTATTATTAAATCTATTTTTGTGCTGGTGCTGTTTATTTTTTTAGCCCCTGTCCTCGCTTTTTTAGCCCTTCAGTTCTGGATCAAGCGAAATTTGATCACGGGCAATTGCCCGGTGTGTGAGCAGCCGCTGACTAGCCTTAAGGGGCTGCAAACTCCTTGTCCTAAGTGCGGGACGGAAGTCTCGGCGACGCGCGAAGGCTTTGTGCGCTTTGCGACAGACGGGGTGATCGATGTACAGGTGGTAGATGTGCGCTCTGGCCGTGAATCATTGGCGGACGGGAATTTTTTAGAGACGGATGCCACCACAATTGATGTAGAGGTGCAGCAGTTACCGGATGCTGACAGGTAGGGTGAACTCTAAAAAAAAGGACGCAGTACTACTGACTGTACGTCCCTTTTTATTGAGTCGGCTTGAGTCGAACGGAGCCGGATTTTAGAGATTACTGGCTGATAGAGAGTGTGTAAGGGTGGCTTTCACCTCGGCGATCGCCCACGTACAGCCGGTACTCACCCTGAGTGAGCAAACCGGGCGATTGAATAATCCCACCGTCGTAGTTGTGCGCAAAGACGCATTCTTTAAAGCCCTCTGGGCCAGTGATGAGCAGCGTATAGTCGCCTTGGCTTTGCACTTCAAAGTTCAAAGCGGCAAAGGGCTCAGTAACTCTAACCAGCTGACCTGCTGCCAAATTCACATTGCCACAGGTAGAGCTGTCCGTGCCACCGCTTTGGCCGGTTTTTTCAATCGGGGCCGCAATTGGGGTAGTTGCGGCAAGCTGCTGGGCTTGAGCCGCTAACCCGATCGCGGGTGATAGCGTCATGGCGGCACCCAAAGCGAGAAAAAGTGATGAGAAACGTTTCATAGAGGAACCCCTGTCGAAAAAGTATTGAAGAAGCCCAGCGCAAAAGCTTGAATGATTGAAAGCTTATTCTTGAAAGGCAGATTTGAAAGCCTAATGACTGCCTAATGACTGAAAGATAGCTTGAAAGGGCTAGCGCGGTGGTTGCAAGTCCTGATTCGAGCCCGAATTCAACCCTTATTTATGATTAGATCTTATCCCGTTGTTGAGGGCTTCGGTAACAAAAACTGTGCCACTTCATCGAATGGCGTTAGAGAGATTACGGTACTGTAACAGTAGTTGTTTTAACTGGATTTTTCTGTATGAATGCGGTGGCTTCTTCAATGGTTAATGGTCTGCTCAAGGTGAAGCCGCTGGCTAGCTTTGCCAAGCACCAAGCCCGCAAGATGATGATCGAACGCGCTGAAACAATCGGCGTGTACTGGCGTGATGAGGTCAAAGCGCTGAGGGCAAGAGACACTGAATTTGCTGAGTTAAGTTCTGACCCGGCGGCGCTCAACCCGATTTGGGAGCAGGCGCTAGCGGCCCTGACAAATCCGAGCGTTGTTTATCCGAGCTATTACAAGACAAGCTTTCACGCTTATGAGGAAGGCAATTTAGGCTGGCTCCCGGCGCTAGAAGTCGATGTGGCGGCGCGGGCGGTTCATGCCCGAATTTGGCCACAAGACGATGCTCGCTCTGGCATAGAGGGCGACCAGCAGCTCAGAAACAGCTATCACCAAGTGTTAAAAAGTACGCTCACTGCTGAAAAAGTGCCTGAGCGCATCATTGACTTGGGTGCAAGTACTGGCCGCAGTACGTTTGCGCTGCAAGAGACCTTTCCATCTGCGCAGATTACCGGCGTGGATTTATCGCCTTATTTTCTGGCCGTTGCCCAACATACTGAACAGCATCGAGTGCAGCCACTGGCAGCGACTTCTTCTATTGCCTGGGTACATGCGTCTGCTGAATCCACGGGCCTACCGGCTGAGTCGGCTGATCTGGTATCGGCTTGCTTGGTGTTTCATGAGTTGCCAGTCGCGGCGGCGCAAGACATTATTAGAGAAGCTTACCGGCTACTGAGTCCGGGTGGTCATTTTGCGATTATGGACATGAATCCAAAGAGTGAGACTTTCGCCAAAATGCCGCCTTACATTCTCACTTTGCTAAAGAGTACAGAGCCCTATCTGGATCAGTATTTTGCCTTGGATATGAACGAAGTATTCACCCAAGCTGGTTTTTTGGCCCCTTGCATCGTCTGCAACAGTCCGCGTCACCGTACTATCATGGGTCAAAAGCCTATGCTTTAAAAGCCTGTTGATTGAAAGCCGCTAGCACTGGATAAAACGGCTAGCTACCATAAAGCCCTTTATACGGATAAAACTATGCGAGTATTGCTTCTCTATCCTTTGTTTCCGCAGAGTTTTTGGTCGTTTGAGAAAGCGATTACGCTGATTGGGCGCAAAGCATTTTTGCCGCCTTTGGGTCTGATTACGGTGGCGGCGATTTTGCCCCAAGACTGGGAATTTCGGCTGGTAGATCGC
>QBMP01000012.1:16800-21929 GCA_003242115.1 Phormidesmis priestleyi
ACGTGAGTCAGCTTAGCGAGGCAGATTGGGAGTGGGCTGATCTGGTGATTTTGTCGGCGATGATTGTGCAAAAGCCTGATTTACTCGATCAAATTCGTGAAGCTAAGCGACGGGGTAAAAAAGTAGCCGTTGGCGGGCCCTATCCGACGTCGGTGCCCGAAGATTGCGAAGCGGCGGGAGCGGACTATTTGATTTTGGATGAAGGTGAGCTGACGCTGCCGATGTTTGTTGAGGCGATCGCCCGAGGCGAACAATCTGGCACCTTTAGAACCACCGAAAAGCCCGATGTGACGATTACGCCTGCGCCGCGCTACGACCTATTAGAGATGAACGCTTACGCGATGATGTCGGTACAGTTCTCTAGGGGCTGTCCGTTTCAGTGCGAGTTTTGCGACATCATTGTGCTGTATGGCCGTAAGCCCAGAACTAAAGAACCTGAGCAGCTGATTGCGGAGTTAGAGCGCCTGTTTGAATTGGGCTGGCGGGGCACGGTGTTTATGGTCGATGACAATTTTATTGGCAATAAGCGCAATGTAAACCGGCTACTGGCTGAGTTACAGCCGTGGATGGCTGAGAAGGGCTATCCCTTCACCTTTAATACCGAAGCTTCGGTGGATTTGGCGCAAGATCAGGCGCTAATGGACGCGATGGTGGCCTGTAATTTTGGCTCGGTGTTTGTCGGGATTGAAACGCCGGATGAAGATAGTCTGGCAGTGACGAAAAAGTTTCAAAATACGCGCGATCCGCTCAGCGAGTCGATTTATAAAATTCAAAGCTCGGGCCTTCGAGTGATGGCAGGCTTTATTGTTGGGTTTGATGGGGAGAAAAAGGGGGCGGGCGATCGCGTCGTTGCCTTTGCCGAAAAAGCCGCCATTCCCTTAGCGCTGTTCAGTATGCTGCAAGCACTGCCCAACACCGCCCTTTCGCATCGGCTGACGCGAGAAAATCGTCTGCTCGACACCAGCGGCGATATCAACCAAACCACATTGCTCAACTTTATTCCGACTCGCCCGATTGAAGACATTGCCCGTGAGTATGTCGATGGGTTTTATCAGCTTTACGATCCGCAGAACTTTTTGGCGCGTACCTATCGCTGCTATCGAATTTTGGGGCAGGCTAACTATCCCAAAAAAGAACGAAAGGCCAAAAAACCGTTTGATCCAATGTTCATTAAAGCGGCGGCGGTTTTGTTTTGGAAGCAGGGAATTGTGCGCAAAACCCGATGGACTTTTTGGCCTTACCTGTTCCAAATGATTCGGCATAATCCGGGTGGGGTGATGAGCTATCTCAATATCTGTGCGCAGAATGAGCACTTTTTAGAGTACCGCCAAGTGGTGAAAGATAATATTGAAGCGCAACTGGCGGCTTATTTGGCGCATGAAGAGGTGCTAAAAGCATCGACTTCAGAAGATTCGGCAGATTCGGCAGATTCGACAGCCGAAGAGTTGGTAGCGGTCGGTTCTGCGGTGCCCAATTCAGTCGTAACGGATTAGATAAAAAAAAGACCTAGCATTGCCAGGTCTGAGGGTTCCATGAATAATTAAATGTTGAATCTAAAGCCGCCTTTGAAGCAGTTTATTAAAGACCTAAGTGAGCATTACTCCTGAAGAAAGACTTTTGAAAAGACTTCTTGAAAATGCCGCTTAGGCAACATCGTCAGCCGGTTGTGAGTTTAACACGCAGCGTTGGAGAGGCGCTTACCTGCTGAAGGATTGATGACAATATAGTAATCTGGGCGTTGCCTATCTGTGCTCTAGGCAACAAAATATGGCTTATTCATGTGATGTTTGATTTTCATTAGGTCGCTCACGGCTGATTGACCGGCTGATTCACTGGCTAATTGTCTGGCGGATTCACTGAGCGATTAATCACAGCTAAAACGGTGGGATTCTGGGCTAACTGGGTGGCGATCGCGGCTGCCCCTAACTGGTTAATATGACTCGGGTCGGCAAACAAAACCGTCTGAGTCTTCCACTGGGTGAGTAAATCGACGACTGCAAACTTGTGCGCTGCGCTTTGAGTCTGTAAAAACTGCTGAAACTGCCTTTCGTAATAGCGCCGAAAATCATCGAGATAGCTATCGCTCAAAGGCAAGTTCACAAAAATCAGCTGAGCGCCCTGATCGGCGCTGAAAGTAGCCGCCTGCTGCAAGGCAATGGTCTGCTCGCCGGATAGCGTAAAGGGTGAATAAGCGCTGTCATAGCGGCCATTGACTTGACGGACTCGCTGATAGTAAGTTTGCGGCACAAACTGGTCGCTGACTGCCGAAAAACCTAGCGAATTTAGGCTGTTGGGGACGGCGGCTAACGGCGATCGCGCCCCATTGCTTTGAGCGGCTAGAAACAAAGCTACGGGTCGTTCGCCCGCTTGAATCGTTCGATAACCAGGAGAAGCCGCCAAGCTTTCCCAAGTGCGATCGCGCCGCCCATCATTAAGCGCTCGCGATCCATCCCCCCAAATAATCACCTGCGGCAACGGCTGCGGCAGCACCTCACGCAGCATAAAGTTCACCACCTTCGCCGTCGCACCATTCACACTAAAATTAAACACCTTGACATCGCGGTAGCCCTGAGTGGCTAAAGTTTGCTGCATCACCGTCGGGTCGATGCCCTGCAAGGCCCGTGAACTGCCGACAATCAGCACATCCGGTGTGCCCTCCGTGGCCAAATAAGACAAATATCCACTGAGCTGAGCATCGAACAAAGCGCTGCCGAAGCTGGGAATACCGGCAGCAGGGCTGAGCTGCTCGGTGTGTTGCTGCGCCTCTATGAGGTGCTGTAGATACTCGCGCAGTCGGCGCTGGGCCAAAATGCGCGCAGGGCTGTCGGGGGAGATGGATTGGGTGAGTGCGATCGCCGACAACCACTGCTCCATCACCGCATCCCAATCTGCTACTGAAGTTGCCGTTTGAGCCAATAGCAACGCCTGTTCAGCCTGCTCAGCCGCCTGCTGCAAAATCGCCGCCGCCGCCGCATCTATCAGCGGTATCGTCTCATCAGGTATCGCTTCACTAGGCTCTGGATTAGCTGGCGACTCAAAAATAGGCCGATTAGAGCCGGAAACGCCTTCTAGCAAGCTGTCTAAGCTTGAACCTTCTGGTAGCACAGAATCAACGGGTGACTCAATTGGTAACGGTTCAATTGGCGGCTCAACTGGTAACGGCTCAACTTGTGGTTCAACGGGCACTGGTTCAACAGGCAGCTCATCAGCGAAAGCGTGCAGTCCAAGTAAGGTTACTGAACTCATACTTGCCAAACTACCGACTGAAATGAGCACAGCTAGCCGATTCCATCGGCTCCAACGCCGTCCGCAGTTTGAAGAATAAGCTTTTATCATGGTTATATTAGTGTTACAGGCCGCTTATACACTTCGGCGTGATTCAGCGCACATCACCTATCCGTAATATCCCCCACTCATTCTATAGAGCCGTCATCAAAGAACCTAGCCTGCCCCAAAAATGACTGATTGGTTTTGACCAATCAGTTGCATAGAAGCGCAAAAAGACGTAGAAAAAAGCGTATAGCAATGTTAATGAAGCGGCTAATGAAATGGTGAGCGGCCATTTATATCCCCTTTTCTGTTTTCAAAGGCTCCGCCATCCCCTAAAATAATGGTACAAAAGTACTCTGAAAGATCATGGTTCAATATACGCTTGCGCAAAGCCCAGAAGTTTTAATTGATGTTCCCGGACGTGACTCTAACAAAGCCCGTGAAAAGGCGATGGATCAGCTTATGGCCCTACTCGATGACGACAAACTGCCCACCGAACTTGACGATGGGTTCAACCCCAAGGATTTTATTGAAGTGAAAGAGCCACAGACCGAACCCTCTGATGAAGAAAATGCCGTAGTCGAAGCGGTGCAGACGCTGAGCAACCTATCTAAGCTCAAAATAAAAGTACAGGGCTCTCGGTCTGAAGCGCTTAAAGTTCGTGAATTGGTGGATTTACTCTTTACGGATGAAGTGATTGAAGAAGAGCAAATTGAAGAACTTAACAACGGATTTAAAACGCTAAAAACCTTTGCTCAGACAAACCTGCGCTACCGCGACGCTAAAGACGCCGCCGAATCTGCCCGCGAAGTGCTAGATAACGCCCTGAATCCGCCTAGCAAGAAAAAGTAGTCAGAAAAAATAGCAGCGTCATCCGCTGGGCACCCTAATTACAGATAAATTAGGGCAAGCAATTGGCAACAGAACGGGCATATTGGCTGGCTTGGTCACGGATTAAAGGCGTTGGCCCAGTAACGCTAAAGCATCTGTGGGATCACTTCGGGGCTTTGGCAATAGCTTGGCAGGCGACGGCGGGCGAATTACTAGCGGTCGATGGCATTGGCCTATTGAGCGCTGAAAAGATCACGGCTCAGCGGGCCAAGCTAGATCCTGCCAAGCTACTGGCTCAACATGAGCAAGAAAACCAGTCTTTTTGGACGCCTGCTGACGCCGACTACCCGGCACTGCTGTTTGCGATTAACGATCCGCCGCCGCTGCTGTACTATCGCGGCAATCTACGGCTAAACGATCATCCCAACGCGCTGAGTGTTGGCATTGTCGGCACTCGTCGCCCTTCAGCCTATGGCCAGCGCTGGACACAAAGGCTCAGCCGCCATCTCACTCGTCAAGGGGCGGTGATTGTTTCTGGGCTAGCGGCTGGCATTGATACGGTGGCGCATACGAGCTGCCTACAGCAGCAGGGGCTGACGATCGCAGTGCTAGGAACAGGCGTAGATGTGGTGTATCCCACCCATAACCGGGAGCTTCATGAGCAGATTGTGGCGACTGGGCTGGTGGTGAGCGAATATGCTGATGGTACTTTGCCTGATAAAGTGCATTTTCCGCAGCGCAATCGCATTATTGCGGGGCTTTCGCGGGCGATTTTGGTGACGGAGGCTCCGGCCCGCTCGGGCGCGCTGATTACGGTGCGCTTGGCGAATGACTATTGCCGAGAAGTCTATGCGCTGCCCTGCGCTTTGGATAATTTGCAGGGGGCGGGCTGTTTGCAGGCGATTAGTGACGGGGCGCAGATGATTTTGGGTGAGCAGGTGCTGGCTGAAGCCCTAGCAGCCTTGCCGCCGGTAGATGTGGCCGTGCCTGACGAGGCTGAGATTGCTCATAGCGCAACTGGCAAGCCC
>QBMP01000012.1:21939-33645 GCA_003242115.1 Phormidesmis priestleyi
AAGCCCAGTACCATTGGCAAGACTGGCAAGACTGACAAAACTAGCCAGATGAAAAAGACTCAGTTCAGTGAAGAGTCGTTTGCCTCAGGTTTGACGGCCTCAGGTTTGACGGCTTCGGGGGACGATTTGGCGAGTGATCCATGGGTACTGCGCGATCTATCGCCCGTTCTAAGCCAAGTTCTCAATACCCTATCAGTTGAGCCGATGGTGTTTGATCACATTGTGCAGGGCGCACAAATGGATACCGCAGCGGTGTTGAGTGCGCTGATGCAGCTAGAGCTATCGGGTTTGGTCGTGCAGCTACCGGGGATGCAATATCAGCGAGCTTGAGATAGAAAAGCCGATGGCTTGTGCCAGCTTGTGGGGGAAGACAGCCGGTTGACTGACAAAATAGGGAAATCTGATATATCTGATATACCCGGATGCGATCGCTCAAAACCGCCCTGGTTTTCATCCCAAATTTGTCACCCCTTAGCGCCCAGCTAGCCTTCTCAATGCCCTCTATTTTGACTCGCGCTCAGCCTGCTCTCGATTTTATTCCACCAAACTATACCGGTTGGGTAAGACGAATCCTAGCGCCGCTGATGCCTGCTGTGACGGCTTTTAAAACCAACGTGACAGCGATAGAAACGCACCATGTAGAGACGCTAGCTCAGCAATACGATGACTTTGCGGCGGGTAAAACGCGCCTGCTGATTGCCTTTCGGCATCCGAATTCTAATGATCCCTATATGCTCAGTCATCTATTTTGGCGGGCATTGCCGCAAACGGCTCGGCAAATGGGGCTGAAGCTTGGCACCCCTCACGCTCACTTTATTTATGATCGCGGCATTCCGCTGTGGGCGGGCAGCTACTTGAGTTGGATATTTTCTCACTTGGGCGGGGTGCCGATTCAGCGCGGCAAGCTTGATTTGCGGGCGCTCAAAACGGCGCGATCGCTGCTCCTAAACGGCCAATTTCCCTTAGCCGCAGCGCCCGAAGGCGGCAATAACGGCCATAACGAAATTGTCAGCCCGCTAGAGCCTGGAATTGCGCAGTTAGCCTTTTGGTGCGCTGAAGATCTGCAAGCGGCTAAGCGAGATCAGGCGGTCGTGATTTTGCCAGTGGGCATTCAGTATCGCTATATTGATCCGCCTTGGCGGCAGCTAGAAGCGCTGATTCATGAATTAGAGGTTGATAGCGGCCTTCAAAAAGAGGGATTGGCTGACATTCTTAAAAACAGTGAGTGGTTAGAGATTGGGCTACCTGAGCAGGCTGACCTATACCGGCGGCTATATCGGTTAGCGGAGCACTTGCTGACGCTGATGGAGGGCTACTACCACAATTTTTATGGGGTGAGCTTTGAGCACTCTAAGCTGGCAAGCTGCCCCAATGAGCGGCTAGCAGAGCGGCTGAAGGCGCTGATGGATAAAGCTTTGCAGGTGGGTGAGCAGTATTTCAACCTGCGGCCCAAAGGCAGCTTGATTGATCGCTGCCGGAAGCTGGAGCAAGCGGGATGGAGCCGGATTTTTCGTGAAGACACGATTAGCCTGACGCCCGTGGAGCTAGGTTTGGCGGATCGGGTGGCGGAGGAGGCGAATTTGCGGATGTGGCATATGCGCTTAGTGGAGAGCTTTGTAGCGGTGACGGGTCACTATGTAAAGGAGCATCCGAGTGCGGATCGCTTTGCGGAAACCACGCTGCTGCTGCGCGATATGGTGGGCAAAATCAAGGGCAAAACCCTCAGCCGACCGCAGCTGGGTCAGCAAAGGGCGATTTTGACGGTGGGTGAGCCGATTGAGGTGAGTCGGCGGCTGGCGGACTATAAGGGCAAGCGTAGAGGGGCGATCGCTGCTCTTACTCAAGAGCTACAGACGGCGATGGAAGCCTTAATTGTGACTGAATAAGCCCATTACTGCACCGAATTTACAAGGGGTTCCATGCGTTCGGCGATGACGGCGTAGAAGGGATCGCCGTTGCCGCTGCCAGTGAATTGACTGAGCATTTGTAAGAATGCTGGAACTTCGGGCTTTTTGGCAATGGTTTCGATGTTGCCAAAGCCAGGAATCGCCTCAAAGTAGTGTTTGATAAGGGCAACTCGGCTGGCTTCTGTGCCTTCTCGCCAAGCTGAAATCGCTTTGTCATAAAACATCCGATTTGAAAAGCTAAAAATTGCGATTCCCCCCGGCTTCAGGACTCGATAGACTTCGGCAAAAATTTTCTCAGGGTACTGAATGTACTGTACAGAGACGGTGTTGATCACCGCATCGAAAGTGCAGTCAGCTAGCGGCAAAGTCTGGTTTTCGTTTAGATTCTGCACAAAATAGTGGTTTAGCTGTTTGTTGCGCGCTAGCTCTTCGGCGTTGAGGCCGTGGCCTTCTACATGAGCGTAAGGAATGTCGGTGGGGAGGTGCGATACCCAGCTGCTCATCATATCGAGAATGCGGCTGTTGGGGGGAATGCGATCGCGATACAAAGCCGTCAGTTGGGCAATAAAGCCCTCATCGACATGGGTGACAAATCGCGGGGTGCTATAAAACAGGGCATCGTCAGTCGGGTCAAGCTTTGCGCGTTGGTCAGCTTTGAGCAGCATAGAAATTAGAAAAGGGGCACGTCATCTATAAGGATAGGGCCAGATCGATGGGGGTGCATCAATCTGGCCCTACGTTGTGTTGTCTATAAATTTTGTCAGTTAGCAAGCTATGAAAGATTACCAACTACAAAAATTGCTTAGCTCAGTCAATGACTGCTTATGCAGACACCTCTTGACGACGACGAATAATGAAGACCGTCCCAACCATCAAGCCTAGACCCAAAAGAGCGGAAGGCTCAGGGACACTCACCTTCGTGACTTCAAAGCTGGCAGAGTAACTACCGTTTTTATTAGGTAAGAACTGGCTGGAGAGAATGCCCTTGCCCTCCCCTAATACTTCATCATCAAGGCTCTTAAAGACTCCCTTGAATACATTAGTAGTATACCCAAATGAGCTTGCTGACAGCGGAGAAATGAACTCTGTAATTATGAACTTGAATGAATCTACGCCGTTGGATACTCTCAAGAACTCTTTGTTGTTCAGATAATCCGTTGGCTTGGTAAAGTCGACGCTGAGAATTTCATAGCCAGGTAAAACGGTACCGTTAGAGATAAAGGATTCAAAACCACCTGTAGTAAGATCGTTGTCGTAAATCCCAAAGTTGCCATAGCTGCCGATACCAGCAAAAGTGACGGGTTTACCAACTTTAGCAAACTTATGCTCTCCGACTGAAGTAGGCGCTTTAACGCCACCTCCAATGTTAAGAAGGTCGCCGTTGTTAAAAAAGACAGCGGCGGAAGCGGGGGCAGCCATGATCATTGCTGAAACGGCTGCGAGTGGTGCTGCTAGGAGCGCTCCAAAGAATTTAGCGTTCATATAGAAGTTCCTTTCCTATGAATGGAAAAATGAAAAAAAGAAAAGAGAAGTACCTCATTAGAGGTAACTAGAAGCACTCACTGAGACGAGCAATAAGCAGAAGGTTTAGATGTGCTGATGCTCTCCATATATCTAAGCACAAGCATCCGCAGAAGCACCTTACTTTTCATAGGGGTTCATTCAAGCTTCACAACGTTTTTTTTGGCGTAGCCTGTGCCTGACGGTAAATTACGCCGTAGAAGGTAGCTTTTATAACTTTTTTGGTAAAAGCTAGCCGGTATAATTCCCTTCCGTAAGACTACGCTGAGGTCATATTTCCTTTACACTTAACGCTGGGCCACTGCCGATAGCGTTGGGGATAAGGACGCTTTAGGTCAAGGCGTGAGCTTGTATTTTGTACTGAGGTTTTTGGGGTCGATTATCCACTTAAAAATTACTGAGTGAGGGCTGGACGATAAATTGGCTACAGGCCAATCAGCTTGAGGTTAACAACAATGGCGATCGCCTTAATAACTCCGCCCTTTGCCAGCCTGAGTGCGCTCTGTAGCCTAAGTACGGACGGGGAGCGTATAGAGCGCGGCTTTTGGCGGGAATGTGGGGAAAGAAGGTCGCGATCGCTACAAGCCAACTAGCGAACGGCTGCTATAGAAAGAAAAGGTAGCCGTTATCTTCAGATAAGTTCATTTGTTATTGCCCGGATAAACCCGCTCATTCTCTGAAGGTGGTAAGGTAGCGAATTCCTTCAACGCTGTATCAAAACAGCACAGCATTCTACAAATACCATGCTGCAAATAGCTTCCTGATCCTGACTATCGCGCTTTGACTGATCGTAATTTTTTCAACAGCTTATCTCAACATTTCAATTGCCCTATGACTATGTTTAGATTATTTCGCCGTCGCCGTCGTCAAGCTGCTTACCCTTGGGCACAGCGGCTGAGTTCGCTAGCCCGATTCTCTCGCTATGAATGCTTTATGGATTAGCTGAATAGCTTTGATTTGATCCACTGCACTGACCCATGCGAGAAATCCCCACAAAGCCTTGCGCTCTGTGGGGATTTTTGTGGAAATTCTTACGAGAATTTTTGTAGAGATTTCGGTCTTCTGTGCGATCGCTTACGCCACCTCAGTCAGCACCTGCTTCAGCGCCGCCAAAAACGTGTCTACATTCTCTGGCGTGGCGTTGTAGCCCATCAAACCCACGCGCCAGACCTTCCCAGCGAGATCGCCCAAGCCACCGCCCAGTTCCAGATTGTGATCATCAATCAGCTTATTGGTCACCGCTTTACCATCTATGCCTGCGGGAATGCGAACGGTGGTAAGGGTGTGCAGACGGTGCTCACGCGGCACATGGCAGGTAAGATCCATCTCTTCTAGCCCTGCATAGAGGCGCTCGGCAGCATTTTGGTGACGAGTCCAGCGATTTTCTAAGCCTTCTTCGGCGAGTAGGCGCAGGGCTTCGCGGATAGCGTAGGTCATATTCACCGGAGCGGTGTGGTGGTAGGTGCGGCCCTTGCCCCAGTAGTTGCTGAGCAAAGACATGTCTAAATACCAGTTGGCGACTTTGCTTTGGCGGTTGTTGAGCTTGGTGAGGGCGCGATCGCTCATCGTAAACGGCGAGATTCCAGGCGGGCAGCTCAGTCCTTTTTGGCTACAGCTATAGGCCAGATCCACGCCCCACTGGTCTAAAAATAAAGGTACGCCGCCCAAGCTCGTTACCGTATCGAGAATCAGCAGACAGTCATACTCACGGCACAAATCACCAATGCCATCCATCGGCTGACACACCCCAGTAGAGGTTTCGGCATGAACAATGGCCATAATTTGCGGACGATGCTCTTCAAGCGCGGCGCGGATATCTGCCAGGGTAAACACCTCTCCCCAAGCCCGATGAATGCTGCTGACCTCAGCCCCATAGCGCCCAGCCATATCGACCAAACGATGGCCAAAATAACCGTTCACGCACACCAGCACTTTGTCACCGGGCTCCACGGTATTAGCTAGCGTCGCCTCCATCGCCGCCGAACCCGTACCGCTTACCGGCAGCGTCATCCGGTTATCGGTTTGCCAAGCGTAGCGCATGAGCGATTGCACTTCGTCCATGAGCTGAAGGTAGGCTTTATCAAGATGGCCAATCGGCTGACGATTCATCGCCGCTAGCACCGTTGGATCAGCATTAGAAGGGCCGGGGCCAAGCAATAGTCGGGCGGGAATATCGAGCGGCTGGAGCGACTTTAAGTGGCGGGTATCAATCGTTGGCGCAGTCACAGAAAGAGTAGTAGTCATAAGCAACAGAGGTTTTTACACAAAACAAACAAAGAGCCCAAGTGAGCTTTGTGTATACCAGCCTACCGTTTCTGAGCTTGCCTTCATAGAGGTGGTTTATAGGGAGGTGATTTGCAGAGAGGTAATTGGCTGAGGTGAGTCGTTCTTAGGGTATGGTTACTTATCTTCAATGGGTATCGGGGTTGAGATGTCGGCATATGGTTACGATAGAAGCGCTGCAAGACGAAATTTATCTCGGCACAAACCAGTCGTATCGGTGCGATCGCCCCATTAACCTCTACAAAACGTCAGCCTGCACTGGCTTAGTAACCCAAACCGATATCGGTCATGTTCTGCATATCCTAGAAGTTGCCAAAAATCACAATGCCATTCGTGTCTGCATTTGCAAAGACGACTATCTGGGCTGGGTCGCGGCCAGTCATGTTAGTGACTTGAGCCCGGTAAGCGACCGTTATCAAGCGCCGCTGCTCAGCGCCCTAGAGATTCAGCAAAGGCTACCGCAGGTGATTGCGTTTGCCGAAGCGGCGATGGCGGTACCGAACGAATATCTGTGGGGCGGGGCAACTGCGCCTAACTACGATTGCTCAGGCTTAATGCAGGCGGCTTTTATGTCAGCAGGCATTCAGCTCCCTCGCGACTCCTATCAGCAGGAAGACTTTACCCAGCGCATTGATCTAGCCGACTTGCAGATTGGCGATTTAATATTTTTTGGTACGCCAGCACGCACAACGCATGTCGCCCTCCACCTGGGTGAAGGGCGATACATTCATAGCTCCGGTAGCAGCATGGGCCGCAACGGCATTGGCATTGACTCGGTGACTGACCTTAGCGATCCTATCAGCGCTGGCTATTACGCTTTGCTGCGTTGCTTTGGTCGAGTCGTGATGAGCTATCAACCCACGGGGCGCTGCGGATAAAACTCATGACTAGACATTAGATCCGATGGTGGATTTGGCATTAGATTCGACGGCTGGCCTGACGGCTAGCTGGACGGCTGGCTGGACTGGCGCTGAAGACCCGCGCCCCCTAAAAGAACCAAGCCAAACAGCCCTAATAACGCTGAAGGCTCAGGCACATCGGTCGGCTCAGTCGGCGGCTGGCGATAAGACAGTCCCTTGATGGCAAATACTACATCGTTGAAGTCTCGATCAGAGCCTTCGTTTTTGCCACCGCTGGCTCCTAATTCGCCCCAGAGATCTTCAAAGCCGATAATGGTGTAGTTTTCTTGAGCGACTTCATCAAAGTAGTTGTAGGCAATCATGTGCGTGAGGCCATCAGAGTTAACCGGCTGATTGCCTACGGTGCTGTTGCGGTAGTCGTCAGAGCCGTAGATGTTTTGGCCGCCGTTGAATCCGTTAGCGCGCAAAAAGAACGATAGCTGAGTGGGGCCAAAGAACTCTTGAAGCGCGACGCCTTGACCGAGCGATAGCGCCCCATCGCCTTCGCTAAGGATGCTTTGCGTAGAAGAGACGTCGTTAAAAATCATCCCTAGCGGCCCATCGTTGGCGGCAAAGAGAAGCTGGTTGCGGTAGCCTGCGCCTTCGTTGACAAAATAGGCTTGAACGCTGTTGGGATTGCCATCCCAGAAGAGTCTTGAGTTGTCTAGCTTGGGCAGCGCTAGTTCGTTAAAAGGGACGCGCTCGGCTTGAATGAGCTGATTGAAGGTCGTTAATAGGTCGCTTCTGAGGCTCAGTCCCGCAGCCTCTGCACTGGTCGAAAAGGTGGTGACGGATAGGGCGCAGATGGTTGCTAGGCCCAATTGTGTTGATAGCTTTTTCATAGCAGTTGGCAGGATAAAGTAATGCTGTCTACGCTTCCTAATGTGGCGTATAAGTGCGAGGTCTATGGCTCAGTTTTGGTGATAAATGATACTCCGTACGTGTCTCGGTGAGGTTCCTGACTGGTGGTTCGTAAAGTTGTTGCAAGGGGGCTTTTTTTGTGATGATTGTACCGAGGCGGGCAGCGGTGGATGGCTGTGAATGACAACAAATGGCTGTAAAGGGGATGCTTTGCGACCATACTGAGACTTCAGCCTCAAGGTAGAGCCCAAAACCCTTAGAAGGTCAGATGATGTCTGGAAATCCTTAAGCTTTTGACAAAAAACTTACTAATTCAAAGCACTCCCTCAAAATTTTCCGTTGAGATTGCCCCTTAAAATTGCCAATGGCTAGGAACGACGATTCTTAGCCATTTCTATGCAAAGCTCCTGTAAGGTCAGTCGCGATTTTTTGTCGCAATTCCGTTTCTATTATTCTTGGCAAGGTCAGCAGCATGTTTTTATTTTTGATGGAGCCGGTTTCTGAGACATTGCGATCGCCGGTTGCAACCTTCGTTCTGTTGCTGGCAATTGTACTGGTAACGCCCCCGATTTTTGAGCGCTTTAAGCTGCCGGGGCTGGTGGGCTTAATTGCCGCAGGCGTACTATTTGGCGGTAGCGGCTTAGGCTGGCTGAATGCTGATTCAGACACAATGAAGCTGTTTTCTGAAGTCGGTAAAATTTATTTGATGTTTGTGGCTGGCTTAGAGATTGATCTGGCCCTGTTTCAGAAGACGCGCGATCGCTCTCTCGGCTTTGGCCTCTTGACATTCGCACTGCCGTTAGTTGGTGGAATTGCGGTCGGAATGTTCTTTGGATTTGGCTGGTTAGCGGCTGTGCTGATCGGTTCGCTGCTAGCCTCGCATACCCTGCTGGCCTATCCGATTGTGCAGCGCCTAGGCGTTGTAGATGACGAGGCCGTGACGGTAACGATTGGCGCGACTATTTTTACCGATATTGGATCGCTGCTGGTGCTGGCGATTTGTTTGGGCATTAGTCAGGGCGATTTTTCGCTGGTGAAGCTGCTGACGCTGTTGGGATCTTTGGCGCTGTATGCAGTGGCTGTTTTAATTGGGCTAAAGCAGCTTGGCAAAGTCTTTTTCCGCAAGGTGGGTAGAGATGAAGGGAGTCGGGTGCTATTTGTGCTGCTGTCGGTCTTTTTGGCGGCAGTGGTGGCGCAGCTGATTGGAGTCGAGAGTATTATCGGCGCGTTCTTGGCGGGGCTGGCAATCATCAGCATTATTGGCGATGGCTCGGTAAAAGAGAAAACAGAATTCATGGGTCGGGTGCTGTTTATCCCGATGTTTTTTGTGAACATGGGGCTGTTACTGGATCTCAATGCTTTTGGCAATATTTTAGCGGCGATTAATTTACCGCTGTTGATTGTAGGGATGCTGCTGGTGACGAAGCTGATAGCGGTGCTCGTGGCCAAACAGCTCTATCGCTATAGCTGGACGCAAACTTGGACAATGTGGTCGCTGTCGATTCCGCAGGTGGCGGCTACGCTGGCCGCAGCGCTAGTTGGCTACGAGGCTGAAATTATCAATACAGAGGTGTTTAATAGCGTGATTTTGCTGATGCTAGTGACCTCAATTTTGGGGCCGCTGGTGACGACAAGCGCAGCTGGGCGACTAGCGACACAAAAGACGTTTGGTGAAACCGATATGCTGGAATGGCTACCGCCGCCGAGCGAGATTCCAGAATCTTTTGCGGTGGTAGTGCCGGTGTATAACCCTGAGAACGAGCGATCGCTGATAGAACTCGCGACCGCCGTAGCACAATACGCCAGTGGCCGGGTGATTCCATTAGCGATCGCCCTGACTCAGCCGCAAATGGATTCCCCGCAGCTCACCAAAGCCCTGACTCGCGGTCGTCAGCTCTTGGAAACCGCCCAGGAAGCTAGCGAATCCTTTGAATCGATCGCTGAACTGGTGGTTGAGCCTGAGTTGAGAATTAGCGACAATGTGGCTCAAACCATTGCGCACGTGGGCCGAGAGAAAAACGCCAACCTGATCGTGTTGGGTCTGGGCCGTCATTCTCAGCTTAACCGCCGCTTGTTTACCGACATTCAAGATGAGGTGATGCGAATGGCTCACTGTCCGGTAGTGGTGGCTAGATTGCTAAAATCTCCGACGGCTATGAAGACCATTTTAATCCCGATTGAGACGCCCTCAGTGATGACGCTAAGGGTGCTGCGTTTTGCTCAGGTGCTAGCAGCAGCCAATCAGGCCAAAATTACGCTGATACATGTGTATAATTCGCGCGCGTCGGCACTTTATCAGACTAGAGTGAAAAAACAGCTAGAAGTGCTGTTAGATCGGCTGCCATCGACGAATGCCAGCGTAGAGATTGAGCTATTGGCAAGAGATAATGTAGTGCTAGCGATTGTAAAAGCGGCTCATAACTACGATTTGGTGATTTTGCGATCGCAGCGTCGTCGTAGCAACAGTGGTCTCACCATCGGTGCAAACACAACCCCGCTGGTTCAACAGCTTCCTGGCTCAGTGATATTGGTCGGCGAACCCCATCCTCAGCCGGTGCCTTCATCCCCACGAGTCAAGGCAGTATCAGCGCAGCTATCGACCGTCTAAAGCTGATTGCATCGCTTAATTGTCAGCCGTTTTTAGTGGCTCATCTAGTGGTTTATCAACGGCTCGCCCATCTGCTCATCTATACTTTGGGATGATTAGGAAGCAGTCTTGGCATACTATATCTATGTCATCATGCCTATACCTTTTGAGCTACTGCTTTAAGAATAGGTATGATTTTGTTAGTCTATTCTTTGTAGTCTGGATTCTGGTTTGCTGCTTTTGCATTTCACCCATTGCCTATAATCTAATGCTTCAGAACGACGCTCAGCGAGGTTCAAGTTCTCTTCCGAGGTCTTTATGGTTAGTGGCAGGGGCTGGCGCAGCGATCGCTTTACTCTCGATTAACGTAATTTCAACGGTCAAAAACGTTCAGCGGCTCAACGACAACACTCGTAGCTTGGCCCAAACCTATGAGACGATTGCCCATTTAGAAATGGTGGTATCACTCGCCAAAGACGCTGAAACCGGCCAGCGAGGATTTGTGATCACGGGTAATCCAGATTATTTAGAGCCGTATAACCAAGCCACCGCAGACCTTGAGCAAGTCATTGAACAGGTCGCTCAGCAGATAGAAACAGATGCCCAACAGCAGGCACTGTTGCCGACCTTGCGCGATCGCGTGAAGCGTAAACTCAGCAACATGGAAGTCAATATTGGGCTCAGACAAACTGCCGGATTTGAAGCTGCTCAGCAGATGGTCATGACTGGGCAAGGCAAAGCAGAAATGGACGCTATTAGAGCCACTGTAAATGAGATGGTGCAGTTAGAGCAGGAACGATTACAGGTGCGATCGCAGGAGGCAGATCGCGCTTATCGCACCGCTATTTTGACTGGTCTAATTTCTGGTTTGTTAGCGCTAGCTGCGCTTACCGCCTTTTTGATTGCCTTACGAAAATATCTCAATGCGCGTGATCACGCCGCCACGACGATTGCCGCCCAGGCCGAGAACCTCAAAATTACCCTAACCAGTATTGGCGATGGGGTGATCACCACCGATGCCCAAGGCCGAGTGACCAACCTCAACCCGGTTGCTGAAGCTCTGACCGGCTGGACGATAGCAGAGGCTATGTCTCAACCGCTAGAGCAAGTTTTTCAGATTGTTAACGAAAGCAGCCGTGAAAGTGTGCCTAATCCGGCTTTTAGAGCCTTAGCCGAAGGCACGATTGTCGGCCTTGCTAACCACACCGTGCTGATTGCGAAAGACGGCATCGAAAGGCCGATTGATGATAACGCTGCGCCAATTCGCGATCGCTCAGGCGAGGTCATAGGCTGTGTGCTGGTGTTTCGAGATGTGAGCGATCGCCAGCGTCAAGAGCGCCAGCTACGAGCCGAACAAAAGCGCCTAGCAGAAAGTGAGCAGCGCTTTCAGCAAATTGCTGACACCATGCCGCAAATCGTTTGGGTGACAAGGCCCGACGGCTATCATGAATACTACAACCGCCGCTGGTACGACTACATTGGCTGCACCCCTGAAGAATGTCTCGGCACTGGCTGGAACGCGCCACTTCACCCAGAAGACCAGCAAAAAGCAGTAGATCTCTGGAGCCACTCTTTGCGCACTGGCGAACCCTACGAAATTGAATATCGCTTTCGCTCTTACGCTGGCGAATATCGCTGGTTTTTAGGC
>QBMP01000012.1:33655-36518 GCA_003242115.1 Phormidesmis priestleyi
TACCCGTGAGAGACGACACCGGCCAAATCACCCGCTGGTTTGGCACCTGCACCGACATTGAAGACTTTAAGCAGGCTGAGGCCGAGCGCAACCAGCTAGCTGCCGATCTTTCCGAAGCTGATCGCCGCAAAGATGAATTTTTAGCCACCCTCGCTCACGAACTGCGAAATCCTCTTGCCCCTATTCGCAACGGCCTTCAGATTCTACAGCGCACTAATACTGGCACTGGCACCGGCAACGGCACGGGCAACGAAACCATCGAACGCATTCAGGCCATGATGGCACGTCAGCTTACTCAGATGGTGCGACTCATTGATGAGCTAATGGATGTTAGCCGCATTAGCCGAGGTAAAGTGACGCTGCGCCCTGAGCCAGTAGAAGTCAGCGCGATTATTGAACAAGCGGTTGAAGCCTGCCGCCCCGATGTTGAAACCGCTCAGCAGGTGCTGAGCGTGACCTTACCGCCGCAGAGCGTTTACTTGCAGGCGGACTCAATGCGGTTGGTACAGGTATTTAGCAATTTGTTAAACAACGCCAGCAAATATAGTGAAACTGGCGCTGAAATTTCTCTGAATGCCGAACAGCGCGATCGAAGTCTTACCGTCTCTATTAAAGACACTGGCATTGGCATTTCAGCCGAAATGCTGCCTAGAATATTCAATCTTTTTACGCAGGTAGAAGGTGCTTTTGAGCGAGCTTCTGGGACAGCGGCGACAGCGGCTCAAGGCGGCTTAGGCATCGGTCTGACGCTTGTTAAGCAGCTGGTTGACATGCACGAAGGTTCGGTGCAAGCCTACAGTGCCGGGTTGGGACGAGGCAGTGAATTTGTCGTGCAGTTGCCCACGATTGCGCCGCCTGATCAGGCCGCAGATTCTAGTGAGAGCAACTTGCTAGCCTCTAATATGCGCCGCATTTTGATCGTCGATGATAACGAAGATTCGGCCTTGACCTTGACAATGCTGTTTGAAATGACCGGCGATCAAACCCAAACTGCTCACGACGGCCTGCAAGCTATAGAAACTGCCGCTGCTTTTCGGCCTGATGTTGCCCTGCTCGATATTGGTCTGCCGGGGCTGAATGGCTATGAAGTCGCTCAGCACATTCGTCAGCAGCCTTGGGGAGAAAGCATGATACTGGTTGCCCTAACCGGCTGGGGACAAATCGAAGACCGCGAAAAATCTAGCGCCGCAGGCTTTAACGCTCACATGGTCAAACCAGTAGACCATGACGCATTGCTGGCCTTATTGCAGGAGCTGATGGATGGCCGACTGAACCGATAGAAACCAACGGACTAGCAACAGAACAATAACAACTCAGGTGAACTGTCAAGAAATTGAAATACCTCCTTACGTATGCATGACACAGCCACCGCTATTTTAGTTAAGTTTAGCTTGGCCTTAGCCGTGAGCAGGTTTGCCAAACTCAAAGAAAGGTGATTAATCGGCTGCGCTTAGAAAGCAGCCGATTGAGTGGTTATTTAGCTGGGTAATTAGTTGGATAATTAGCGCGGTGCGGATAGGGTTCGCCGACTAAGATGACTGAGCCTGTGAGCTTTTCTAGCAAGGGTTGGGTGCTCGTACCGAGGCTGAGGCCGCTGCCGACTCGGCGACGCTGCGATCGCAAAATCACCAGATCATAATCCAGCGCCGACTGCGAAATAGCCCCTACCAACCCATCTTGCACCACAATTTGCACCTCAATTCGGCAATTCGCTTCCGGCAGTTCTCTAATTAGGATCTGGAGCTGATTTTCGAGCTGCGCTTTGTAGCTCTGTGAAGAAAACGTACTGCACACATGTAATAGCGTCACCTTCCCTTGGTTCGCCGCTGCTAGTACCTGGGCAAAGCGCAGCACCCGAATCGTCTGTGGCGACGGATTTTCAATCGGCAGCAGCACGTTTTTAAGCTGAGTCGGCGAGGCCAACAGCCGTGCGACCACCACCGGACAATGGGCCGACCACAGCACATCATCATGCACACTGTTGAGCAGCGGCGCTTCAAATTTTATCTGCCGCCCCAATCCCAACACAATTAGGTTGGCATCTTGTTCGCGGCTGACGTGGCAAATCGCTTGAGGAACACTGTATTCAATTCTTAAAATCGGCTCTAGCGGCACGTCAAATTCATTGCTGATATCCTGCGCAGCTTTTAGGCGGCGGCGGCCGTGAGCTATTGCTCGTCTAAGTTGTGGGGTATCCATTTGCGGCTGAGCTAAGGCCACTGCCATCGGCACCACGCGACCATGCTCGTAATTGGCAATCATGGCTGCTAGCTCCAGCAGCCGAAACTCGGTTTTGGGGTTATAGATCGGTACAACAACTGTAAAAGTGTTTGCAAAAGTGTCTGCAAAGCCACCGCTGCTCGGCTCATCGGGTACGGGCAACCAGCTCAGCGGCGAGATATTTTCAGCGGCGTCACTTAGTGCAATCTGGCGGGCAGTGCGAGCGGTGATCAAAGGCCCCAAAATCGAGGTCACCAGCATCAGCAAAATCACACTATTAAAGACCTGAGCGTTGATAATCTTGGCTTGATAGCCTACTAACGCTGCGGCCAACGTCGCCGCCACCTGCGGCACTGAGAGCGACCACATTGTCCAAGCCTGCGGCCAGCTATAGCCAAACAGCGCCTTTGTGCCGAGTGCAGCCAGCAGTTTAGAGCCCAGTAAGGCGACGATAATCAGCAGCGGCAGCGCCGCAAACTGAAGCAAACTACCCAAAGCATTCAGATCCATCAGCAGCCCCATGTTCACAAAGAACATCGGGATAAACAGAACGCTGCCCAAAAACTCGGTTTTTTCTTTGACTGGGCCGTTGCCAATTACGCTATTGATCGCTAGCCCAGCCAAAAATGCGCCAATAATGCTC
>QBMP01000130.1 GCA_003242115.1 Phormidesmis priestleyi
CCTTTCTTGCGCTGGGATAATGAAGCTTTGCAGGCGATGGTGAAGCCTTCCAAGGGAACCGCTCCCAACCCAAACCCCATCTCCGTCTTCGCCCATATCCGCAGCCTCAAAGACCACTTTTGAATCGTTATATCGAATATTAATTAGCCATAGATTAGCCATAGATTAACCGTCGATTCCTTCACGGCCCCTTGCACCTGCGTCACAAACTCAGTAAACTAATAAACTGCGCTGCGACGGAAGCAAATAGTAAGAGCACACAGAGTAAAAGCAATGGCGAGAAAAAAGACTCAGTTAGTCCTCTCTCAGGACGTTCCCAAGCTTGGGAAAGACGGTGATTTGATAGAAGTAGCCCCCGGTTACGCCCGCAATTTTTTGATTCCTCGCAGCTTGGCGTATCGGGTGACTCCTGGCGTGCTCAAGCAGGTAGAATTTCGCCGCGAAAAAGAGCGTCGGCGCCTAGAAGCCATCAAGCAAGAGGCTGAAGCCACCAAAACAGCGCTTAACACGATTGGCTTATTCACTATTGCCAAGGCTGTGGGTGAGGATGAGGCAATTTTTGGAACGGTTACCGCCGCTGAAGTCGCTGAGCTGATTCAAGCGAATGCAGGTAAAGAAGTGGATCGCCGCGAAATTACGATTCCTGACATCAATAAGCTCGGCGATTACAAGGTAGAGATTAGGCTACATAGCGAAGTCACGGCGATCATTAATCTGCGGGTTGTGGCCGACTAGACAATTCATTGGACAAACTTGCAAAAACGAACATTTGTACTATTTGCCAGTTTGATTTGCTAGATTAAAGAGGGCAGGGAGCGGGATAGCTCTCTGCCCTTTTAAAATTTTCTGTCCTTTTGGAATTTATTTATAGGGAGCGGGCTTTAACTGCGCTCAATCTCTATTCTTACCCTGTAGACTGCGCTCAGATTTCTTTTTTGTCTACTGCTTTCTTTCTCCAATCATATGGTTTCAGAGCCTCGCTTCAAACCTGCTGCCGACCGTCTGCCGCCTCAAAATATTGAGGCCGAAGAAGCGATTTTGGGCGGCATTTTAATTGACCCGGAGGCGATTGGGCGGGTGACGGAGCTAATGGTACCGGAAGCGTTTTACATCGGTGCGCATCGCAGCATTTATCAGGCGGCGCTCGATTTGCAGGCGCGCGGGCTGCCGACCGATATGATGGGCATTGCCTCTTGGCTCAAAGATAAAAAAACGCTAGAAAAAATTGGCGGACAAAGCCGCTTGGCTCAGCTCGTAGATCGCACAATCAGCGCGGCCAACATCGATCAGTACGCCAAGCTGGTGATGGATAAGTACACTCGTCGCAAGCTGATTCAATCTGGCGGCGAGATTATTCAGCTTGGCTATGAAACCGAAACGCCCTTGGAAGATGTGCTCGATCACTCGGAGCAGGCGCTATTTGGCATTACGCAAGTGCGCCAGTCGCAAGGGCTAACGGCGACATCAGACATTTTGACCGACACCTTTTCGGATATTGAGCAGCGATCGCTTGGCATGGTGCTCCCTGGTCTAGCCTGCGGCTTCTATGATCTAGACGCCATGACCCAAGGCTTCCAGCGCTCTGATTTAATCATTGCAGCGGCGAGGCCAGCGATGGGAAAGTGCCTCAGCGCCACCGCCGAAGTCTTACAGGCGGACGGCTCCATTCAGACCATCGAAACTATTTATCAGCAACGCCAAGCTCACCTGCTGACACTCAATCAGCGACTCCGCTTTGAGATCAGCCAACCTTCTGCTTTTATAGATGATGGCATTAAACCGGTCTTTAGAGTCACGACTCGTTTGGGGAGACAGGTTGAGACGACCTTGACTCACCCTTACCTGACGATGAAGGGATGGAAACCTCTAGCTGAGCTATCGGTGGGCGATCGCATTGCCGTTCCCCGGCAGCTTTCTATTTTCGGCAACCAACCCATTCCCGAACATCAAGTCAAACTACTGGCCTACTTTATTGGCGATGGCGGACTAACCGGTAGCTCGCCCATGTTTACCAATGCCAATCCGTTAATGCAAACCGACTTTACCGAAGCTGCCTGTCAGTTTCCGTCCATCAAAGTCAGAATCAATCATAGCCAAGGCACTCGTACACCTTCTCTCGCCGTTGTAGCAGATTCTGAACGCCCCGATCAACCAGTCTTTGAGCGGCTATGTACCGCGATTAAGACAACAGAAAAACAGCTAGCGCCAGAGGGATTTGAGACGATTAGATGGACTGGAAAGAACCCTGTTAGTGCTTGGTTAGAAGCGCTTCACCTATGGGGATGCAGCGCTCATAATAAAACTATCCCGGATGTTGTGTTCACGCTGCCCAAGACACAGCTCGTTTTGTTCTTGAATCGCCTGTTTGCAACCGACGGGTGGGCGTCTGTATTAGCTAGCGGACAAGCCCAAATTGGGTATGCCTCAGTTTGCGAAAAGCTGGCTAGACAAATTCAACATTTGCTGTTGCGCTTCGGCATTATCGCAGCACTAAAACAGCGTCAGGTAAAATACAAGAACGAGCGGCGGCCAGTTTGGCAGTTGGATATTACAGATGCGATCGCTCTCAAAACTTTTGCCAATGAGATTGGTATTTTTAGCAAAGAAGTAGCCGTCAACCAAGTTGCTGAAGCTGTAGAAAATAGAAATTACCACACTAATAAAGATCTTATTCCAGTTGAAGTTTGGGACAATCTAAAGCTGGCTAAAGGCAAAGAAAGCTGGACTGGACTAGCTAAACGGGCAGGATTGGCAGGAAGCAGTAACATCCATGTTGGCAAACGTGCCCTCAGCCGTTCTCGACTAGAAGCTTTAGCAACTGCGGTAGCACATCAACCGCTACAAGATATCGCCACAAGCGATATTTATTGGGACGAAATTGTTTCTATCGAATCAATCGGTCTACAGCAAGTTTATGACTTGACGATTCCAGACACCCACAATTTTGTTGCCAACGATATCTGCGTTCATAACACAAGCTTCGTGCTCAACGTTGCTCGAAACATTGCCGATACGCACCGGCAGCCCGTGGCTATTTTTAGCTTGGAGATGTCAAAAGCGCAGTTGATCTATCGTTTGCTGTCTTCTGAAGCGAAGATTGAAAGCGGGCGACTGCGGACGGGGCGAATTGCTCAGCATGAGTGGGAGCCAATGGGCCATGCGATTAATACGCTGTCGCAGTTGCCGATTTTTATTGATGATACACCCGGCATTGGGGTGACGGAGATTCGCTCTAAGGCGCGACGGTTGCAGGCCGAACAGGGCGGGACTTTGGGGCTGATTTTAATTGATTATCTACAGTTGATGGAGGGAACGGGCGATAACCGCGTGCAAGAGCTGTCTAAGATGACGCGATCGCTCAAAGGTCTAGCCCGTGAACTCAACGTACCTGTGATCGCCCTTTCTCAGCTTAGCCGTGGCGTAGAATCACGTACCAACAAACGCCCGATGATGTCCGATCTCAGAGAATCTGGCGCGATAGAACAAGACGCAGATTTGATTATGATGCTTTATAGAGAAGAGTATTACGATCCAGATACGCCAGATCGCGGCATTGCTGAAATTATTTTGACCAAGCATCGTAATGGGCCAACTGGCACGGTGAAGTTGTTGTTTCAGCCAGAGTTTACGCAGTTTCTTAATCGTGCGTCGGATCTGTCTAGTCGGGACTAACCGTATGAGCCTATCTCTTTTCTGAAGTCTGACGCTCTGAAGGTTAGGCAATGAAGTGAGCGATCGCAGCTCCATCACTAGCAATCTGCATGGCCAAGGTGCACTGTGCAAAAAAGCGATCGCCCCAACGTCTCCTTGCCTCGCCATCACATCAAGCTGACTTACTCGCGGGTTCTGAGAACTGTTTTGGCTCATTAGACTCATGAGATCTGAAGCTGAAAGCGACGACGGCCTTCACTAGCGGCAACAATCCGGGCGTGAGCCTGCGCCGAAGGAGGCTTTCCTGTCGGCCCTGCGTACGGCGGGAAAGGAGATTCAGCCATGTTTTCAGCAGTCTGAGCAGGCCGTGAGCTATTGCCTAATCCCGGCTGCGATGAAGCGGAAGCAGACGGCTCTCCAAAGGCAGTCGGTGAAAGTTGTTGAATGGTGGCCTGAGGATTGAGGCAATAGCGGCTGAGCCAAATGGAGGCTTTGCGAATATCGGGGCCTTCAAGCGCAATTAACTGTGCAAACCACGCTTGGGTAGCAGCGCTGAGGCTGTCATCAGCAGGCAATGTGGACTTGCGTAAAGCGAGATCAATGTGAGGTAGCGCTTCTGTTTTCTGGGCATTGCTTAGTTCAACAAACGCCAGCACCCACTTAATAACAGATTTGGAGGGCAAGGTAAGATTGCCAGAGAGCAGAGATTGATTGCGGGTAAAGCACTGTTCGCTTAGATCCAGCGGGGCTTCATCCTTTTGGATAGTGACAGAGGCCATAACAGCAACCGTAGCGGTTGCTGTACTTGAGGGCTGAACGGGCTGAGCTTGAGGTTTGCTGCCATCGTCAGGCAGAAACTGAGCGCTGTGCTGCCAGTTGGGCTTAGCGCTCTGCTGCGACTTGCCGTAAATCTCGACGGTGCGCATTTCAGGAATCGCTAGCTTCTCTAAACCTTGCAGAATCCACCGCACGGTGGGAGATTTATCCGGAATTTCTACCGACTCTACCAGCAGCTTATAGTCGCCACTTTGGCACTTTACTTTGACCTGAGAGCCCTGTTTGCTAAGGGTGAGGTTCATCAGCGCGGCGATCGCACTCGGATTTCCGGTTTTGGCCTGATCTAACAAAGAAAGCTGGGTGGCAGTCATGGCCCTAAAACATAATTAAACAACCAAGCACGCAAATTCCTAGCCCTAGGCGCTTTGTGTCCTCAATTAAAAATTCCCCCTAGCCACTCAGGAAGTATCAAATTGCGATCATATTCAGCTTTTCTACGCAAGCAAGCAAAAAACGAACTCAAGCCGAACAACCATGCAAAAAGCCCCCGACCGCAGCAGATATAAACTGCTGTTTTGGTCAAGGGCCTGAGATGGCCTAAGAATGGCTTGAGGCCAAATAGAGGCCAAATAGAGGCCAAAGATTTTATGAAAGATCTAGCCGCCGATGCGCAGCAGCTCTACGTCAAAAATCAGGGTGGCATTGGGCGGAATGACGCCGCCTGCACCGCGCGCGCCATAGCCCAGATCGGGCGGGATGATCAGCTTGCGGCGATCGCCCACTTTCATCATGCCCACACCTTCATCCCAGCCTTTAATGACTTGGCCTTGACCCAAGACAAAATCAAACGGACGACCGCGATCGCGCGAACTATCAAACTTAGTGCCATCTTCTAAAGTGCCGACATAGTGCACAAACACCCGGCTGCCGGTTTGAGGCGCAGCCCCGTCTCCTTCGGTAATAACGACATACTGCAAGCCAGAATCTGTCGTGATAATATTTTCTTCAGCCGCTGCATTTTCGCCAGCCATTGCGTCTCCTGTTGTGTTTTCGGGGGTTGCGTTTTCGGGGGTCTGACTGCCCGTGAGCAAATCGCTGGCGCTGCCTTGAGCAATCAGCGTTTCAGTTTGCGCAGCAGGGGTTTGTAAGGCGGTGTTGTCGGCCCTTTCGGCGATCGCTCTTTCACTATCACCGCCCGTAAACTGGGCAATTATTAGCACTGCGCAGCAAGCTACAACAACCCCCAAACTAATCAATATTTCTCTCATGGTTTTAATCGAATGGGTTTAATCGAACGAGATCTCAATCGAACGCGCTAGTTGCTTGAGTAGTGTACGACGCTTTTAGCTGTTCTGGACGGTAATCTGGACGGTGATCTAGCCGCTCACGCTACCCTTTGGCCACAAAATCACTACCGCCACTGCTTATTTTCCAAATCTCTAAGCTGACGCTCTAGCCGATCTAGCCGCCCGCGCAGTTCATCCATTTCTGCCTGACGAGGCACACCCAGATCCTGCATAATATTGCGCACCTGCCGCTGCATTTGCTTTTCTAATGTGCCTTGGTCAATGTTGAACTGCGCCATAAAATCATCGACAAAGCCTTTGGCCTGCTCCGGATCAAGCTTGCCGTCACGCACCAACTCTTCACTCATTTGCTTTACCCGTTCAGCCACTAGCGAAGTAGTGCCAATGCCCAACATTAAAAGCTGTCTGAGTAAATTAGAAGTGTCCATTAGCTAAGTCCAAACACAGAATTATGCTTCCATTTTGGCAAACTATTGAGCCTTCAGCTTGATTAACAGCGGGCGGTTTACCGAATGGCGAGATCATCTACAGCTTAGTCAAGCTCAGATCAATTGGCTATCCTTGAATTCATATCTAGTTCATATCCATAAGATGCATAGTGATAAATGCACTGCCCCATCGTCCAAGCAAGGCTTGGCTGCGCTATGTCTGCTCGTTCTGCCTGCCCTCGATGCGATCGCGCCATTGCCGCTGACGCCCTTAACTGCCCTGATTGCGGCTTCACCCTCAAAGCCCACGGACATCCTGGAATGCCGCTTTATAGAGCAGAAGGCACCGAACCCTTGTGCAATACCTGCACCTACCACGCTGACAACACCTGCAACTTTCCCAATCGCCCCCAAGCCATGAGCTGCACGCTCTATCAAAACATTCAAACCCAGCTAGAGCCAACCCGCTCAGAAATTTACCGGATTCCCTGGTGGCGAAAAAATGCGGTGCCACTAGCGTCAGCTATCCTGATCGCTATCAGCCTATTAATTTCCATTTTCTAAGGCACATTTGAAAGCAGGTCAAAAAGGCAACTCTGAAAAGAAAACCAAAAGCGCGGCCTACTAATCATTGGCACTGTAACTTTAAGATCAAAAACCATAGAGTCTGATAAATCTCTCAGAGTCTAAGAAGCGTTAGCAAAAAGATCACATATCCCTAAATGAGGGTATTCCCTGATTTTTATTAGAATTGATAAAGTTTTAGTTCCCCCTCATCTCTCCATATGGTTCAAAAGCACTAGCCAAGCATCTGCTCTACACAAAGCACTACAATTATTGGATTAAGCTAGCTAGTCATTCATGGTCACCACCCTTTCGCCCAACCGTGAAATTGCCGCCGCTGTAGAGCAGCGCCGCAACTTTGCGATTATTTCTCACCCCGATGCGGGTAAAACAACGCTGACTGAGAAGCTACTGCTGTACGGCGGAGCCATTCATGAGGCAGGCTCGGTCAAGGCGAGACGGGCGCAGCGCCATGCGGTGTCTGACTGGATGGAATTGGAGCAGCAGCGCGGAATTTCGATTACGTCGACGGTGCTGCAATTTAGCTATGACAACTACCGGATAAATCTGCTCGATACGCCCGGTCACCAAGACTTTAGTGAAGATACGTATCGTACATTGGCGGCGGCTGATAATGCGGTGATGCTGGAAGATGCCGCGAAGGGGCTAGAACCACAGACTCGGAAGCTGTTTGAGGTGTGTCGGATGCGCGATATGCCGATTTTTACCTTTTTTAATAAGCTGGATCGGCCTGGGCGTGAGCCATTGGAGCTATTGGATGAAATTGAGCAGGAGCTGGGGCTAACGACGTATGCGGTGAACTGGCCGATTGGGACGGGCGATCGCTTCAAAGGCGTATTCGACCGGCGCAAGCAGCAGGTGCACCTGTTTGAGCGCAACGCCCACGGCAGTAAAGAAGCCAAAGACACCGTGCTGACGCTAGATGATCCGCGCCTACCGGATTTAATCGGCGAAGAGCTATACCAGCAGTTTCTCGAAGAGCTAGAGATGCTGGATGAAATCGGCCCGACGTTAGATCTAGAGATGGTTCATGCCGGTCAAATGACGCCCGTCTTTTTTGGCAGCGCTATGACCAACTTTGGCGTAGAGCTATTTTTAGAAGCGTTTTTAGACTACGGACTGAAGCCAGGGCCACACGACAGCACCATTGGCCTGGTGCCGCCAACTCAGGAAGATTTTTCGGGCTTTATTTTTAAGCTCCAGGCGAATATGGATCCTCGGCATCGCGATCGCGTCGCCTTTATCCGCGTCTGCTCCGGCAAATTTGAAAAAGACATGGTCGTCAACCACGCCCGCACCGGCAAAAGCGTCCGGCTCTCGCACCCTCAAAAGCTCTTTGGCCAAGGCCGAGAATCACTAGAAGTTGCTTACCCCGGCGACGTCATTGGCCTCAACAACCCCGGCGTATTTGCCATTGGTGACACGATTTATCAGGGCGAAAAAATGGAGTACGAAGGCATTCCCTTCTTCTCGCCCGAAATCTTTGCCTATCTCAAAAACCCCAACCCCTCTAAGTTCAAGCAGTTTCGCAAAGGCGTATCTGAGCTGCGAGAAGAAGGCGCAGTGCAGATCATGTACTCCGCGAATGAATCGCGGCGCGACCCGATTTTGGCAGCAGTGGGTCAGCTTCAGTTTGAAGTCGTGCAGTTTCGACTCAAACATGAATACAATGTCGAAACGCTGCTAGAGCCCATTGGCTACAGCGTGGCGCGCTGGGTCACGGGCGGTTGGCCAGCGCTAGAGAAAGCAGCCCGCTTTTTCAATACCGCCACTGTCAAAGATAGCTATAACCGCCCGGTTTTGCTCTTTAAAAATGAGTGGAACTGCCGCCAAACAGAAGCCGATCATCCTGAGCTGAAGCTCAGCAACACCGCCCCAGTGATTTCGGGGATGCAGCCAGAGGATCTTTAATAGGCGGCGATCGCACGAATTCACTGCGTTTTATTAAGATGTGATCTGTGACATTAAGGCTTACTAAGGTTTCATCTAGTTCGGTATTGCTCCCCAGGCTAATCGCTACTATAAGGGAGTAGCTTGAAAGCTTCACCAGTAAGGCTTAATCTCTGATGGATAAAAGTATTCTTTCTCTGATGATTGTTGGCGTTGCGCTGGTGATGGTGCACGTACCACATTTCGTGCTGACACTAGGAATAATTGGTGGCCTGTCTGTGGTGGCTATTAAGCTCATTTGGATGGTGATGCAGGAATTCTCTGAATCAACTCCTCAATCGCAGCGGCGATCGCCCGCCGCCGCCTTAGTGCCACAGCGACAGTCCCTATAGCAGCAATCGTTGAGCGGCCAGTAGATGAGTGCGATCGCGCCAAACACTACTCCCATCACTAACAGCGACTGAATTTGCCAAATATCTTGAGCGATAAAGCCATGAACCGCAGGCTGGGTTTAGCCGCAGCGTACAGGGTCATGAAAGCTTGAGAAGCGTCTGTGTAAGGAATATCTATTGTCATGAGACTCTTAAAATAACGGCAAAATAACGGGCGACTAGCTGATAGCGATCCCAATAACTGCCGCATCAATCCAGATGATTTTGCAGAAAGTCATGTGAGAGCGGCCCATACCCGATAAAATGGCCAAGTTGCTTGAGGTAATAGAGCCCCCTTGATAGAACGCTACACGCTGCCCGAAATGGGCGACCTTTGGACTGACCAGTACAGATTTCAGACTTGGTTAGAGGTAGAAATTGCCGTCTGTGAAGCTCAAGCAAAGCTAGGACGCATTCCACTCGAAGCGGTAGAAACGATCAAGGCTAAAGCTAATTTTAACGTTGAGCGCATTCTTGAGATAGAAGCCGAAGTTCACCACGACGTGATTGCTTTTCTCACAAATGTAAACGAGTATGTCGGCGATGCAGGCCGCTACATTCACCTCGGCATGACCAGCTCTGATGTGCTGGACACGGCGCTATCGCTGCAAATTGTCGCCAGCCATAAGCTGATTTTGACCCATGTGGAAAATCTGATTCAGGCAATTCGCTACAAGGCGCAAGAGCACAGAGACACGGTGATGATTGGGCGATCGCACGGCATCCACGCCGAACCGATGACCTTTGGCTTTAAGCTCGCAGGCTGGCTAGCTGAAATGCAGCGTCACCGCGAACGCCTCACCCGCATTCAAGGCGAAATCGCCGTCGGCCAAATTTCTGGCGCGGTCGGCACCTATGCCAACATTGACCCAGAAGTCGAAGAAATCACCTGTCAGCTCTTGGGCCTAAAGCCCGACACCGCCTCTACGCAAGTAATTTCGCGCGATGTCCATGCCGAATTTATCATGACCTTAGCGGGGCTAGGGGCATCGATTGAGCGCTTTGCAGTAGAAATCCGCAACTTGCAGCGCACTGATGTGCTGGAGGTAGAAGAATTTTTTGCGAAAGGTCAAAAGGGCTCTTCGGCAATGCCACATAAGCGCAACCCCATTAAGTCAGAGCGGTTGACGGGCATGGCCAGGATTTTGCGGGCGAATGCTATAGCGGCCCTTGAAAACGTGGCCCTATGGCACGAGCGCGACATTTCTCACAGCTCCGTCGAGCGGGTGATTTTCCCCGATAGCTGCATTCTCACCCATTTCATGCTGGTCGAAACCACCAAGCTGATTAAAAGCCTGCTGGTATACCCCGAAAACATGCAGCGCAATATGAACCTCTATGGCGGCGTCGTCTTTAGCCAAAGGGTACTGCTGACCTTGGTAGATAAAGGTATCAGCCGTGAAGACGCCTACCGAATCGTGCAAAGCAACGCCCATCAAGCCTGGAATACACCCGGCGGCAACTTTCAAAAGCTGCTAGAAGCTGACCCGGAAGTAAGCGCCAAGCTATCTAGTGAAGAACTCACTGAGTGCTTCAATCCTGACTATCAGCTGCGGAATTTGAAAAAAGTTTATCAGCGGCTAGATATTTGACCCGCTAAAAAGCTGACGGATGATCAGCTACGGCCGATCATCCTCATCGCCGTCGAAGAATTCTTCATCTTCGGTATCAGGATTGTCCATCTCCTCTCTGAAGCTTCTGAGGGTTTTGCCGAGCGCACTTCCTAGCTCAGGAATCCGCTTCGGCCCGAAGACAACAATCGCCACAATGCCAATAATGACTATTTCTGGCACGCCTAAACCAAACATGACGTCGCTCCTAATCTCGCTGCTTTGATCTGACCTATCATAGTCCTTTCTTTGCAGCTCTTTTTGAAAGCTCTTTCTCTACGGCTCTTTTTTAAGGCTCTTTTTTTAAGGTGCTAAAGAATCGTCAAATAGGTATTGGCAGAATGATCCGGCAGCACTTTCAAAGTTTGATTGCGAAGGTCGGACTCTATTCCCAAAAATTCCAGTGGAATCACACCTAGCAGAGGGCTCTGCCCACCCGGCAGCTCTAAACACTCAAAGGTACCTTCTCGGCCACACAGAGAAATCTTGGCATCTTGAAAAACCCGCGCCTTACTAAAACCATTGGCCGTTGCTACGTCAACTTCTCTCAAAAGCTCTAGTCCCAGCTTTTCAATCACCTTAGCAGGCAAGCAAAGCGTCGTTGCACCCGTATCGATTAAAAC
>QBMP01000131.1:0-5130 GCA_003242115.1 Phormidesmis priestleyi
CCCTTTGTTAGATAGTGTCAACCTTTTTTTGAAAAATATTTTTGGGAAGGCTGTAATCCTCTGTCCGAAAGGATTACAGCTTTTTAAATTGGTTTATCTGGGCGTTTCATGGGTCAATTTGGCGGTTTTGCCGATATAAATTTTCCTGGGTAAACCTCGGTAGTCCTGGATACATAAAGGCTGTAGCTGATCTAGCTTTATGCTGGAATAATTTACAGTCGTTATTTTAGAAGGGAAGATATGTTGCCGAGCTGGATAGTTTTGGATGAGCTGTTAGCGGATTGGTTGAAAGAGGACATCGGGCGAGGGGATAAGACGACGGATGGACTCGGTGAACTTGCCTGTGTGGGGGGGAGGGCTGATTGGATCGCTAAAGAAGAGGGGGTTATTGCAGGGCTACCGATTGCAGAACGCGTTTTTGCTTTATTAGACAGCGATGTGAGATTTTGCGCGGCAGTGGCGGAGGGCGATCGCATTCAAAAAGGCACTAAAATTGCTGGCATCAGCTGCCAGCTCTCGACCTTACTGACTGGGGAACGCGTAGCGCTTAATTTAGCGATGAGTCTCAGCGGAATCGCGACTGCGACTAGACAGTATGCAGATGCGATTGCCGAGTTGCCTACGCAGCTAGTGGATACGCGGAAGACGACGCCCGGTATGAGGCTGCTCGAAAAGTATGCAGCTTATGTAGGGGGGGCGCGAAATCATCGGCTAGGGTTGGATGACGGGGTGATGATTAAGGACAATCACATTGCGGCGGCAGGTGGAATTGGCAAAGCAATGATGGCGATTAGAGGGCGCATTCCCTATCCGATTACGATTGAGGTGGAGACGGAGAGCTTGGAGCAGGTGGCTGAAGCTATAGCTCACAAAGCGGACATCATCATGCTAGACAACATGCCGTTAGCCACGATGAGTACGGCTGTCGGCAAAATTCGCGCGGCAAATCAAAATATTAAGATTGAGGCGTCGGGCGATATCACGCTGAAGACGATTCGCGGGGTTGCAGAAACGGGCGTTGACTATATTTCTAGCAGTGCGCCGATTACGCGATCGCCCTGGCTGGATTTAAGTATGCGAATTGATGCGTAAAGTTAATTTAGGAAACGGGGAGATACTTATAGATAGGCAATTGCAATAGGCTTGTGCCATTCCGGTTGCTGCAAGCCTTGCCGGAAAGCTAGCGTTTGAAGAAAAACTGCTTACGACTTATCAGCCTAGAATCGTTCGGCTGGACATGTTGGATATTGACTACGCCAGAATGGTCGCTGGAGAACCCATTGCAAAAGAGCGGCAAGGCAGGCTAGAAGCGGCAGATGCGTATACCCTCAACCGATTGGAGAAACAGATTAGCCGGTACCTTTACGGTCAGCTATCGCAAGAAAGTAAAGACGACATTTTGTGCGATATTGGCCAAACCGCTGAACTGCTTACCCAGTGTGATATGGAGGATATCCATCAGCGGATGAGAGAGACCGGGCGTTTTTATCTAATGAACGGTGAACGTCAGCAGATTATCAACTGGGTAAAAGATGAACTCGGTATTGATATTGCGATCCCCGACATGTGAAGCAACCATAAGGCGATCAGCGTGTTTCATTTATGTACTTCAGCAGCTTAAAAAGCTAATAGCTTCACGCTCTAGATTGAGGACAGACAGTAGGACAGAGCCATATGCTGTAGCATCACACGACTGTTTTCCCTATCGGTTTTTTTATGGTCAAGCCCGATCAGGCTCACGAGCGTTGGATTGAGTACTACGCCAGGTTTGGCTATGCGGCGAAAGGAGTTGTCTATGGCAGCAGTGGCTTGCTAGCGCTGTTGGAAGCGTTTGATTTTACGTCGGGGGAAACGGTGGGCTCGACAGGTGCGTTAAGAGCGATCGCAGCCCAACCCTTTGGCAGAATCCTGATATCAGTGATGGCTTTTAGCCTGATGGGATATGTCATGTGGCGATTTATTCAAGCTTTTTTAGACCCTGAGCACAGCAGCAGTCGGGAACCCTCAGACATTGCGCGACGGTTTAGCTACGCCTGTAGCGGGCTAGCGTATGCCGGTGTGGCCTATAGCGCGGTGAAAATTTTGACGGCCTCTCCGGACGGGGACGGAAAAACGGCTCAGCAATGGGCGTTTGACGTTATGCACAGGCCTTTTGGCCGGTGGCTGGTGGGGGCAGGCGGGCTGCTTTTTTGCGGAATTGGCTGCTATTACCTATATCGAGCGATTAAGGCTGAATTTCGCAAGCGCTTAAAGCTGCGCAATATGAGCGACGTTGAGAAAACTTGGGCAACCATCGCCGGACGAGTGGGCATTGCCGCTAGAGGTGTGGTGTATATCGTGATTGGATTTTTTGCTATCCGTGCGGCCTGGAGTTTTAATTCTGACATGATTAAAACGACTGAGGCCGCGCTGGAAGTTTTTAATAATAATCCTGCGGATGAATGGATACTGGCGACGCTGGGACTTGGGTTTATTGCCTATGGCGTCCATATGGGATTTCAGGCTAGGTATCGCAGCATTGATCCGCTATAGGTTAAGACAATTTTTTGGGGTGATTTTTTTGGCAAATGCGGGTGGCTTTTTCGAGTGCGGTGGTGACGGTGATGAGCCAGAGCGTGCCTGTGATGAAACCGGCGATAATGTCGCTAGGCCAGTGAGCGCCTAAGGCGAGCCGGGAGAGGGAAATTAAGCTGATCCAAAGGGTCGCAAAGGCGATCGCAAATAATTTCTCTAACCCACTGCGAGAGGTGCGGAACCACAGATAGAAAATTAGACCGTATACCGTCATGACGACAACGACATGCCCTGATGGGAAAGAGTGCAGGCTTGGCGCGGCGATGCCATTAGCAATGAGGTTGGGGCGATCGCGGCTCCACATTCCCCAGCTAATCCAAACCAACGCGAACTGCCCTAGATAAGTCACCACAACCGTTGCGGCAATGAGTGGCTTTTTGAACCAAGCGGTGAGCGCGGTCAGGGTAAAAAATACGGGCAGCATCCCCACCAAATTGCCAGGTGATTGCCAAGTAATCCCTTGGTTAAAGGAGAGCGGACTGTAATTGCGCATGATCAGCAGCCATTTTTCATCCCAGGCTTGTAGACCCTGCGTCTCCCAGCGCATAGCCAAGCGAGTCATGATATAGACACTCAAGGCGCTAATGCCTAGCCCAACTGCTAGCGTTTTCCACCACTGAGACCATGCTTTGGCAGGAAGGGCGCGGCTTGCTTGTTTGAAGCGGTAGGCGATCGCGCCAATGCCACGAGGAACAACTGTCTTTGACTTACGCACGCATTACCTGCTAAGTAGGAAGCACCATATTTATACGGCTCAAAAATGACTGTAGCCGTTCGCTTTGCGGGTTGCTCAAAATTTCACGAGGATTACCTGATTCTTCTACCTGACCTTTGTTGAGAAACATCACGCGGCTAGCGACTTCGCGGGCGAACTGCATTTCGTGAGTAACCACTACCATCGTCATACCTTCTTGGGCGAGTTGCTGCATCACCTGCAATACTTCACCGACGAGTTCGGGATCTAGGGCGCTGGTGGGTTCGTCGAACAGGAGGATTTCGGGCTTCATGCAGAGGGCGCGGGCTATAGCAACCCGCTGCTTTTGTCCGCCTGATAGCTGGTCGGGAAAGCTGTTTATCTTTTCGCTGAGCCCGACCTTATTGAGATAGAACTTAGCAGTCTTTTCGCTCTCCTGATGAGACGCGCCTAGCACCTTTTTGGGGGCAAGGCACAGATTTTGTAAGACGGACAGGTGAGGAAACAGGTTGAACTGTTGAAAAACCATCCCTACGTGGGCCCGCAGCTCTAACAGACGACGACGGCTGAGGTCGGCTTTGGACAAATCAATGCCATCGACGATGAGCTGCCCCCCGCTGATAGTTTCTAGCCGGTTGAAGCAGCGCAGCAGGGTGCTTTTGCCGCAGCCGGACGAGCCGATAATAGCAACTACTTCGCCCCGGGGAATTTGACAGTCGATGCCTTTGAGTACCGAGAGTTCACCAAACTTTTTTTGTAGGTTGGTAGCGACGATAGCGGGCATTTCTGAAGTGGATTTTGGGATCTCGGTAGGCATATCGGTGGCGGCTGTCATCAACGATGGCCAGATAGAACTTTAAAAAGGCATCCCAAAAGAGTAGCATCCTACCTTTTATCAATTGTTCAGATGTAACATTAGTCTCTTTTTTGTGACCAGTCTCAACGTATAAGTAACGGGACGGGTGTGTTTTGCAAAGAAAGTTACCGCATTTATTAGCGCTGCTACGCAGATCTAGTAGGTTAAGTGCAGGTAAAATTCCTGCACGTCTATCAGTGCTTACCGTCAATGATTGTGAGGTTTAGGTTAAAGGATGATGATGAAAAACGTGACGCGCTCTGCTTTTTTGAGATCGATGATGCTGGGCCTGTGTACAGCAGGGCTATTGGTAGCCTGCGGGGGCGGGGGCGCAGATGATAACACTTGGTCGGTAGGGACAGAGCCAGCCTTTCCGCCGTTTGAATCGACGAACCAGAGTGGCGAATTAGAAGGCTTTGATATTGATTTGATGAATGCTATTGGCGAAAAGGCAGGCAAGACTATTGATTTCCAAAGCTTGCCTTTTGATGGCCTGATTCCGGCTTTGCAAAGTGGCACCATTGATGCGGCCATCAGCGGGATGAGCATTACTGATGAGCGCAAACAGACGGTTGATTTTTCTGATCCTTACTTTGCAGCGGGATTGGCGATCGCAGTCGCGAAAGGCAACCCAGAAGGCATCAAAACCATTGACAACCTCAAAGGAAAGCGGCTCGCCGTGCAGATTGGCACCACTGGAGCCGCAACTGCCAACAGCGTCGCTGATGCAACGGTGACGACCTTCGATTCTGCACCCTTAGCCTTACAAGAGCTGGCTAATGGCAATGTCGATGCCGTGATTAACGATGCGCCAGCCACGGCAGAAGCCGTTAAAAGCGGTAATATTCCAGGGGTCGAAGTCGTCGGCCAAATCCTCACCGATGAATCTTACGGCATTGCATTACCCCAAGGCTCTGAGAATGCTGAGGCGATCAATCAGGCCATTGCCGAACTCAAAGCCGATGGCACCTATGCAACTCTCTATAAAAAGTGGATTGGCTCAGAG
>QBMP01000131.1:5140-6606 GCA_003242115.1 Phormidesmis priestleyi
AAAAATAGTCTAAACCTGCCTAGCGCTCAGGCGATTAGCGGCTGAAAGATCCTTCAGTAACGGATAGATCTGTCGGCTATAGCCGGAGGGCTGGGCTGAAATATTGCCCAGCTTTTTATTGGAATTTTTCTTGTGAATGAAACCCTAAGCTTTATTCTCGGTGTGCTGCCTGTCCTCTTAAGAGGCGCTTTGATTACCTTGCAGCTCACGGCGATCGCGACTGCACTAGGATCGATTGGCGGCATCGCAATCGGCATCGCTCGGCTTTCAAAAATTACACCGCTACGGCTGTTAGCCAGGGCTTACGTCGATTTTTTTAGAGGCACACCGCTACTGGTGCAGCTATTCATTATTTACTTTGGCGTCCCCTCTGTGCTTCGATCTGTTGGCATTGACTTTACCTTTAGCCAGTGGGCGGCGGCGATTGTGGGGCTAAGCCTCAACTCGGCAGCTTATCTTTCGGAAATTGTGCGGGCGGGCATTCAATCTATTGAAACGGGGCAAAAAGAAGCCTCGGAATCACTCGGCCTTGGCCCTAATCAAACGATGCGCTACGTAATTTTTCCGCAGGCGTTGCGCCGGATGATTCCACCATTGGGCAACGAATTTATCACGCTGCTTAAAGATACAAGTTTGGTAGCGGTCATCGGCTATCAGGAACTATTTCGTCAGGGGCAGCTCATTATCGCAACCACTTTCCGATCCTTTGAGATTTTGCTCACGGTTGCCCTGATCTACCTAATTTTGAATGTGATAGCATCCCAGGCATTTTCGTGGTTAGAGAGAAAAATGAACCCGACCGCCAGCTAAAAAAACGCTTCTATGAGCCAGAGTTTTCCAAAGGTTAAAATTATTGCGGTGGGTAAGGTCAAGAAGCCTTGGCTGCAAGCGGGGATTGCGCTGTATGTGAAGCGGCTGCCTGAGCTAGAAATTATTGAAATAAAAGACGCGGGGTTAGAGAAAGAGGCAAATAAGCTAGAGAGCCTGATTAAGGATCAAGATCGACTTGTCGTGCTCAGCGAATTTGGCAAGGAATATAATTCTATAGAGTTTGCGCGGTGGTTGGGTGAAGAGGCTTTTGGGACGCTAGTGCTGTTTGTTGGGGGAGCTGAGGGAGTGTGCGATCGCCTCAAGCACCACCCCATGATCAGCCTATCCGCCATGACCTTTCCCCATGAAATCGCAAGGCTCATGCTAGTCGAGCAGCTATACAGAGCCAAAACCATTCTACAAAACGGCAGCTATCACAAGTAGTAATTAGAAATCTGCTGTGAGCGCTTACAATTTTTCAGACTGTTCTTAAGTGTCTATGCCTTCCATGGGTCGATAACGTTTATACGGCAATTGGCGAAGTCTTTAACGTTTCGAGTTGCGATACTTGCTTGATGAGCTAGGCAAATAACAGCTATTTGCGCATCGAATTGAGAAATAGGGTTACCCCTACGGCGGCGATCAGAGGCAACAGT
>QBMP01000131.1:6616-11273 GCA_003242115.1 Phormidesmis priestleyi
TGCTCGGCAGCGCTTTGTCCAAAGGGTAGAATTTTGTCATTGAAATCTTCTTTGAATAGGGCTGTAGCCGCGTTGTGAAGGCGCTCTCTTCGTAAACCCTCAGGCAAAATAGCAATGCCGTATAGAATCTCTGCTTGAGTAATAGTTGTAATAAATAAGCGGCTTCTCGATTGTGCTTTAGCCCAGATCGCAACGAGTTCGGAACCCTCTGGCTTCATCAGCTCCGACAATACGTTGGTATCCAGGATAATCATGAATGTCTAAAAAAGAGGAGGCGTACGGATAAGTTCTCTAGGAATTTCAGGAATATCGAAATCTCCAAGCGGCTCAAAGCGTTGCTTGATAGCGGTCGCAAGATCTAAAGCGCTTTCTTCAGCTTTTTCTGGAATCAGGGCACTGGCGAGAATACTGGCAACTTCTGCTTCAATAGTTCGTCCATTGTCGATCGCCCGCTGCTGAAGGCGTTGAGCTAACTGGGGCTCTAAGGACTTGATGGTAATATTTGTCATGGCAGTATGTGCAAACGCTTTCTGATAGATAGGTCAAAATCCTACGCTAAATCTTTTTAATAGGCACAGTACCCTATGCCTTTTCTATCGATTATCCTCTGAGTTCATCTCGATAGCTCATAACAGCGTCAAATTGGTCTTGAGGTTTGACATGTTGAGCTAAAAGGTTGATATCGCAGTTGGGAAGTAGTTCGCTGGCAGCAATTTGTTCGTATCCGTTTGGGCGAAGATGGTATAAGGTAAACGCTTTATTTTCCCACACCCATATTTCTGTAACGCCTAAGCCTTCGTAGATAGAGAGTTTATCGACAAGGCCGCTGCTGAGAACGACTTCAATCGCAAGGTCTGGAAATTCTTTTTTTCCGCCTATGCAGTAACATTCATCGGGTTCTAGTCCACGCTGCTTTGCAGCTTCGCGAAAGGTGGCTGAGCCAATGCCGTGAAAACGAGTGCGGGTTTCTTGAAAGTAGGCTTCAAGGAGCATACCAATAAGGGTCTTAAGCTCTTCGTGCAGCGGGGAGTTGGTCATGATTTCTAACGTGCCGTGCAGATAGCTCAGACGTAGGGCAGGAAAATCTTCGCCGAGTGTGGAGAGCAAGGATTCGTACTGCTGCCAGCTAACGCCTTCGAGTCGAACGCGCTGCTCTGGCTGCTCTGCTAAAGGATTGGTAATGGTGGGCGGCATTGTCTCAGCTTTCATGGGTTACACCATCCAGTTGACGCTTTTATTTTAGCGGTTGTGCGATCGCCTCAAGCACTACCCCATGATCAGCCTTTGAAGGTCACAACCTTTTATCGGGGACGATATCGGCTCCGCGCAGCAATACCCTAGAGACCATAGATTTTCGCTTTCGTGTCAAAGTCTATACCTAGTGCCTGACAATAGCGCTGCAAAGTTTCCACTTCTTTTGAGTGAAATACGCCATCGGCGCTAGCAACCTGAAAACACCAATCAATAATTTCAGAGGCTTTGCTTGTGCCTAGCTGTTTGATTTTCTCAATGGCTTCAGAGCGATTCAATCGTTTTTCAACTTCAGTGCCTTCGAGAAATAATGTAACAACCGAGCGCTCAGCCGCAACCAAAATGCCGTCTGCGTGAGCAACATTCATCATAAGTGAAAAAGATGCCTGATAGTCGCGAGGAGAGAGGCTATACTGAGCCGCATTTTTGCCTACGGATGCTTTGATATCTTTAAGTGAAACAGGCATCTCTTTAGAGCCATACTCTACCCAGTTGTCAATGCCTTTCATAACGCAATCGTGAGCTTTAGCGGCTCTTTCATTAGGAGGCATTTTTTGGAAAGCTGCATATACTGCACCTGCTGCGATGACGAGGCCAGCGGCGATTCCAACCACAGGTAAGGGGCTTCCTGGTATTCCTCCCAGAAAAAATGCCACCACCGTTGCCCATATTCCGGGATTCATTAATTGACCTAAACAAGCTGCCGCGAGAGCTAGACCCCCGGCTCCATTTAAGCCGCATAGACCTTGTTTGAGAGTTTCTTTTGCTCTTACCTTATTAGGATCTAAGGCAGCACAGGCAAACTTGAGACCTGTATCAATTTGATGTGGGAGACCATTTAACCCAAGAATTGTGTTGCCTGCTGAACGAATGGCATCAGCAATGCGCACGATATCTCTATAAGAAACAGTTTCTTTCTGTCCTGCTGCCTCATTATATTCAATTGCCTTGTCCCATAGCAGATTAAAAGTTGCTTTCAATCTATTGGCGGATTCCTGTCGCTGTTGCTTATTCATAGTCGTGTCCTTAAAAATAATTAATTAAGCTTGAGACCGGGTCTTAATGCAGAGAGCATCACTTCTTCCAAGGCTGAATGCTCTTTCTGACAAGGCTGAAGATGATCCATCATTTTTTGCATAACGGCTGAATCAACGTACTTATTAGCAATAAATTGGTCTATCTCATGAGCTAATCCTGCTTTAATCGGAATTGCTTTGACTGATTGATTCACAGAGTCAGAAGCATGTTTGGCAAGGCTGAATCCTGTCAAGGCAAAGGACGTTGTAATCCCTAAAGGAACACTAATTGCAGACATAGAAGACAATAGTGTCGATGTAGAAATTCTTTGTCCAAGTAGCTGAAGTTTTGTAATATTTGTTTTGGGTTCTTTGCTGAAAAGAACTTCTGCCAAACCCAAAACTGCGCCCAAACTTGCTCCAATCGTCGCTGATTGCAAAATCTCAGCAACGGGTACACCGCAGAAGAATGGTTGAGAATAGTATTGATGTGCGGTAACTGCTCCACATGCTATGTCGGCAGCGCCACAGCCAATAAGGATTGGATTATGAGTAGGCATCCCTGCTGCTATTTTTAGCACTCCAACCCCAAACGTATTGGTTGCGTAGCCTACTCCCCACTGTGCTGTGCCGCTCATTACTGAGACAATATTTGACCCTGTGTGAGAAACCGCGAGAATGCTAGCGCCCGTGTCTAAGACGTTGAAGGATATCCATGGCGCAATCTTGGTGGGTGTTGTTCCTAGCAAACTTGCTAAGTTTCGTACGCATTCTTCGGGCAAAATAGGCAGGCCGTTTTTAGTAACGATGTCAGTGCCTAGATGCTTATAAAAATCAACCACGCTGAGGTCAGGATTCTGGAAAACTTTGAGGGCATCTGTCAAAAAATGATGGTTTCTGATCCGGTGCCACCCTACCGAAACGTCCTGCGGATAGAGAGATTGGTATGGCCCAGTACAGTCTATCCAGTGGCCGGTCAAGGTTTTGCCCGCACTTTCAAAGATTGATTTTGAGACCTGTTCTGCTGCTTTATGGTTAAAGAGTCCGATACTTGCTAAATGAGGGGCAGAAACAGCCGGGATCGCAACTCCAATGGTTGAAAAAACGGTGTGGCTAGAATCGACTAATAGGGCCAGCGGAATATTAATTGTCGCGCTACCAAAATTGGAGATCGCCTCCAAAAACATTGCCATGATTGCCTGTTCACTAAGTTTGATCAGTAAATAGACAAAATGATCATATTTACTTGCCTATGCGACTAATTTTTCCCAAAAGGAAGAGGTGCATCTCATAAACAGGGGCACATGGTTTTCTTCTCTAAGACGAAGGTGTTTGCTTGGTTTAGCCGCCTTACCTACAAACTTACATATCTGTGTGCGCGATCGCCAAACCAAACCACATGCCACACCTATGCTGTCACTAGCTCAGACTTCTGCTGTGGTGAAGCTGGCTCAAAGTGCAAAAGCATGATTTGATCGGGTAGCAAACCTAGTGACTCATAGGTATAGCCAGTGTGATGGCGCAGCCTCTCCTGTGGAGAATCGCTGAATTCCATTTCAAATGCCTCACCGTCAGCCGATAGCTCCACGACAGTACCTACTTGCCCACGCCACAAGTCTTCATCAAGAAGGTCTACCGTCAGAGCCACTACGTCTAGCAGTTTTATCGCATTAGGTGTCATGGTCAAAAACTCCTTCACTACAAGGGATAGCAGATCATCAACTTTGGACGCTCAGAGCCATGCTCAACTATCCAACCGCTTCGCAAAGTTGCCTTCTTATTTTGTTATTCAAATTCAAAATCTAAAGTATATCGCTGCCTATATCTATCTCGCCGTCCTAATTGAGCATCATCCGTTGCCACAACTTCTAGCAAAACTTTTCTCAAGTCGTCAGCATCGTTGACACTCATTCCAAGCATTGAAGAAAACAGCCGAGCCTCATGCTTGCTATCCTCATGGTCTGGATTAAGGCAATAGTCGCGCAGCTTACGAATATCAACGGCGGCTTCAGCGGCATTAGGAATTAACACGCTCTACTAACCCTCTCACCGACTTCGGACTTAAGGCGTGCTTTCCAGGAGATTAGGGAAGGCAAGAGAATTCCTTTATCTGAACTCTGGGATGAGCTAGCAAACGACAACTAACTATTTTCCTGCTAGCTTTGCCTTTACGATCGCCTGCACTTTACCGCCATCGGCTTGGCCCTGTAGCTTTTTCATCACTGGCTCCATGACTTTGCCCATATCGCGCATACTGGTGGCTCCGGTTTGGGCTATAGCCTCATCGACAGCCGCCTCAATATCCGCATCCGAAACCTGAGCAGGCAAATACTCTGCCAAAATTTCCAGCTCTTTAGCTTCTTTATCAGCTAGCTCGGTGCGCCCTGCAT
>QBMP01000132.1:0-1252 GCA_003242115.1 Phormidesmis priestleyi
GGCTTGGGTAAGATTCGCTAGCGAGCTGAAAATGCTGCAAATGTCCGTATTTGCAGATTTGCAGGAAGCGAGCTTTGCAGGAATACTAGAGCAATCGCTTTTTAAGAACCAGCCTTATGACTTTGCTGTTGTCACCTCGATATTTCAAATCACGCTCTAACTCACGCTGTATGCAGCGTTGCCTACAGGTAATAGGGCCAATTGTATTGGGGGTAGCGGCTCTGTCTTTGGCGGATGCAGCGATCGCACTCAGTCCAGCAGAACCCTATGGACAGTCAGAAAGTGAACAGTCAGAAAGTTCCCTGCTCGTGAGTCAAGCGATCGCAGAACCAGCCAGTCCTCTCACCCCACCACCCCTGCCTAGTCCAGCACCTCAGCCGTTTTCTCCCGTACTATCTGGCATTACCGATCTATCGAGAGGCAGCGCGCCGATTGTCGGTGTGGGCCAGATGCGGCCACTGAATGTGGAGCCGCTGCTAAATGATGACGTGGACTGGCTGGAGTCGGTGGCACTGCCGCTGTACGTCTCACCGGAGGGTGAGCATTGGGGCTGGCTCTACCAGGGCTGGCTAATTATCAATGGCCAAGAGCCTTTGGCAATGGGACGAGATGCAGGCTTTGGGATGGTACGCCCCTATGACACGCTGCGCACCTTTCCAGTGCTGGAAATTCGGCCAGATGGCTGGGCGCGGGTGCAGTACACACCGGGCGGCAGCGCCTGGGTGCATACCTCGCTGCTGAACTTGGGGCAGATTCCGCTGACAATTGAAACCTGGGCGGATCGCTTGGAAACTCAAAAGGTGGTTTATTTTTTGGATAGCAAGGCGACTCAGGCACTGCGATCGCAGCCCGAAGCCACCAACAATATCCTCAGCTTGGTCGCTACCGACAGCCTGATTGAGCCCTTAGCTTTTGACGGTGACTGGATGCAGGTGCGGGTGACAAGGCCAACGACGGCAAGCTGTCAGCCACTGACTGGCGCGACCGTCACTGAAGGCTGGATGCGCTGGCGGGGCAATGACCAGCAGTCATTGATTTGGTCTCGGCCTAGCCCACGCTGCGCCCAGACCCGCTAGCCGCTCTATCTACACTTGGCTGAGATTTAGCCGAGACTTAGCCGAGATTCGTTCGAGAATTGCTCAAGCGCCAGCCTAGATTCAGCTCATCGTTACAGAGGCTTTTGCCGTACAATCACTTAAGCGAAGGGCGTTGAATTAGAGCTGAATTGAACGTTTTTTATGCTGCCGTGAAA
>QBMP01000132.1:1262-1797 GCA_003242115.1 Phormidesmis priestleyi
TTTCATTTTTATTTTTTTTAGGCACCTTTCCCCATGTCGATTGGTTATGTTGCGCTCGTTCTTCACGCCCATCTTCCCTTTGTTCGCCACCCCGAAAGCGACTTTGTTTTAGAAGAAGAATGGCTGTTTGAAGCAATCACCGAAACCTATGTCCCCCTATTAACGATGTTTGAGGGGCTCAAACGAGACGGCATTGACTTCAAAATGACCATGAGCATGACGCCGCCGCTGGTGTCTATGCTGCGCGATCCGCTTTTGCAAGAGCGCTATGACATGCATCTCACCCAGCTAGAAGAGCTGCTGGAGATGGAAATAGAGCGCAACGCTCATAACGGCCACATCAAGTATTTAGCCGAATATTACGCCAAAGAATTTGCTCAGGTACGTCAAGTGTGGGAGCACTACGGCGGCGATCTGACCAAGGGCTTTAGAAAATTTTTAGAGAGCGGCAATCTCGACATTATGACTTGCGGGGCCACTCACGGTTATTTGCCGCTAATGAAAATGTACCCCGAAGCGGTATGGGCTCAAATTG
>QBMP01000132.1:1807-10897 GCA_003242115.1 Phormidesmis priestleyi
ATTTTGGCCGCAGACCGACCGGCATTTGGCTACCGGAGTGCGCCTATTACGAAGGCTTAGAGCGAATGCTGGCCGATGCGGGCCTACGCTACTTTCTCACCGATGGTCACGGCATTTTGTACGCACGTCCGCGTCCGCGCTATGGCGCTTATTCCCCGATTTACACCGAATCTGGCGTGGCTGCCTTTGGGCGAGATCAGGAATCTTCGCAGCAGGTGTGGTCTTCTAAGGTCGGCTATCCCGGCGCTTCAGAATACCGGGAGTTTTACCGTGACTTAGGCTGGGACGCGGAGTATGAATACATTAAGCCCTATATCATGCCCAACGGTCAGCGCAAAAATGTGGGCATCAAGTACCACAAAATTACGGGTAAAAGCGTCAGCAGCTCGGATAAGTCGTGGTACGACCCTTACTGGGCAAAGGAAAAAGCGGCTGAACATGCGGGCAATTTTATGCTCAACCGGGAGCAGCAGGTCGGCAATTTGTACAATATGATGCAGCGCAAGCCGATTGTGGTGTCGCCTTACGATGCAGAGCTATATGGCCACTGGTGGTATGAAGGGCCGTGGTTTTTGGATTATTTTTTCCGTAAGAGCTGGCACGATCAAAGCACTTATGAAATGACTCATTTGGCCGATTATCTAAAAACAAACCCGACGCAGCAGGTGGCAAGGCCGTCACAGTCGAGCTGGGGCTACAAGGGCTTTCATGAATATTGGCTGAATGAAAAAAACGCTTGGGTCTATCCGCATTTGCACAAAGCGGCGGAGCGGATGATTGAGTTGGCGAAACGCGAACCGGCGGATGAATTGCAGTGGCGGGCGCTCAATCAGGCGGCGAGAGAGCTGCTGCTGGCACAGGCTTCGGATTGGGCCTTTATTATGCGTACCGGGACGATGGTGCCCTACGCAATTAGAAGGACGCGATCGCACCTGATGCGCTTCAACAAGCTATGGGAAGATATTCGCGCCGAGAAAATTGACGCTGGCTGGCTAGAAAAGGTCGAAGAAATTGACAATATTTTCCCAAACGTCAACTACCGCACGTACCGTCCGCTTTAGTTTCGTTCGTTTTAATAACGGTAATTTACCAATGAGCTGTCATGTTTAGCCTTTGGCAGCTCCCGATTTTGGCCATGACGGCGCTGTATCAGGCGATCGCCTGCTATCAAGAAAATCAGCAGCCTCCGCCTGGTCAACTCATCGACGTGGGCGACCATCGTCTGCATCTACTGCATTTGCCGTCCAAGAATGTAGCGATGAAGGCCGCGATCGCGCCTCAGCCGACAGTCGTAATAGGCCATAGCCTAGGTGGGGTGAAGGGTATTTGCTGGCAGAGATGATCGCACCTTTGGCGGCGGTTTGCTGGTGCGATCGCGCGGGCTATGGCTGGAGCGATGTGAGTAGGCGATCGCCCACTAGCGCCCATCAGGTCACCTCACTCAACACAGCCTTGATCCAAGCCCACATCAAACCGCCCTATATTCTCATCGGCAACTCTCTCGGCAGCTACCACATGCGGCTGTACGCCCACCACTTTCCCGAAAAAGTCATCGGCATGGTGCTCACCGACGGCCTCCACGAAAAAGCCCTGCTCAAAATGCCTTGGCCCCTGCGAGCTTTGCAGCTTATTTTCTTTTCAGGCTTTGTCATCAGCATCTTAGGATCAGCGCTAGGCATCATCCGCTTAGCCGCAGCGCTAGGCTTATTCAAAGCTATCAAGCCGCAGCTTCAGCAGTTTCCCGCCGCGCACCTCAAACCCATTCTTCGCAGCTTTTCTCGCCCCAAGCACTGGCTGACAATGGCGCGCGAAATTGCTCAGCTAAATGTCAGCGGCCATCAGCTTCAAGTCGCCAACGACCTCGGCAACTTACCGATTATCAACATCAAAGCCCGCTACTTTTTCAAGCCGTCTTGGCTCACAAAATGGCTGCCCTCGGCTAGCATTGAAGCAATCCGAGACAAAATGCACCGTGATTTAATGGGGCTATCTACCCAATGCGTCCAGCTAAGCGCTGATAAAAGCAGCCATTTCGTTTGGACAGATCAGCCTGACGTTATCGTTCATGCGGTGCAGCGACTGCTGACGCCAGCCTAGTCTTGCAATCGCCATGGCTAGCCTGTCACAACGAAATACTTTGCAAGAAAATCACATACATATCCTGGAAACCGTGATATCTAATACATAACATCGGTGAAATATCAATGGATTCAACTGAACCTATCCTCAACTCAACTCAGGTGCATCCAACCACTGTGCAGGCGAGAGCATCTATAGCCGTCGTTCAATCGAAAATGCCTTCCGATCTTAAAGCCGCCGCCGAGTCTGTATTTGCCCATCTTGGCCTGAGCCCATCGGAGGCGATCCGCGTCTTTTACAAACAGGTAGAACTCCATCAAGGTCTACCCTTTGATCTCAAGATTCCGACCCCGACTCACCCGACTCACCCCAGTCAGCCGAATCAATTGAGTCAGTCGAATCAATTGAGGCGATCGCCCCCGCTACCTACGTCAGAATTAGCCACTATTGACAAAGAAGACATTGATGATCTAGGCGCTAACGCTCAAATTGATGCACTGTTTAATAATTTGTAGCTAGTCTTCTCCAGCACCTATCTATCCACAGCTCTATCCACAACAAATAATTTCCGCCGGGTTTGTCTACCACCCATAACCCAACGTAAAAGCCAACATACTAAGAAGGAGCCTAGCTTTAAGCAGAGGCTCCTTCTTTTTTCTTCAACGGCATTCAGTGACTTTGCTCAAAGCGGCAGCTATTCAAAAGCTCATTTCAGCAGCCTGAACCCGCTCAACCTGCTTCTTCTTCAGCACCAGCAAAATCTGAGACAGGCTAATTGCAACCAAGAAAGCAATCAGTCCCTTAATGCGGTTAGGACTCTGGAGCACCAGTTCCTTTTCGGTTTGGCCAAAGCCGCCCACATTTGGATTAGCGGTTAGCGCTGTACCGGCGGTCACAGCATCACCCTGGCTCACCAAGAGCTCAGGCCCCACTGGAATGTCTTCGGTTACTGTGGTGCCGTCTTCTTTCAAGATAGTCAGGCTGTAGCCAGTATCGGTAGTGTCCACCGTAGAAATAGTTCCTGTCGCAGAAGCCTTGTACTCGCCGTTGTTAGAAGCTAAGCCAGTCGGATACACCTGACCACGGCCTCGGTTGCCGCCCACAAAGACTAGGCTCTTACCAAAGTGAACGCTCTTATTAGTCGCTGGATCGGGAGAAAGCACCGGGAATACAATTTCCTGATACTGCTCACCCGGCACGGGGCCAACCAACACAATGTTAGGCTCATCATCGCTGTAAGGCATGAAATAAGTACTGCCAACTTCTTCACGCATCTCATCCGAAATGCGATCATCCGGCGCAATTTGGAAGCCTTCGGGCAGCATCAGCACTGCCCCTACATTCAGGCCACCTTTACTGCCATCGCCTAGCACCTGCTGAGCATCTAGATCGTAAGGAATTTTGACAACGGCCTTAAAAACAGTGTCAGGTAAAACCGACTGCGGCACTTCGAGAATCGTTTTCTTTTCACCGAGATGACAGTTTGCGCACACAATGCGGCCAGTCGCTTCTCGCGGTGAGGCGTAATTTTCTTGAGCCCAAAAAGGATAAGCTTCGGCAGATTGAGGCAGCATAGTCCAGCTGCTGACAAACAGAAGCACAAAAGCAACCAGGGCAATGCCTGTTTTGCTTGCCCAAGCTTGAAGCTGAGCCTGGAGCTTTGAGAAGATTGAGGTTGAACGTGAGGTTTTCATGCGTGCTAGCAAGTGAAGAGGTCTATCAGTTTGTAAGGGCTTGTCAGTATCGGGGTGTGAGTATAAGGATTAAGGTTCCTTACCACCAAGGCTTATCGCCCGTCCGGAAGTCGGTTTCGCTCCAGGTTGAAAGCGCTACAGTGTCATCTTCTGTAACATCTGCGTGAGCGAGCGCTAGCGATAGCGGCGCTGGCCCCCGAACGACCTTACCCTGGTAGTTGTATTGAGAGCCATGGCAAGGGCACATAAACTTGTTTTCGTTAGCATTCCAGGGCACCACACAGCCAAGATGTGTGCAGATAGAATTAATGCCGTAGCTCTCTAAGCTACCGCCCTCATCTTTAACCACTAAATAGGTCGGATCGCCTTTAAGACCTTGAACCAGTACCCGATCACCAGCGCCATGATCATCTAAAAAAGCGGTGACCTTGACGTCATTACCCAAGGCGTCTTTAGCGGTCACACCGCCACCACTGCCGCCACTGCTAGGCGGGATGAAGTATTTAATGATTGGGTAGGAAGCCCCTAAAACAGTTCCGGTGATGGTTCCGAAAGTTAGCAGGTTCATAAACTGGCGACGGCCCAAATCGGGCACATCGGCGTTGCTAGCAGCTTGAGTCATAGGTCAAAAAAAAATTGTCACAGAAGTTTGCAGTTCCTTAGAATATTATTACACCGTTCCGGGCTCCGACTGCCTTTCGGCGTTAGCAGCAGCGCTATAACAGGGTATGGATGCCGAGTAACAGCGATAAAACGGTGCTTAAAGCGTGTAAATAAATGTAAATTAGAGACACCCCTCGCCCCTCGCGTTTATGACCGGCCAAGATTTACATACACTGCTAGTTGAGAAATGGGGCTACTCCTACGACGTGCAGCTCCGGAAGCTGCCGCGCAAAGTTTTTTTTCAGGTGATGTGGCGCTATCTTGAGCAGTCGTCTTTTCCGCTGAGTGAGCGAGATTATTTAGCCCATTTGGATGAAGTGGCGGCTTATTTAAACGCCTGGGGCGCAGTCGATCAAATTGAAGCTTTTATTGAGCAAACCAATGAGCGACCTAGATTGGGTAAGGCCGTTAGTGTACCAGTAGATTTGGGTTCGCGGGCTTCTGAATGGCTGCTAGATGATGATTAATCCGCAAAAGATTTAGAAAAGAGCTACAGAAAATCTATGGAAATTTAGTGCGGGTTCCTTCGTATACTGAAGCTATAAAATATTCGCTAAAATGACTGTTTAGCCGGTACAAGCACTGATAAATCAGCACTTTCAGACAAGATACACAGAACTCTCTATCGTTCTAAAGCTTGTTTACCCGGTAAAACTGTCAAAATTTAAATTCTTATGGCCTTAAGTCCAGATTTCTACGTTCTTTTACATTTTTTTCATAGTATTTAGATTAACTTGATGCCGTGACGGCTACGATTAATAACTGGTTAAAAACGCTCAAAGATTGAGTTTTCTGCTTAATTTTATCTTTGAGATATCTGAGGCAGAACGTCTTTAGCCTAGGCTTCAGGAAGGTTCAGCGAACAATTCAACTTTTGAAGGTGCGCTGCCGACCAAATGTATAGCGTAAGTGGCTGGCAAGTATGCCGTTATCTCTGTAGAAGTGATCTGTAACTAAGTGTTAAGGTTTTCTTGACTATTGCTAATGACTTCTAACTACGTTTTGAGGGCTTGTCTGTGATCCGCTCTGCAACGGTGCCGCTTAAGACGATGCTTTCACGCATCGAAACAAACAATCGGCTCAAGATTTTTTCGGGTTCATCGAACAGAGCGCTTTCGCGCGAAGTCTCTCGCTACTTAGGGACTGATATGGGCCCTATGGTGCGCAAGCGCTTCGCGGATGGCGAACTCTATGTGCAAATTCAAGAGTCTATTCGCGGCTGTGATGTGTACTTAATTCAGCCGACCTGCCATCCGGTGAATGACAACCTGATGGAGCTGTTGATTATGATCGATGCTTGCCGTCGGGCCTCGGCTAGGCAAATTACAGCAGTTGTACCTTACTATGGCTACGCTAGAGCTGATCGCAAAACGGCTGGTCGCGAGTCAATTACGGCGAAGCTAGTCGCGAATTTGATCACGCAGTCTGGCGCTGATCGGGTGCTGGCTTTGGACTTACACTCGGCGCAGATTCAGGGCTACTTCGATATTCCTTGCGATCATGTGTATGGTTCGCCGGTGCTGGTGGAGTACTTGGCGAATAAAGAAATTGAAGATTTGGTGGTGGTATCGCCGGATGTGGGCGGGGTGGCGCGGGCAAGGGCCTTTGCTAAAATGCTGGGTGACGCACCGCTGGCGATTATTGATAAGCGGCGGCAGGCGCATAATGTGGCCGAGGTGATGAACCTGATTGGCGATGTAGATGGGCGTACGGCGGTGCTGGTTGATGACATGATTGATACGGCGGGCACGATTAGTGAAGGTGCGCGGGTACTCAGAGAAAATGGGGCGCGCCGGGTGTATGCCTGTGCCACCCATGCGGTTTTTTCACCGCCTGCGATTGAGCGGCTGTCGAGCGGCTTGTTGGAAGAAGTGATTGTGACCAATACTATTCCGGTGGAGCCGGATCGTCAGTTTGAGCAGCTAACGGTGCTGTCGGTGGCGAATATGCTGGGAGAAGCGATTTGGCGAATTCATGAGGAAACGTCGGTGAGCAGCATGTTTCGGGGCTAGGTAAGCTGCTATTAAAAGCTCACGAAAAAGGGTCTGCACTTACAAATGCAGACCCTTTTTTAGCTTTTAAAGCTGGTTTTATCCTTGAAACTTTACGAGCGACGCTTGCGCTGCCGCTGACGGGCTAGCGCTTTGCGCTTGTGCTTTTCAGGAGGTGTCTCAAAATAGCGGTTTTTCTTGATGTCTTGAAAAATGCCTGCGCGCACAACTTTGCGCTTAAAGCGACGGAGCGCTGCTTCGAGATTTTCGTCTTGTCCGAGGACAACTTGAGCCATGTATTACTTCACCTCCTTGGGGGGTAGCTCCAGCATCCTAGTGTACCGCAAGCGTGAATGAATGCAGCGCTATTATGATCAGAGATTTTAGGCTGCTGAGTTAGGGTTTGAGTTTGATTAGCTCCAGCCGCCGGAAGAGCGATCGCGCGGCTCACGCGGTTTGGCTTTATTTACTTTCAGCTCTCGACTCATCCATTCGGAGCCATCTAATGCCTCAATGGCTTTGTCTTCGGCAGCGTCATCTTCCATTTCGACAAAAGCGAAGCCACGAGGACGACCCGTTTCGCGGTCGGCGGGTAGGGTGATGCGCTTGACTTTTCCGTACTCACCAAAGACCTGCTCTAGATCTTCTTCTTTAGCAGTGTAAGACAAGTTTCCTACGTAAATTGACATGGCCGGTAGGCTCTCCAAAAAAATAAATTTTAATAGCAAATGGCACGATTAATTAAATATTCAATTATTTTTCTAAGGCTATTTAAACAGGGTTGCTTAGTTGGGCATTAGATCCACTTTCAAGCAGCGCTTGGAGATGATTGAACTTCAAAAATCGACGGCCTGAGTCGTTATTATTTACAACAATATCACATCCCTTTAAATTGGCTGAATGGATGAGAATGAGGCGCGATCGCTCGAATTTTAAAAGGCGATAAAAGGACTGATGTAAGCGCGATTAGGTGGTTGGGTTTCTGCTAAAAAGGGTTAGGATATTTACCTTTTTTAAAGAAAATTCATATTCAAAATAAAGAACGCCAAAGATCCTCATTTACGATCTGATGGTAGCGGTTGAGTGCGATCGCTACCATCGGCAAAGCAAAGATCTCTGGCGTAGATTTCAGTCCGTTTTCAGTCTATTTCTAAGCGATTATTAGAGCCGTTTCAGCGAGTCTTTTGTGACCAAACGCGAGTGGGTAAGCCCCAGACATAAATGAAGCCCTCCGCAGCTTTGTGATCAAACTTATCGTCTGCGCCGTAGGTAGAGAGTTCGTCAGTATAAAGGGTGTTATCTGATTTGCGGCCAGCGAGGATAGCGTTACCCTTAAACAGCTTGACTCTGACGGTGCCGGACACACGGGTTTGGGTTTGGGCGATAAAAGCATCTAAGGCAGATTTGAGCGGGCTGTACCAGAGACCGTTGTAGATCATTTGGGCGTAGCTTTGCTCAATGTTGCGCTTGTACTGAGTCACATCGCCAGTCAGGGTGAGGCTTTCGATGTCGCGGTGGGCGGCAATCAGCACCAGCAGAGCAGGCGCTTCGTAAATTTCGCGCGATTTGATGCCGACAAGGCGGTTTTCAACCATATCAATGCGGCCAACGCCGTGGCGACCGACGATTTCATTGAGCTGAGTAATTAGCTCAACTGGGCCTAAGCTGTTGCCGTTGAGGCTAATCGGCAGACCTTGCTCAAAGCCGATTTCAACATATTCAGGCTCGTTGGGCGTGTCAGCGATGGCGCTGGTCATCACAAACACGTCTTCAGTCGGCTCAGTCCACGGGTCTTCCAGTGGCCCTGCCTCAATTGAGCGCCCAAGCAAATTGCGATCAATGCTATAGGGCGAAGATTTTTTGACCGGGAAAGTCAGGCCAAATTTTTCACCGTAGGCCATTGCCTCTTCGCGGCTCATTCCCCATTCGCGGGCGGGTGCTAGCACTTTAAGATCCGGGTTGAGAGCAGCGATCGCCACATCAAAGCGAACCTGGTCATTGCCTTTGCCAGTGCAGCCGTGAGCCACCGCATCAGCGCCATACTTAGCAGCAGTTTCGACTAAGAGTTTGGCAATTAATGGCCTTGCTAACGCGGTCGAAAGCGGGTAGCGGTTTTCATAGAGCGCGTTGGCCTGAATGGCAGGAAAGGCGTAGTCAGTAATGAAAGGCTCAGTGACGTCAATAACGACCGATTCGCTAGCACCGCACTTGAGCGCCTTTTGCCGAATCGGCTCTAGCTCGTCGCCTTGACCTAAATCAGCGGCTAGGGTGATAACTTCTTTAACGCCGTACTTTTCTTTGAGGTAGGGGATACATACGGTTGTATCGACGCCCCCTGAATATGCCAAAACGACTTTATCTGCACGACCCATAGCTTGTTTGTACCGTTTACGAAGTGATCAGCTTCATATTACGGCAGGATGAGGCCGACAGAAGGCCGCTGAGAGCGGAAGGATGAAATAGAATGTGAGGAAACCGGAACATCGTAAGGTCTATGTTTTTCAGCGTTGTCATTCCGACGTATAACCGTCAGCCGATTTTAGAGAAGTGTCTGCGAGCGATTGAGCATCAGGTACTGCGCGCTGACGGCCCCGTGACAGGCTATGAAATTGTGCTGGTAGACGATGGCTCGACCGATGGCACGGTGGAGTGGATTCAAGCCA
>QBMP01000132.1:11058-11266 GCA_003242115.1 Phormidesmis priestleyi
AGCCAGCGCCGATGAATTTGCGCATGTAAAGCTGTACGAGCAAGATCATGAGGGCGCAGCTATTGCCCGTAACTTTGGCGTGAAAAAAGCCGAGGGCGATACGATTATTTTTATCGATAGCGATTTGGTGGTGCTAGACGGCTTTTTGCAGCACCATGCGGACGCGCTGACGAGCGCCTACGAGCAGGGTAATGAGCGCGTGTTTACC
>QBMP01000133.1:0-1029 GCA_003242115.1 Phormidesmis priestleyi
GGAATTACCTGCGCTAGGCAGCTAACTGCCGCAGGCTACAGCGTTTGCCTGCTAGATAAGTCAAGAGGGCTCGGAGGCCGAATCGCGACGAGACGAATGGATTCGCAGCAAAAAGTTGATCACGGTTTACGCTACTGGCAACCCGCAACAGCAGGGCTTCAGGCTCTAACAGATGAGCTGTTGGCCGCAGGGGTAATCAAGCCTTGGGCGGTTAGAGCTTACGAAATTTTGCAAAGAGAGAGGCTGGTTCCAGTAGAGATGGAGCCAGTATATGTTGCTGAGCAGGGGATGAGTGCTATTGCCAAATACCTCGCCCGTGACTTTACGCTCGAAGAAAACCTATTTACCAGCTACCGAGCCGTGGCCATTAGCGCTCAAAAAGGCTACTGGCGAATTGAGTTTGACGATGGCGATGCGATTAAGGCCAAGCAGTGTGCGATCGCGATTCCTGCTGCCCAAGCCGCCGAGCTATTAGATACCTACACAGAAGATCAGCGCACGGCTGAACTCTCCAAGGCAATAGCCCAGCTCCAAGCCGTTACCTACTGGCCCTGTTTGAGCGTTTTAGCCGGATACGAAAGCGATAAACAGGGCCAAATGGGCGCACTGAGCCCACAGGGTTCAGCTGATGCCGAAGGCTGGATGGTCACCGACAAAATCGGCACCTCCACCGATTGGGTTGGACTCGACAGCAGCAAACGCAGCCCCGCTGACAGCAAAAGCCCCGTCATCGTCATTCACAGCAAACCCGCCTTTGCCCAGCAATACATCAATGCAGGCGACTTGCAGCCTGCGGCCTCGGTGCTACTACGAGCGAGTGCGCGCAAATTTTGTGAGTGGATGGCCCAGCCCGACTGGTTCAAAATTCACCGCTGGCCCTACGCCCGGATCAACCAGGCCTACCCCGCCGCCGATTTGAGGGTGAATGAGTCGCTCGTGTGCGGCGGCGATTGGTGCGTGCCCCCAGGGAATGAAGACTCTGGCTTACAAAATATCGACTACGCCTATCAGTCAGGATTAGCGATGGCC
>QBMP01000133.1:1039-9102 GCA_003242115.1 Phormidesmis priestleyi
GCCATGACAGATGCCGCCATTAGATTTACCGAACTTTCGCAAGCGCCCTTGCCAGACCACACACAGCTCCCTGACTCTGATGGGACGTTTGTGAAAAATTTTCAAGAGCATCCGCAGAGCATGTTACTGACTGACTGTATTGAGCCCGTGCTCCAGCAGCTTCACCCGGATGGCAACTACGCCATCGGTCAAGATTGCGGCATTTATTGGCGGCAAACGGAGCCGCCCGAAAAAGGGGCAGAAGCGCCTGATTGGTTTTATGTGCCGGATGTGCCGCCCTTATTAAATGGGCAAATTCGGCGCTCTTATGTGATGTGGAAAGAGCTGTTTGCCCCGCTGATTGCGCTGGAGTTTGCCAGTGGCGATGGCCGAGAAGAGCGCGATCGCACTCCCTTGCTCCGCATCAATGAAGGCGAAGTGACTAAACCCGGAAAGTTTTGGGTGTACGAACGCATTATCCGCATCCCTTACTACGCCATTTATGTGATTAGCACCTCGACGCTAGAGGTATACCACTTAGATGATCGCAGCTATCGCCAGCTAGAACCTAATCCCCAAGGCCGCTATCCGATTGGGCCGCTAAACGTCGAGCTAGGTGTGTGGCAAGGCAGATATTTAGAGCAAGAGCAGTTTTGGCTGCGCTGGTGGGATAGTAGCGGGCAGCTATTGCCCACGGGCCGAGAAGCAGAAGCGGTGGCTAATGAAGCGGCAGCAGAGGCTAATGAAGCAGCAGCAGAAGCTAATGAAGCGGCGGCAGAAGCTAATGAACGGGCTCAAATAGAGCAGCAGCGGGCAAATAGATTAGCAGAAAGATTGCGATCGCTCGGCATCAATCCAGATGATTTGTGATCCCTTACAGGCCGTTTGCTTTCCAGTGCCTGATAACATTGCAAAAAAATCGCGATGGTGCAAAACATAAAAACCACTTATTGGCGTTCATGGTTGCAATGGTTAAGCGCGCTTACCCTTAGCTTAGTCATCTGTTTGGCTTTATTCAGCAGCTTCAGCAACCGCTCAAATCAGCCACCCGCTGAGATCGGCTGGAGAAATCTAGCGCCTACCGAAATTCGTGGCGTCTGGATTACCAACGTCGCTAGCGGCATTTTATTTACACCTTGGGGCATTCCTAGAGCAATTCATCAGCTTGCTGAGATGCATTTCAATACGCTGTACCCCGTCGTTTGGAACCGGGGCGAAACCTTTTATTACAGCCAAGCGCTCAAACAAATCACTGGCCAAACCATCAATCCGCTGCTAGCGCTTACCCATCCCAGCGAAGATCCGCTCAGCGAGATGGTGCGAGTTGGCCATCATCAGCATCTACGAGTGCTGCCGTGGTTTGAATATGGTTTTATGGTGCCGCTCACTTCACCTCTGGCCAAGCAGCATCCCAACTGGCTGACCACCCGGCAAAACGGCTCTGTGCGGCTCTCAGAAGGCACTTTTGAGGGCAATGAACCCGCTAAGGGGCTATTGTCTCGGCTCTTAAAAGGTGACGCCCCCGCTGAGCTAGGCTGGCTCAATCCCCTTCACCCTAGCGTTCAAGGACTGCTATTAGGGCTGATTGAAGAAGTCGTGGAGCGCTACGATGTCGATGGCATTCAGCTTGACGATCACTTTAGCTGGCCGGTAGAGTTTGGCTACGACGACTATACGCGATCGCTCTATGAGGCGGAGCATCAGGGTCAATCGCCGCCCAATAATCCAGCTGATCCAAATTGGATTGGCTGGCGGGCAGGCAAGCTGACGCAGTTTATGAACGTGATTCATGCGCGGGTAAAGGCGAAGTGCGCTAGCTGCATCGTGTCTTTATCGCCAAATCCGGCTAAGTTTGCCTATCGCTTTTATCTGCAAGACTGGCTGAGGTGGGTGAAGCAAAGCTGGGTAGATGAACTGGTGGTGCAAATTTACCGAGATGAGATGTTTAAGTTTGAAGGTGAGCTGCGCAAGGGGCCGCTGCGCGAGGCGATGGAGCGGATTCCGGTGAGCATTGGCATTTTGACTGGCACTTGGCGACGCCCGGTGCCGTTTGCGCAAATTCGTGAGCAGGTAGAGAGTAGCCGCGATCGCCGATTTTCTGGCGTTTCATTTTTTTATTGGGATACGCTCTGGAGCTACTTCACCCCCGAATCACCCAAACAGCGCCGCCGCAATTTTCGTGAGCTGCTGCCCTAACGCGGCTCTAAGCTTAAGTTAATCTTGAATTCAACATGGCCTTTTCTGATTTTTCTGAGCCCTTAATGGATCAGCTCACTCACCGCCTGAGACAGCTAGCGCAACGGTGGGATCTTAAGCATGCCACGCTGATCGAGGCGCTGAAGCTATGGTGCACCTGGAGCGGGCTGACTTGGCTGGCTTTTGGGGTGAGCTTGTTATTTATTGAAGTTGGCGAGAGAAGGGAGCTATCCGTTGTGGATGGGCTGATCGGCGGGGCGCTGGTTGGCCTAGCGCAGTGGCTGGCGCTGAAATCGCACATCCGCAATGCCCACCAGTGGATTTTGGTCAGCGCCTTGAGTTGGGGCGCTCTGGCGCTTTTTCAGCTAGGGGCCATTGGCTGGATGGCTCCAGAAACGCCCATCCTTTGGATTAGAGCCGTAATGGGGCTATTTTATGGCGCTTATGTGGGAGCAGGCTTAGGTGCTGGTCAGTGGTGGGTGATTAAAAAACAGGTAGATCAGGCTTGGCGATGGATTCCTTTAATGTCAGGAATTTGGGCAATTGCGATCACGATCGGTTGGACAATCGGCGGCGAACTGCGAATCGTCAGTCATTTATTTGTCAGTGAGGTGGTGGGTTTGGGCTTGGCTTGGGGGGCGATCGCCACACTTTCTGGCCTTGCAATCGTCAAGATGCTCTATCAATCAAACCGTCAAATCAGCGATGAAACCAGCGATGATAGGCGTACATTAGCCGCCGCCAAATCAAACTTATCAGGATCAAAATCACCGTATTGAGCAATTAAGTCTAAATAATCAGGATCGTCAGAATCTTCTAGCTTTGCCAGCCATTCATCATAGCCCCATACGCCACCAGAGCCCTCCGGGGGGCAAGCCATAGCGCCATCAATACAAATAGGACACGCGGATCGCTTATCGGCTGGGGTGATATCTAAAGCTTCTGCGGGCAAAGCTTCTGCGGGCAAAGCTTCTGCGGGCAAAGCTTCTTCAGCTTCTAAAGTCAGACGGTGCAGCCAGCCACACCGCAAATCGTAGGTGTAATACAGCGCGGCTGCTTGATCTGCTATAAGCGCTTCTGATAGCAGCAGTTGAGGGTCGCAAGGGGGTTGGCCAATGCCTAGCCGAAAGAGATAGCTGTGCTGATTTTCCCAGCCCATTGCGCCTTGCACGATGCGGTGAAGTGTCGCTAGCGTAATCTGAGCAGGCACAATGACTTGCCGCCAAACCTCTGGGGCGCTATCGACTAGCGTAATTTTTAGCGAGTAAGTCGCAACTGGGCAGGCTATAGGGGATGGCATTAATGACATAATTGAGGTTGTGCTGAGGGCTTACAGTGCCGCACCATGCTGGTCGAGCCAGTCTTGCCCTAATTGAATGGTAATGTCCGAGTTTAAATCACCCGTGCTTTCTACTCTGACTTTACCAATTCCCATAAATTCTTGAATAGCGTTTGCGCTTGTGATATCGCCGCGCTGCGCAATGATACGAGTTTCATCTAACGATTGGTTCAAAATAGGATCTACCGCAACATTGAAATAGCCGCTGTCATAGAGCGAATTTGTCAGAGACTGCAAGGCCACACTATCGCTAGTGCTGTCTTGAATGACCACTCGAAGGGCGGAGCGATCGCTCTGATCTGACACGTTATGGGTATTAGCTAGACCAAAATATTCCTCAGAAAGCACATCGATTTTTTCATAATTAGGGAGCCAATAGCTCAGCTCATAATCTTCGTAGCTGCTAAAGTCACCCGGCAGCATCAGCATCTGCATATCTGAGCGGGCAGTTTGAGCGCCGTAGCTCACTAGCGCCAACAGCTCTTCTACCGCAAGGTTAGTATCTACATGAGACTGAATGACCGACAGAATTTTGGGTAGCCGCGCAATTGTCGTTGGGTTTAGGCACTGCTCGACCAAAGCCCGCATCAGCATTTGCTGGCGCTGCACCCGACCAATATCGCCTTTGTCGTCATAGCGAAAGCGCAAGAACTGCATGGCCTTAGAGCCATTGAGCCGCTGCTTACCGGCCTTAAGATTGATGTAAAGGTGCTGAGAGTCGTCTTGATACTTCATATCTTTCGGCACCGTCACTTCGACGCCACCGAGCGCATCAATCAGCTTTTCGACCCCCTGCACGTTAATCCGCATGTAGCGATCAACCGCCACTCCACCCATTAGCTCACTGACTGATTGAGCCGTTAAAGCGGGCCCGCCGTCGCGGTTGGCCTCATTGATTTTGGTCGGTGTGCCGTTGACATTTGTGCGCGTGTCACGCGGAATCGACATCACCGTAATTCGCTGAGTACGCGGATCAACTCGCAGCATCAGCATCGTGTCAGAAAGGCCATCAAAAGAATCGACTAGCGAGTCATAGCCATCTCTATTTAGTCCCTCGTAGTCTTCGACATCTGATTTAATCACCTTGATGCCCATCAGCAAAACGTTCACAGGCCGAGTTAGGCGCGGCAGCCGCAGACTGTTAGCGGTCGCAATCGGATCGCCCTGGCTGAACACAGCGGCTTCAGAAGGCGAAAGGGTGCTTTGCAGCAGCGGTGCACTCCCCAAGGACATGGCCAGAAAAGCCCCCCCTACCGCCGATACGCTGGCCACACCAGCAAGCAAAACGCTAACACCAATCCATTTGGGCATTTTTCGCATAGTCTGAGGCGGCATAATCTGAGTGGGCAAGGGCTTAGCAGGCATTGTCTTCCTAGATACCGCTTTGCCAGATACTGCTTTAGAAGATGTAGCAGAAAAGGGAGGCTTTTGCAGCTTTTTTTGCGGGTTATCGAGATAGTTGGCTCGGTGGCTAGCTTGGGAGTTAGCTTGGGAGTTAGCGGGGACTCGGTTCACAGGCGACGCAGGTAGTTTTAGGTGGGTTAGGCCAAGAAGGCTAAGAAAGGCCAAGGTAGATTAATACATTGAGGGCGCGAAATAACCCGTGAAAAAACTGATCGGTTTGATTTTATCAACTGTTTTTGTTTTATCAGAGGTTGAATAGACAATTTGCTCAGCGGTTGCTCAGCGGTTGCTCAGCGGTTGGGCAATCGGCGGCTAAGCTGACTAACGCCCGGTAGTCGAATGGATTTGTCTTTGGCAATGCGAAACATTAAAACTAAGCTCACAATAAAGTAGCCTGAACCCACAAAGCTGCTGGCCATCAAAAAGCGCAAATTGGCGAGTTGAGAGGCTTGGGTGCTGGCTCCGGCTCCAAGAAGCGCTAGAGCACTCACACAGCCCACCCCCATCACCACCGACAGCCGACTAGCCGCGCGCACCTGACTATTTTCTAAGGCTTTGGCTGCAAATTCAGATACACCGTCAGCGTCGCCTTTTCCGGATGCAGCAGCTACGGGATCTCTATGCCTGCTAGATCCATATCCGCCCGATCCAGTTTCGCTAGATCCGTAGAGCGTCCACAGCGATGGAATTACGCCCAAAATCGGCACTAAATGCAGGTAGATCCGTATCTTTAAAGCAGGTGATCGAGCCATAAACTGATCTTTAAAGTGCAGTCGCACTTTCCTCTAATAACCAGCCTCCTCAATAGCACTTCATGGACGTATAAAGGACGTATCAAAAAATGTCATTATTTTAGGAGATGCCATCAGGAAGCCCAAAAGCGCAAGCAAAACTAACAAGACACCGATCTTTTTTACGCGTACTCACAGAACCTACCCCTGTCGTCGGGCTGCTAACGATGGCCGACAGCAGCCTCAACTTCGCAGTGCGCCCTTGGTGTGAAACGCAGCACTACCTGCGCTTGCAAATGACCCTTCAAGAAAATATCAAAAAACGCCTAGATCAAGAAGGCATCAGCATTCCGTTTCCACAGCGCGATGTGCATTTATTCACAGCCAAGGGTACGTCCATAGGCGAGATCTTGCCTGTGAACATCAGCTCGTAATCGCAAACCCGTGAGCGATCGCCGTTGAAGTGCCAATTAGTCATAGCGGATACTTCACTCGCACAAATCATCGGTAAACTGGATATCTGTGCTGTATAGATCTGCCAAAAATCTATTCTAAAAACTGACCAATAGAGTCTTTTATCCAAAAGTCTTTACCTAAAAAAGTGAGTGACCCGATGCTTGAGTCTTATCGCCAACATGTCCGTGAACGAGCTGCTTTGAATGTGCCGCCGCTGCCTTTAAATGCCGATCAGGCGGCAGCGCTGTGTGAGCTACTCAAGCAGCCTCCGGCAGGTGAGGAAGACTTTTTGGTGGGGTTATTGAGCGATCGCATCCCCCCCGGTGTAGACCCCGCCTCCTATGTAAAAGCCTCCTTTTTGAGCGCTGTTGCCCAAGGCGAAACCACTAGCCCCCTGCTCTCTCCCAAAAAAGCCGTCGAGCTGCTCGGCACCATGATGGGCGGCTACAACGTCGCTTCTTTAATTAGCCTACTCAAAGACGAACGCACCGAAATCGCCCAGCTCGCCGCCAATGCCCTGAAGAAGACGCTTTTGATCTACGACGCCTTTAATGACGTAATGGACTTAGCTAACAGCAACGCTTACGCTCAACAAGTCGTCGATGCCTGGGCCAGCGCCGAATGGTTCACGAGCCGCCCGGAAGTCCCTAACGCCATTACCGTCACCGTCTTCAACGTCCCCGGCGAAACCAACACCGACGACCTTTCCCCCGCCCCTCACGCCACCACTCGCCCCGACATTCCGCTCCACGCCCAAGTCATGCTGGAGTCCACCCTAGAAAAACCGCTCGAAACCCTCGCCACTCTCAAGCAAAAAGGGCACCCGATTGCCTACGTCGGCGATGTCGTCGGCACCGGCTCTTCGCGCAAATCCGCGATTAACTCGGTGATTTGGCACATCGGTGCCGATATTCCCTTCGTGCCTAACAAGCGCACGGGCGGCGTCATTCTCGGCAGCAAAATCGCCCCCATTTTCTTCAACACCGCCGAAGATTCTGGCGCACTCCCGATTGAGTGCGATGTCAGCCAAATGAGCACGGGCGATATCATCACCATCCACCCTTACAAAGGTGAAATCACCAACGAAGCAGGCGAGATTATCTCTACTTTTAGCCTCACACCTGACACCCTACTCGACGAAGTGCGAGCAGGTGGGCGCATTCCCCTGATCATTGGCCGCACCCTCACAGATAAAACTCGAATCGTGCTAGGACTGAGCCCTTCAGACGTATTTGTGCGCCCTAATATCCCGACCGACACCGGCAAAGGCTTCACCCTCGCCCAAAAAATGGTCGGCAAAGCCTGCGGCCTGCCGGGTGTGCGTCCTGGCACTGCCTGCGAACCGCTGATGACCACCGTCGGCTCCCAAGACACCACTGGCCCGATGACCCGCGATGAAATGAAGGAACTCGCCTGTCTCGGCTTCAGCGCGGGGCTCGTCCTTCAAACCTTCTGCCATACCGCTGCCTACCCCAAACCCGTTGATGTCGAAACCCATGCGACCTTGCCAGATTTCTTTGCCTCGCGCGGCGGCGTTGCCCTCAAACCCGGCGATGGCATCATCCACTCTTGGTTGAACCGAATGCTGCTGCCCGATACCGTCGGCACTGGCGGCGACTCACATACCCGCTTCCCAATGGGCATTTCCTTTCCCGCCGGATCGGGCCTTGTGGCCTTTGCTGCCGCCATCGGAGCGATGCCGCTAGACATGCCCGAATCGGTGCTTGTGCGATTTAAAGGAGAGCTTCAGCCCGGTATCACGCTGCGCGATGTCGTCAATGCAATTCCTTACGTCGCCATTCAAAAAGGCTTGCTCACCGTTGCCAAAGAGAACAAAAAGAACGTTTTTTCAGGCCGCATTTTAGAAATGGAAGGCTTGCCCGACCTTAAACTAGAACAAGCCTTTGAACTCACCGACGCCTCTGCCGAGCGCTCTTGTGCAGGCTGCACAATTAAGC
>QBMP01000133.1:9112-11256 GCA_003242115.1 Phormidesmis priestleyi
AGTGAAGAGACAATGGCTGAATACCTGCGCTCCAACGTCGCTTTGCTCAAAAACATGATTGCTCGCGGCTACCACGATGAGCGCACCCTCGCCCGCCGCATTGCTGAAATGGAGCAATGGCTAGCTGACCCTCAGCTTATGAGCGCCGATGCCGATGCCGAATATGCCGAAATCATCGAGATTGACCTCAACGAGATCAAAGAGCCCATTGTCGCGGCTCCCAATGATCCTGACAATATCAAAACGCTCTCAGAAGTTGTTGGCGATAAAATTGATGAAGTCTTCATCGGCTCTTGTATGACCAATATTGGCCACTACCGCGCCGCTGCTAAAGTGCTAGAAGGCGCAGGCACCGCTAACGGTCGCCTGTGGATCTGTCCGCCGACTCGCATGGATGAAAAACAGCTCCGCGAAGAAGGCTACTACGGTATTTTTGCCGCCTCGGGCGCTCGTACAGAAATGCCCGGATGCTCTCTCTGCATGGGCAACCAAGCCCGCGTGGAAGATGGCGTCACGGTGTTCTCAACCTCTACTCGCAACTTCAACAACAGAATGGGTAAAGGCGCTCAAGTCTATCTAGGTTCTGCCGAACTAGCTGCTGCTTGCGCTCTGCTTGGCCGGATTCCCAACATGGAAGAATACTTAGAAGTTGTTGCTAGCAAGATCGATCCGTTTGCCGACGAGCTATACCGCTATCTCAACTTTAATGAAATAGAAGGCTTTGAAGATGAAGGTCGAATTGTTCCGAAAGAACAAGAAGAGATGATTGAAAAGGAAGCCGTAGCAGCCGGATAATCCGATAGGAAAGGCATTCCGCCGACGCATAGAACTCATTTATTTGTTACGTGCGGAATGTTCTTTTACAGAAATGGAGTGATGGATAGCAGGGTTGATCCTGTTATCTAATCTTGTTATCTAAAACTGCCATGCACCTATCTGAAATTGAGCGCCGTGACCAAGTGCTTCGCACTTATTTTAGGGGCCGTAACTGGGACACCAATAGTGAATATGCACTAAAGCAAAAGCTTGTCTGTGAGAGCCTTCAGCTATTGCCCAGGTACCGCTACTTAATTGAAGACGAATGGGAAGTTGTCTCCAACCGAACAGATCAAGGCCGGGGTGATTTGGTTTTTACGGATGGCGATCGCGCCTTTGCCACTATTGAAGTGAAATGGATTGATTTACCAGATTCCAACCGTAACAGTTCAACCGTACAAGTCAGTCGTCGTAAAAAGCGTCGAAAAGTTGAAGAGCAAGCAGCAAAATACGCCACACTTTATGCAAAGAAGAGGAATCTGTGCTTAGAGGCAGTTGAGGCGTTTATATTCACAAATGAGTGCGATCGCCCTTGCCCGATCACCGTGTATTACTAGACTACTGGCAACAGTTCAATAAATTGACTTCTTAAGCAAAGGCCTAGCCAAGATGAACCTTTGATGGGCCTTTATTGATGTTAAGATTTTTAGCGAATAGATTTATATCACTAAACAGTAGTCGTGTTCTTAAGGAGTAAAATTTATGAGTGAGCATTCAGAATGTCTCAGAGTGGGTCAAAGTGCCCCCGCCTTTACAGCTACCGCCGTGGTTGATCAAGAGTTTAAGACGATTAAGCTTTCTGAGTACCGGGGTAAGTACGTGGTGCTCTTTTTTTATCCGCTAGATTTCACCTTTGTATGCCCCACCGAAATCACCGCTTTCAGCGATAGCTACAGCAGCTTTAGCGATATTGATACCGAAGTTTTGGGCGTTTCTGTTGATAGCGAGTTTTCTCACTTGGCTTGGATTCAAAGCGATCGCAAATCCGGCGGCGTTGGCGATCTTAACTATCCGCTAGTCTCCGACATCAAAAAAGACATTAGCGCAGCCTACAATGTACTTGATCCTGACGCTGGCGTAGCGCTGCGGGGCCTATTCATCATTGATAGAGAAGGCATCGTTCAGCACGCGACGATTAACAACCTTTCTTTTGGTCGCAGCGTCGAAGAAACCCTTCGCGTCTTGCAGGCGATTCAGCATGTGCAAACGCATCCTGACGAAGTTTGTCCCGCTGGCTGGCAGCCCGGTAGCGCGACTATGAACCCCGACCCGATTAAATCAAAGGAATTCTTTGCAGCCATATAGAATTCAGCAGGGCACCTCTAGCG
>QBMP01000134.1 GCA_003242115.1 Phormidesmis priestleyi
ACAGAGCTATTCGATCATTGATGGAGATCGCGTCCTTTGGCAAGATTTCACCGTTGCTGTCTCACCCGCTGGTAGCCTGCACTCTCATCACAACGAGGGCGACGATCTCGGCATCTACTTGGTGGCTCAAGACTTTTCGCTGCACCGCTACCTCAGAACCTACTGGTACGAAGAACCTGAAAGCCAAACCTATCGTCACGACTGGTGAAATAACCCCGTTACTGCCGCTCCTAAAGACTATGGCCTGCCTGCCCAGAACTCGCTTTCGCCCCGATCTATTAGTCATTCCGACGCTCAGCCCGCTCAATGGGACTGAGCCTGTTTTCACCGTCAAGGATCTGCGCTCTGGGCAGATGTTTTGCTTCGATGAACAAAAGTATTTTCTCTGTCAGCTTTGGAACGGACAGGCGAGCTTAGATGACGTTCAGCGAGCATTTCGGCATCAGTTTCATCAGTCTTTGTCGCTTCAGGATTTGGAAGCGTTTTTATCTAACATCGGCGCGGCGGGTTTGCTAGAGCCCTGCCCTAGCAGACTTTTGCCAAAAGCTGTGACCATGGCTGAATCGCACTTTATCTGGTCGATGCCCTTGTCATCTCAGGTATTTCGGCAAGTGGCGGCGCTGGTCCGACAGTTTTGCTGGCTAGGATCGGTCGCGCTGTGGGGCGCAGTCCCTGGGCTAGCAATGGTGCTGTTGACGCTTACACACCATCTAGATGCTGTGCGCTATGACCTGACGGCGCTGTTTAGCATTCCGTTTGGGCAGCTATTTTTGCTGTTGCACGTCACGTTTGCGGCAATTAGCTTACTCTCTCACCTTGTTCAGGGCTTAGTGCTCTCTTACTATGGCGGTCGGGTAACGCGGCTAGGGGTATCTACTACTTGGGGCTTTTTTCCTTTGATTCAGGTGGCATTCGAGGGGGTGGAAACGCTGCCTCGCCAATCACAGCTCTGGGTGTTTGGGTCGTCGCTGCTGGTGCGATTGGCCATTATGATAGGCGGCACCTTGCTTTGGTACGACACCCGTGTATCTGGCACCTCACTGCATCTATGGGCGGTCGTTTTGATCCTGGCAAGCTGGCTAGAGCTAGTAATAGAAGGGAGTCCGCTGTGGCCTTCAAATGGCTATCTGTGGATGGTGTCTTATCTGCGCTTGCCTCGGATGATCGCCAAATCTCAGACGATTTGGATCATGCTGCTACAGGGGCGGGCTTTGCCACCTGCTCTGACTTTTAGGCACAGGCTGCTTTTAGGAGGATTTGGGTTGCTGTGTGCGATCGCCTCGGTGCTGCTGTTCGGCTATTTGGTCATGCCGTTTAGCCACAGTTTGGCGCTGCTGCTGCGAGGGCTGTTGGGGGCGAGCGCTCGACCCATCATTTTGAGCCTAATTTTAATACTTTTCCTGCGCTATCTATGGAACTTGAGGAACTAGCTCGATGACAAACCCGCTAAATTCAAGCCGAATTGACATTGCCCCGCCGCTTAACCCTCGGCTTCCGCTGCCCAGCAGACGACAGATGTCACGCTTTATCCGGCATTACTGGCTGAGCCTATCCGCAGTGACCGGACTTGTAATTGTCGGCTGCTTACCCTACCAGGTGAGTCCTAGTGGCAGAGTTCAGCTTTTACCTTTGAGCCAGCAGCGGGTTCAAATTGGTGTAGCAGGGCGAGTTAATCAGGTATTTGCCCAAGGGGGAGATGGTGAGATTATTCCGGCAGGAGAAGTGCTTGCCACATTAGATGCACCTGATCTGCAAAACCAACGGCAGACGCTGCAAGAGCAAATCAATGCCCAAAAAGCCACCCTCGCAGAAGCTCAAGCTGAGCGGGATCGGCTGTTAAACTTGCCTCGACCAGAGCAGGTAGCGATTTACCAAAGCGCCGTGGATGTGGCCAAGCAGCAGATGTCTGTGGCCGAACAAGAGCTGACCACCGCGAAAACAAGAGCTGAGTTTAGCCGCGCTGAAGCCGAACGCTACGCCAAACTCTACCAAGCAGGCGCTGTTTCCGAGCAAGAATCCGAAAGCTTCCAGCAGCAAGCAGAAGTCAACCAAACCGTGGTAACGACGCAAGCTGCTAACGTCCAGGCCAAAAATCAGCAATTGCGGCAGGAGCAAACCCAGCTAGAGAGCGTGCTAGCCGGCGCCAATCCAGACGAAGTGCAGGCGGCTAATGCCAAAATAACCGCCGCTCAAGCAGAGATTCGGCGGCAGATACAGGAGCTTCAGTTTGTGGCCGATGAGCTAGGTCGAGCTCAGCTCCAAATGCCTTTTGACGGTCGGCTCGTCGATCAGCAGCTTGCTGACAAGGTGGGCACTTACTTAGAGCAGGGCGATACGTTTGCTATGGCCGAATCCGGCAGCAGCGATCGCCTTAGGGGCCAGGTGCAGGTGCCTGAGGTCTCTGCCGATCAGCTTTTGCCAGGACGCTCAGTCGAAGTCAGGCTGCTAGCTTTCCCCAATCAGCCACTTGTCGGTAAAATCATCGCCATTGAGCCCAGCGCTAGCTTGAGATCAAGAGAGCAAACTCGCGAGGAGGTCAGCGGCGCAACGTTTACTGCCGCTGAACCTGCCGCCGGTCGAATGCTGCATGTGATTATTGATCTGCCCAATCCGTCAGGGCTGCTGCGCCCCGGCATGACCGGCTACGCCAAAATTGAAGGCACGACTATGCCAGTAGCAGCCGCATTTAGCCGATCGCTAATCCGGTTCATCAAAGTCGAAATGTGGTCTTGGCTCCCTTAGGGCAGCTCAGTGACAGTTTCGGTTCACGCTTTGTTCATCCCTTTCCTTACTGCATTCGTCCAACGCTATGGCATCTATCGCTTCTGCTTCCGGTTCTGCTGATATTGCTGTCATTGGCATGTCAGCGCTCTTTGCTAAGGCCGCCAACCTCCAGGCTTACTGGCAAAATATCTGCGATCGCGTGGACGGTATCAGCGAGGCCGACCCGGCTTGGAGCCAGTCAGCCTACGACCCTGATTCGATTGAAAATGACCGGCTATGCACCAACAAAGGCGGCTTTCTCCACGATCTTGCTCACTTTCAGCCAGCAGAATTTGGAATTATGCCCCGCGCTGTAGACGGCGGCGGGCCCGACCAGTACTTGGCGATTCAACTGGTCAAGCAGGCACTCGCCGATGCAGGCTATGGTCAGTCCCTCAAGCCTTTCAAAAATGATCGCACGGGCGTCATTTTAGGCTACGGCAGCTACATGAACCGAGGGTTCGCCAACTTGTTACAGCACGGGCTAGTGATCGATCAGACACTAGATTTGCTGCGACAGATTGCGCCCCACTTGGGGGAAACCACGCTTGCTGAAGTTCGGCGCGGCCTAAAAGATAGCCTGCCGCCTTTTACGCCCGAAATGTGCCCCGGACTTGTGCCAAACAATGTGACTGGCCGGGTCGCAAACCGACTGGACTTAATGGGGCCAAACTATGTGGTCGATGCGGCTTGCGCGGCCTCTTTGATTTCGGTGCACTTGGGCATGGAGGAGCTGGTGCGCCATCGCTGCGATCTGGTGATTGTCGGCGGCGTTAATGCGTCAACGCCTGCCCCCATTTCAATGATTTTCAATCAGCTAGGCGCGCTGACACGCGAGCAGATTCGGCCTTTTGACGCGGCGGCGAGCGGCACCTTATTGGGAGAAGGTCTAGGAATCTTGGTGCTGAAACGGCTAGCGGAAGCAGAGGCAGAAGGTGATCGCATCTACGCAGTGCTTAAGGGAACCGGCAGTGCGAGCGATGGCAAGGCGCTTAGCAGCGTTGCCCCGCGCCTCGAAGGAGAAGCCCTAGCGATTCAAAGAGCTTATGACGAAACAGGGATAGATCCGGCCAGTATTGGGCTAGTAGAAGCCCACGGCACCAGCATTCCGCTAGGCGATGTCACCGAAATCGGCTCGCTAACGCACGTGTTTGGATCGCGGCAGGGGCTGCTGCCAAGCTGCGCGCTCGGATCGGTTAAATCGATGGTGGCACACTGCACGACGGCGGCAGGCGCAGCAGGGCTGATTAAGACAATTCTGGCGCTCTATCACAAAGTTTTGCCACCGACGCTGTGCGATCAGGTCAATCCCGATCTGCACATTGAGCAAACCCCTTTTTACATCAACAATCAGACTCGGCCTTGGATTCATGGCGATCGCCAGCTACCGCGCCGCGCTGCCGTCAACTCCTTTGGCTTTGGCGGCATCAATGCCCATGCGATTTTAGAAGAGTACAGAGGATCTACTCAGGTCGAGCAGCAGCTACACAGCCGCTGGGCGAGTGAACTGCTGGTGATAGCGGCTCCTTCGCGATCGGCGCTGATAGCGCGCATTCATCAGCTACAGCGCCACCTGACGCTGACACCTGCTTTAGCCGATGTCGCCTATAGCCTTGGCCAAGCACCTTCAGATCGGTGCCGACTGGCAATTGTCGCTAAGAGCGCTGAAGATTTGCAGGCGAAGCTAGCTGTTGCTACTGACAAGCTGACAGATTTGGCGCGCGATCACTTTAAAACCCGCAGCGGCATCATTTATCGTGAGATAGATCGCGAGATAGATAAAACCCATCAGGTCGGGAAGACCGCGCTCTTATTTCCTGGCGAAGGCGCTCAATATACCCATATGCTGGCCGATCTCTGCCTGGTGTTTCCTAGTGTGCGGCAGTGGTTTGATCTGCTCGATGAAGCCTTTAAAGGGTCACCTCAGCCCGTCCCTAGCAGCGTTATTTTTCCGGCTCCCACTGGTCTGACCGATGCGGCTCATCAGTTTGCCAGCGAGCAGCTCATGGGGATGGATATTGGGCCAGCCGCCGTCTTTGTTTCTAGCATGGCGCTGTTTGAATTGCTCCAGTCTTTTGGGGTGACAGGCGATGCCATGGTAGGGCACAGCAGCGGTGAAAATTCAGCCCTAACAGCTTCTGGCATGGTGACCTATGAAGAAAAATCGCAGCTAATCGAAAAAATGGGTCAGTTTAACCAGATCATTCAAGAGATGGAAGCGAAAGATTTGGTCAAGCGCGGCGTTTTGCTGGCGGTAGGTGGCATTGCGACTGACACGGTGCAACAGGTGATTGAGCCGCTGGGCGATCGCGTTCAAATTGCCATGGACAACTGCAATAATCAGGTGATTTTATTCGGTGAACCAGCCGAAATGTTAGTGCTGCACGAGCAGTTCAAGCAGCAGGGCGGCATGTGCACGGTGCTGCCTTTTGATCGGGCCTATCATACGCCTCATTTTGCGGAAGCTGGTCTTGCTTTGCGATGCTTTTACGACACTTTTAGTTTTCAGGTCGGCCATACGCCTGTCTATAGCTGTGCAAGCTGTGCCCGTTTTCCCAAGGACGCCGATGCCATGCGCGATTTGGCGGCTCACCAGTGGGCTGCGCCAGTGCGCTTTCGAGAACTTGTGCAGCAGCTCTACGACGAGGGTTTCCGTCAGTTTGTTGAAGTTGGCCCAAGCGGCAACCTGACCGCGTTTGTCACCGACATTTTGCGAGGTCAAAAAGACTGGCTCGGAATCGCTAGTAACCAGCGTCAAAAGCCGGGACTAGAGAATCTTCAGATCATGCTAGGGCAGCTCTTCACGCAGGGCATGGATCTGGACTGGCAGCCCTTTTTTCAGCACCGACAGGTGAGTGCGCTAGATTTTTCAGCGGATCTCTCAGCGGTAGTTATTCCTAAGCGCTTTCCTTTTCCAACGACGCTGCCGGTAGCCTGCCTGCCGGAGGAAATGGCTCAAATGCTGCGCGATCGCCTAGCGCCGCCGCCTATGAGGCAAAATGCTCTTGCCACAACCGATCTCACCGCAACCGACTGGCCATTTTTAGGAGACATTTTGGAGCAGACTTCAGAGCGACTTGTGAGCGATCGCACCTTCACCCTCACGGACGACTGCTTTCTGCAAGACCACGTTTTCGGCGGGACGCTCTCTCAGTTTCAGCCGGACTTAAAGGCTTTGCCCGTGATTCCGCTCACCTTTAGCTTAGAGATGATGGCCGAGGCAGCAAGCTGCTTAGTAGGGACAAGCTACCGCGTTGTCAGCCTTCACAACCTGCGCGCCTACCGCTGGATTGCCTTGGAGACCGGATCGGTAAACCTCCGGGTAGAAGCTCAAGTTCAAGCAGAAGAAAAACCAGTCGAGTTATCCGAACAGAGCGTCTATGTAAAGCTATTTCAGCTCGGTGCGGACGCTGCTGGCCTTCTGGTTTTTGAAGGCGAAGTGAAGCTACAGAACGCCTATCCGGCTGCGCCCCCCGCTTGGGAGTTTACCTTGAGCGATCCCGCCCAGCCTAGCTTAAAAGACGCTGATCTCTATCGCACCTGTATGTTTCACGGGCCTCGGTTACAGGGCGTCAAACACCTACGCCAGTGGTCTCTTAATGGGATTGAAGCCGATTTGGAAGTACTCTCCACTGAGCATTTTCACCGGTCTAAAGGTCGACTGCGCTGCTGTCTTGATCCGGGTTTACTCGATGCCGCGGGTCAACTGCTGGGCTACTGGATTTCGGAGCAATGGGGGCCAGCAGATTCCTACTGCTTCCCGTTTCAGATTGCTGCGCTGCGTCAGTACGCCGATCCGCTCCCTGTCGGTAGCTCAGTCGTTTGCCGCAGCTACATTCAGTTCACTAGCAAGCACCAGCTAGAAGCTAGCTTCGACTTGCTCAATGAAGCGGGTCAGGTGATTACTCGAATTGAAGGCTGGAGTGATATTTGCTATCAGGTGCCGCGCAACAATTTTTACGCCTGTCGCATTCGGCCCCAAAGCGAATATCTGTCGGTTCCTTGGATGCAGGCAGAAACCGGGACGCTCTGTCGGCTGGTTGCTCCTTTCCCAGAGGATTTTTTAGAGACTTCTTGGGGAATTTGGCAGCGCATGTTGGCGCATTTGATGCTGTCTCAGCTTGAAAGAGAGATTTGGTACGCGCTGCCGGAGCGGGGCGATCGCCGTACCGACTGGCTACTTGGTCGCATCGCTGCTAAAGATGCGCTGCGGCAATGGGCTCATCAGGTGCTACAGATCGCTTTGGCTCCCGTTGATATCGAAATTCGCCCTACCCCAGCAGGCAAGCCCTACGCCAGTTGTGCCGCGCTACCCCAGCAGGCTTGGCCCGATCTTAGTATCAGCCATAGCGAAGGCTATGCGATCGCTTCAGTAGCACTAGAGGGACAGCGCCTAGGAATTGATATTGAGCGGCGATCGCCTGACCTAGAAACCATGCGTTTTGCCTTCACTGAGGCAGAAACTCAGCTTCTACAAAGCTTCGCACCAGAAAGTCAAGCATCAGCCATTCAAGGACTGTGGTGTGCCAAAGAAGCTGCCGCCAAAGCGGCGGGCACCGGTTTGCAGAACACCCCACAAAGCTGGGAGATCACTCAGTACAGCCCTGGTTTTGACCAGATGATCGTGACGTATGGCGAAGCGTCTTTTTCGGTTAGCCTCTGGTACACAGGGGAGGAAGTGATCGCGGTTTGTCTGCTGTAGGCTAACTGCGGAAATTTTCTCGATTGCTCAGCCACTTTGGTGAGTGAGTTCGTGCTTTGGTTGGCCAAACAGCCGCTGTAGTCGCTTGGCAACGGGTACAAGCGGACGACCTGCACTCTCAGCATCTAGGCTAGTTTGAATGGACTGGCGTATTTGCTCACAAAACGCTGACAGGCTCTGCTGATCGTTGAGATTGCTGACTGCCGAGCGAACGTTAACCGGAGGTAGAAAAGTCAGCTTATAAGGCACCGGGTCGGGCCGACGACCGGGCGCAACCAAGACAATCGGCCCACTAGGCGGATCAATTCGCAGGCGGCTTTCATGCGGCCCGATTAAGGCGACCGGCACGATAGGCACTTCAGCTATCCAAGCCATTTTGGCAAATCCCCAAAAAAATGGCCGGGTTTGGTAGGGCGGAATCGATTCTTCGCCTTCTGGATAGACTAGAACGCTCTCGCCTTTATCTAGCAGGCGAACACCGTTATTTACCGTGACCGGGACACAGCCCAGCCTGGTCAGCAGCGCTTGATTGAGCCGCAAGGTTACGGGCGATTCGTAGTAGCCAAGTCCCATCAGAGGGCGGAGCGATCGCTGAGTATAGCGATCAATCGCATGAGTCACCAGTAAAACTGTCTCCAGCATCAGGCTCTCGCCTGCTAGCACCGGGGTCCCCGTGTGATTGCAAACAAAAACAACTGGGCCTTTTTGAGGCACGTGCTCTAGGCCCAAGAGGGCGAGATGATGATAGCCCAACGCAAATTGCAGTAGCTCAGGTGCCGCTTGAGATAAGTCGATTTGTTGCTTGAGTGATCGCAGTTGACCCCAATCAAGCTGATAGGGCGCTGGCGATCGCGGTAGGTTGCGGCAATAAATAGGTTTAATCATCGGTGAAAGACTTTGACGATGAAAGACTCTGGCGATCAGGATCAGGAGAGGAAATGAATAGATGAGTTGCGGGTTAGAGACCCTGCGAATGCCCATTGAAGGCTTGTCGCTCAGCAGGTATCTGCCCTAGCCAAACTTCAGCCCCGCCGCGCAAATTGGGGACATATTCCCACTGACCATTTCTTTCTTCAGCCACAACTGGGCCAAAGGGATTGACCGTCCCTACTGCTAGCCCTATCGGCGTAGACAGCAGCTTACGAATCCCGCAGTTATAAGGATTTTCAAAGCCGGTAATCGTCACCGGCTCCCAGTAGTCACCATCTTGAGTCTTCCAAAGATCGCAGCCGCCCTGTTTGGCAATTACCGCTTCTACTCCGCCTTCAGAATCAACGAACAGATTGCGCAAAAAGGGCGGCCAGTTTTCGATTAGGGCATATCGCAAGTACACGCTCCAGTCCATCGTACCGAGATAAAGCCAATCATGATGAACACTCATCTGCCACAGATAGCCATTAAAAAAGTTATCGAAACCAGGCGTCAGGCCACTGGTGGGTACCTTTAGCCCTTGCGGTGTCAACCGTGCGGTGCCTACGACCAGATCCCAGCTATCGTCTGGATAAATTCGGATGACTTCTCCTGCTGCTGGGCCAATTTTATGCTTCCGGTCGTAGCCCCCATCTTGAATGCCAGTGCAGGCATACAGCGCTCCTTTAAACGGGCACATCCAGATGACGCCCTGATTAAATTTGCCGCGATAGGCTCCTAGACGGACAACATTTGTCCATTCGTAAGGAGGCTCACCTTCTCCTTTTGTCTTCCAAATTTGAAAGCCGCTGACGACATTGAAGGTACTGGCGTACAGGTAGCCATTAAAAGCAGTTGAATAGAACACCACTGTGTTGTTGTCATCGCCGAACTTAGGAACGCTGACCGGTCGCCACTTGCCCTGAGCAGGATCTGCCGATTCATAGACCACCGGCGAGGTGCTCGAATTGACGACGCTATTGGCAAACTTAGTCGGATCTATTGATCTTTGCGCGCCGCCGATCGGAGAGGTGTAGAGCTTTCCTTTAAAGATTTCTAGAAAGCGAAACGACTTGAGCCCTTCGAGGCCCAGCCCTAAGCCTGCGTCGGTCACCGGCTCGAAGGTTTTGCCATCGAGTGATCGCAAAATAATCGGCCCCGTGCTGCGCGCCGGACTCAAGGTACTGACGTAAAGCGCCGGTTTTTCATCACTTCTGCCCTGAAACACCGCCATGCCGCGATATCCTACTTCACGAGGCACCTGTTCGCCAAAGCGGCCTTCGACCATCGGGGCTTGATACACCATCTGCCACTGCTGAGTTTGAGGTGTATAGCACCAGATTTGAGAGCGAATATCTAAGCTAAAGGGATTATCAGGAATCGGCACCGGATACACTTTGAGCTGAGGCGGCGGATTTCGCAGCTTGATAAAGATTAAACTGCCGCGCATGGTACCGCAATAAAGCTTGCCCTCAAACCAGGCCATTGAGTAGAGATAGTCCGTGTAAGGCTGCTGCCACCCGCCTAGCGAGAGGCTGGTGAAATCCTGTCGCTGTAGTCCGCCTGTCTCTGAAGTAAGCGCCAGCAGAGAGGAAAGAGATGTTTCAATAACGCCCATACTGCCTGTCAACCTCTGAAAAACGCCTGCTGGAGTTTGATTTTCCCACTAGCGATAAAGTACCCGCTGAATAAAGGTTCCTCTAATAAAGGTTCCTCTATTGGTATTAGCAGCAAATTTATGGGTGAATCCGGACGAGTATAGCTCTGCTACAAAATACTTATGTAAAAAGGAGTGAAACTTAAAGCTGCTGTGTAGTTAGAAGGGTTGTTAGACCTCACGCCGTAGCAAAAATTCTAATAGGGGCGTAAGTAAAGCGGTTGGCTGGCTAGAGGGAAAGAAATGACCGGCGTTGGCTACGATTACTTTGGTCAAGTTAGGCCAAGCGCGCTCTATACCGGTCAGAGTCGGTAGGGTTTGGGAGCGATCGCCATATACCGCCAACACTGGACAGGTCACCGCCTGTAGCTGTTCCACTGTGAGTTGGGTTTCTTGGCTGAGGTCGGCGATCGCCGTTGTCTTCTCAAGCAAATTGAGCAGTTGTTGTGCAGCGCGCTTTCCACCTTTGCCAGCAAAGGCAAATCCGGCGAATAGCGAACTCGGTAAAATCGATTGTAGCTGAGTGCCGCGTTCGGGGTTGTGTAAGTGCAGCCGCGCCATTTCTAACAGCAGTTGGTAGCCTAGCTCGCGGCTATCGGAATCAATCGAAACGCCTAAGTCATTGAGCAAAGCACGGTATGTTTTCCACTGCGGCCAGTCAGCGAGCGTCATCGCGGGTTGAAACAGCTTCAGACGAACATCAGCAAACGTCAGGCTAGCGGGCTTTTGGGGATAGCGACTGGCAAAGTGAGCCATAACCGAGCCGCCCAGACTATGACCCACAAGATGGGGTCGATCAAGCTTTAAGTAGTCGAGCAATTGGGCAATATCTTCTGCCATGTTGGCCAACTGATAACCGGTTGGAGGCATAGCGCTGCGACCGTGACCGCGCAAATCGAGCAGCGTGACTTGAGCAACCTCTGCTAACAATGGCGCAATGCTGAAATACCAAAAGCTCAAATTAGCTGCTAGCCCGTGAATTAAAACGACTTGGGGCAAGCCAGTAGAATCGCCTTCAGGCTGAAGCTGCAAATAGTTGAGGGTAACCGATTTTAAGGGTGCAGTAGCCACAAATCTCTCCTGATAAAAATCAGCCGTAAATGCCCTAGATGGCGAGCTTTATCAAACCCTATGCCCAGAGGCACTAGGTTCAGAGGACGGTCAGCCTCGCCAATCGCCCTGCCC
>QBMP01000135.1 GCA_003242115.1 Phormidesmis priestleyi
TTGTGGCCCTATCCCTTATGAAACAGGTGATGTAGCCCTGTTGTCACCCGGCAAGGCGAATTTTGGAGCAGTATGAGCAGGAGCACAATATTCCGGCGCTAGAAATTGCGGGCGCATTGGCCAACTTGCTGCAAGGCGCTGAGCCGCTGCTGTTAGAAGAGCAGGCAACACCGCAGCGCCGAGAACGGGGCGATCGCGATCGCGATTCGAGCAGTAACAACAATGGCCCCGGCATGGAGCGATTCCGAGTGGAGGTGGGCCATAACCACAGCGTCAAGCCCGGTCATATCGTGGGGGCTATTGCCAATGAAACCGGCTTAGCCAATCGCTTTATCGGCAAAATCACCGTCAACGACGACCACAGCACCGTCGATCTGCCGGTGGGAATTCCCCAAGAAACCTTTGACATTCTTCATCGCGTGTCTGTTTTGGGTCATCCTTTAAACATCTCTAGCATCGGCCCCATCAAAGATGATGACAACTGGCGCGAAGGTCGTCCGGCCAAGCGCCGTCGGCGCAGCGGATCGACGAGCCCAAGCCCAACGCTGAAGAAAAAGCGTCGGCCTGTAAGTAAGGAAAAGCCGCAGGTGCAGGGCTAAGAGCGAAGTCGAACACAGAAGAAGATATTCTCCCTCTACTAATTTCTGATCCCGAACTGACGCTAATTTAGATCAGAACTTATTAGATAAAAAAAGCCTACCTCATCGGACTCAAGGTCTTGATGGGGTAGGCTTCTTTGGTTTAATCCGACCGATTGAGTGAATTAAAAGCCAGCTTCGCGGAAAGACTGGTAAGGCTTGTCAGGATGATACAGATGGCACTCGGTGGCAATCGATTTCATCAAGGCCCAGTTGAACTGGCGCTCAATGATGTGCTCACCCCAGTTCTCTTTTAGATTTTGGTGGGCCTGACGCAGGTTGTAGGAGGGGATGCCAGTAGAAACGTGATGCGGTACGTGCACGTTGATATCGTGGCAAAGAAACTCAATCCAGCGGGGGTAGGTGCAGTGCACGGTACCGGCTAGCTGAGCGTCTCCAGCGTTCCATTGCTCAGCGGGCTGAAAGGAAATTTCGGGGATGGTGTGGTGCACGATGGTGAAGGTGCTCATCCAAAAGTGATAGACCATCCAGGGCATCAGCCAAAATTTGATTAGGCCCCAGAAACCGGTGGTGGCAATCAGCACTGGGAAGAAAATGGCTGCGAAAACCGCGACGACCACCATTGAGAAAATGGCTTTGGCGCGATCGCGTTCCTTAAAGTTCCGCAGATCAAAATGCAGCACCGCCCAGTGCCCGATTGAGCCGACCCACCAAAAATAGCCGCGAATGACTTTGTACAGCTTTTGAAAAATCGGGTGAGAGCGGGCAAAATCTTCGGCGTACCAAGGGTACCAAGCATTGTCTACATCCATTTTATTGGTGTGTAGGTGGTGATGATCGTGCAAAATCCGCCAAGGATGGAAGGGATAGATCAGCGGCAAAAACGCAATGTGGCCGACGAGATCATTCACCCAGCGGCGTTTGGCAAATGAGCGATGGCCTGCATCGTGACCAATCACAAAAAAGCCTGTGAGCGCGGTGCCGGTAAAAAACCAGGTTAGAGGCAGTAAAAACGCGGGTAAAAAGATAATGCCGCAGTAGCCGATAGCGGCTGCCGTAAGGCTAATCGCTACGTGCTGCCAAGCCTTGACGGCATCTTTTTCAAAGTAGGCTTTGGGAATACTCCTCACAATTTCGATCAGCTGCAAGGTCGCCTCGGTTGGCGTAGGCTTAGCAGCAACAAACCTTTCTGTCGTAGCAGTCAAAAGTCAACACTCCGTAAGAAATCAAGTAGAAAATTTTCTGTTAAAAGATAGCATCCATAACAGAAAATCGTTAGAAGTCTTAATATTTATACCACTTGAAGGGGCTGTAACTATAGGTTTTGTGTGCAGTCAAGATTAGTTTTACGGCCTAGGTTGCCCAATTGCCGCCTTAATTCTTTGCCCTATTCTTTAGGGACTTCGGTACTATAGGTGTGCAGAGATTTACCGATTTACTTTTCGTCGCATTAGCACCTATGAGCCTGATTACTTTTCAATCTGTCAATAAAGACTTCGGCATCAAGGAAGTGCTGCGCGACGGTTCTTTTAGCATTGAGCCGGATGATAAAGTCGGTGTCATTGGGGTGAATGGCTCTGGTAAATCCACCCTGCTCAAAATGATGGGCGGTCTCGAACCCATTGACAGCGGTCAGCGGCTGACCAAATCAGGGGCGCGGCTAGTGTACCTGCCTCAGCAGCCCGATATTGATGAAGATCTCACGGTGCTCGATCAGGTTTTTGCTGACTGCGGTGAGCAAATGCAGCTGGTGCGCGAATATGAGGCGCTGACGCACAAAATGTCTCACCTGTCTCATTCTGCCGACGGCAAAGAGCTGGATCAAATCATGAACCGGCTGGCCGTGGTGGGCGAGCAAATGGAGACGGAAGGCGCTTGGGATTTGGAAACCAACGCCAAAATTATTTTGACTCAGCTCGGCATTGAAGACTTTGAGGCGCGAGTAGGCGATCTTTCTGGCGGGTATCGGAAGCGGATTGCGCTAGCGACGGCGCTGATGAGCGATCCGGATTTGCTGCTGATGGATGAGCCTACCAACCATTTAGATGCTGAGTCAGTGGAGTGGTTGCAGACTTACTTAGCTCAGTTTCGCGGGGCGCTGGTGCTGATTACGCACGATCGCTATTTTCTCGATACGGTGACGAACCGCATTTTAGAAATTGATCGCGCCGATCTGTACAGCTATTCGGGTAATTACGCCTACTACCTGGAGAAAAAGGCCGATCAGGAAACCTCTGCTGCTAGCTCTCAGCAGAAGTTTAAAGGAATGCTGCGGCGCGAGTTGGCGTGGTTACGGCAAGGGCCAAAGGCGCGGAGCACGAAGCAAAATGCGCGAATTGGCCGGATTGAGGACATGAAGGAAAAAAGCTTTAAAGAAACTCAGGGCAAGGTCGAAATTGATACGCTAGGGCGGCGGATTGGTAAGAAGGTGATTGAAGTGGTGGGAGTGAGCAAAGCCTATGACGATCGCACGTTGATTAAAGACTTTACGCACGAATTTACGGGCAGCGATCGCATTGGCATTATCGGCAGCAACGGGGCGGGCAAATCGACCCTAATGGACATTATCACCGGCAGGCTAGCGCCTGACAGCGGCACGGTCGAAATTGGCTCTACGATTCACATCGGCTACTTCAATCAGCATTCTGAAGAGCTGCTAGCCGCTTTGAATGAAAATCAGCGGGTGATGGACTACCTCAAAGAAGAAGGCGCGTTTGTCACCACTGCCGACGGTAGCCAAATCAGCGTCTCGCAAATGCTGGAGCGCTTCTTGTTTACCAGCAATCAGCAGTACACCCCCATTCACAAGCTTTCTGGGGGTGAAAAGCGGCGGTTGTTTTTGCTGCGAGTGCTGCTGAGTGCCCCTAACGTGCTGATCCTAGATGAACCGACTAACGATCTAGATGTGCAGACGCTCACCGTCTTAGAAGATTATTTAGAAAGCTTTAACGGCTGCGTGATTACCGTTTCTCACGACCGCTACTTTTTAGATCGCACCGTGCAGAATATTTTTGCGTTAGAGCCGGGTGGCAATATTCGTCGCTATCCTGGCAGCTATTCAGTTTATTTGGAGACTAAGAAAAAAGAAGACTCTCAAGAAAAATTCGTTCAGAAAACTGCTCAAAAAGAGAGTTCGACCCTGAAGGACAAAAGTGAAAAAGTTAGTGAAAAATCTGCTGAGCAGCCTGAAGAGACTCCCAGCAAAAAAGTCTCGAATAAAGTGAAAAGAGAGTACGCCTCATTAGAAGACAAAATCCCTCAGTTAGAGGCCAAAAAGGCTGAATTGGAGAAGCTGCTGTATCCGAGCCCGCCAAGCGATCATCAGGCGCTGCAAAAGCTATCGGCAGAAATAGCAGCGATCGCACTAGAAATCGAAAGCGCCACCGAACGCTGGATGGAGCTAGCCGAGCTGATTTCTTAACAATCGAACAATCGGTTCGAGCGCGCAGGCGATCGGGTGATTCGCAATTGTAATGATTTTACTGCCTGTCAGTTCGGTTAGGTTGAAAAACTGGGCTGTGTTCTGATGTACCGAGAGAGGTGATAGGCAATGAGTTTAGTTTCTTCTAAGTCAAGCTTTTGCGGGGATTTGTCTAAAAATTTGGGCAGTCCTTTGGGGTTGATAACCCATACATGACTGCTTTTGACTTCTGGGTCAGATTGGACGAACCATCCAGGAAAAACAACCACTGGTTTAACTGAATGGGCGTGGCCTGTGCTTTCTTTAATAAATTCGCTGAGCCAGTTTGCTTGCGCGATCGCTTGAGTTACAGGATTGCTCAAGCACTCCTGCCCGTTAATGCGAATCGTGCTGCCATCGAAGTGAATTGTGGCATTGCCGCTAACTGGTTTGCGGAAGGTTTTGGTTTCGATAGTGAAGATGCCTTGAGGGCCAATGATGACATGATCGAGGTTGAAGTTTTTGCTAACGACATCATGAAAAACGCTGCAGCCCTGTTCTCTGAGTCTTTCTAAATATTGACCCACGGCTTTTTCCCCGTCTCTAGCCATTTTGAGGGTTTTGATTTGCTGCTTGAAGCTGTATAGGCGGAAGAGGCAGTAAGCAGTCACGCCGACACACATTAGGGTCATCGGCCCTGGAATGTACGGAGATTTGGCGTACCAGCGCCACCATTCATAGCCGGTCATCACGATAATGAAAAGCATAGCCACTACCCACGGAGCGGCTTCCTCATATGCGAGGGTATCGATAGCTTCATCTAAGGATTGGCCGGGATTACGGAGCGGATTGTCTTTAAGGGGTGACTGCTTAAGAGAAGGTGACTGCCACCGTTTGTAAGGTAAATGACGTCGGCGACGAAGCATGGAATTAAACTCATAACTGAGGTCAGGGTTCCCTAATCGCCGTCGGTTTGATGTTTTCGCGATGTGAATTTAAGTATTTTCGGTGAGCGGCCATTGCTATCAGAGCTGCATAGCTGTTCGGCTGGCGTAGTACTGCTTCAGCCTTTGCTGAAAGCGTCGCCAATAGTGAAAAACGTCATTGGCATCGAGCGTAAAGATCTGGGCGGGATGATCTTCCAGCGCTAAAGCGATCATTGCCCGATCTAGATGGATGCCAGTATCGCGATAGACCCAGTTTACCGCGTAGCAGTAGGCGGCTACTTGCAGACAGTAGTCTTCAATCCATTCAATGCGCTTGGGTCGTCGGGCGGTTTTCCAATCGCAGACGCATAGCTCGCCGTCGTAGCGGATGACGGCATCGGGGTAGCCGCCAAACTTCAGCGGATGCCACACCGCCCCCTCGACGAGCAGCACTTCATCAATGCCCGCTAGCACTGGCTCAATGGAGTGCCAAAAGCCATCAAGCCCTTCCGGTAGTTCGTACGGCTCTTGCTTTAAGTGCGACTTGATGACTTTATGAATGCGGCTGCCTGAGCGGGCAGAAGTGGTGGTAATTTGACGAGCTTCGGCGTGACCAATGCGATCTTGCCAGTCCCACAGCCGTTTTTTGTCTTCGTAGGGCTTAGTTGCTGACAAAATAGTCGTAATGCCGGGGTAGCAATGCCCTCCTATTTCGTAATGCCGCTTGCGGTCTATAGAGACTTGTTTGGCTTTGTAGTGGGTCAGTTGAGGCATGAGATCGAGCAGTTGAGGGTAGGTGGAGAGGGGAAGTGTTGTTATTTTAGTGGGTTTTGGGGTCTGAGGTTTTGGGTGGGTGAGGGCTGTGTGGCCTGTAGGCTTTGCGCTGGGCGAAGAAGAGTGATACTGTGCGTTGGTAAATATGTACCTGTTTGGCAAGATCGGCGCGATGCAATTTTTTTTGGATTTTTGGCGGGCGGGGCCGTTAGGTGGAGCGGTTTTGTGGGCGCTGTGGGGCTCTAAAATGCAGGCGGTGCGAGAAAAAATGAGGAATGAGCTGGTTGCTGAACGGGCGGGTATGCTGGAGCAGCTGCGGGGTAAGGATGCTCGGATCGAGGAGCTGCGGCAAGAGGTAAGCGATCGCACTCATACCCTCACCACCTATCAAGACAAGCTCACCCAAGCCGCTGGCCAACTGGCCACTGCCGAAGCGCAATTGCTAGCTACACAACAGCAGGCTAATAATCGGTCTTTTTTGGCACTTGCAGAATCTCGACTCAGTGAATTTCAAACGGCAGCAAAGGGAGATTTAGCGCTCAAACAGCAGGCAGTAGAAGAAGTGGTGAAGCCGTTGCAGTCGTCGCTAAGCAAGGTGGAGACTTTTTTGCAAAGCATTGAGGGGCAGCGAGTGGGGGCTTATGCCAAGCTGACGGAGCAGATTTCGGCCTTAGCTAGCGCGCAGGGGCAATTGCAGGCAGGGATAGCGAATTTGGCGAAGGCGTTGCGATCGCCCACGGTGCGCGGTCGGTGGGGCGAGATTCAGCTCAAGCGAGTGATTGAAATAGCGGGGATGTCGGAGCACTGTGACTTTACGCAGCAGGCAGCTCATGCTGAGGGGTTGCGTCCGGATTTACTGGTACATTTGCCCGGTGCCAGACAGACTGTTGTCGATGCTAAAGCGCTCTTGTCTGCTTATTTGGCATCGTTAGAAGCGGTGGATGAGAGCGATCGCCTCGGCAAATTACGCGACCATGCCAAGCAGGTAAAGCGCCATCTAGCGCAGCTCAGCCAAAAAGCCTACTGGGATCAGTTTCAGCCGACGCCAGAGTTTGTGGTGCTGTTTTTACCAGGAGAGATTTTTTTTAGCGCTGCGTTAGAACAAGATCCTAGCCTGATTGAAACAGGAATAGAACAGCGCGTGATTTTGGCAACGCCGACGACGCTGATTGCGCTATTAAAGGCGGTCTCTTATGGGTGGCAGCAAGAGAAGGTGACGGCCAATGCGCAAGAAATCAGCAGCTTGGGCAAGGAACTGTATGACCGGGTGCGCACCTTTGCCAAACATATGGAGAAAATGCGCAGAGAGCTGGATTCGACGGTGGAGCACTTTAATAAAGCGGTCGGTTCGCTCGAAGGTAGAGTGCTGGTGAGTGCCCGCAAGCTACAAGAGCTTGGGGCGGGTGGTGGCGATGCGATTGAGCCGTTGGAAGGGGTAGAGCGATCGCCTCGCGCGCTACAGTCTTTCTCCCAGCAGTCCGAAACCGATGAGCCCACAAACCCTTAACATCTGAGCATAGGACTCGCGCTGCTTCGGCGAGCCCGAAAAGAAAATGCCAATGTGTTGCGAGAGTAATCCCAAGCAGCTATCGGCAGGTGATTATCTGGCGCTATCACCGATAGCGCGATCCTTCTATTCCAAGTTTCCGTCGAACAAATCCAGCGAAAAGGGCCCATATGTCCCATTCACCGCATCTAATCCAGGTTCGGACGTATGATAAGTCACCAACACTCCCCGAGAATCACCGCTGTAACCATCCAAGTACCAAGCATTTTTAAGCGTATTAAACTTCAGAAAAACAGCGCCCTCCTGCGGCGCAATATCCACCTGAACGGGTTCGCTCAGCGCCGCAACATACCCCTCAAGCGCCCTTTCTGCATCCGCCAAGCTATCCGCACAAATGCCCAGCGTTTGATACTCACTTTGCTCATTGAGCCACAGCAAAGCAGCGCGCACAGCCTGCGCCTGCTCAGCCGAAAGCTTCGCAGGTACATGTACCTGACTGAACTCAATCAGCTGTTGGCGGATAGCTTTGATTTGCTCGGCGATCGCTTGTGAAGACAGCTCATTAAATGAGTCATCAGACAAATTATTAGACAACTTAGTCATAGTAAATCGGCATATTGGATAGGACGTACTCTATCTACAGTACGTCCTAGAGCGCGGTGTTTTGTAAGCCGTTTCGGGCTCACTGAAAGCAGCGCTTAAAATTTTGCCTAACAGCTTGACTTATGATTTACAGCCTCCGCGTTGCCGACATGCCCACCACCGAAAGACCGCGTGAGCGACTGCTAGCTCATGGCGCAAAACGCCTATCAGCGGCTGAACTGGTCGCTATTTTACTCGGCACCGGCCAGGGCACAGGTCGGCTATCCGCAGTCGGCTTAGGTCAATTTCTATTGAGTCATCTGGGCACCGCCCAATTCAATGGAGACGGCCTTTGTGCGCTGCGCGACGTGTCAGCAGAAGAGCTGATGGCCATATCAGGCGTTGGCCCCGCCAAGGCAGCCACGATTTTGGCGGCTTTAGAACTAGGAAAACGAGTGCTGCAAAGCCAGCCACCTAACCTGACCGTAGTCGATGATCCGGCTGTCGCCGCCGCTGCTTTGGGCCACGAACTGATGTGGCAATCGCAAGAGCGCTTTGCCGTTTTGCTATTGGATGTTAAGCATCGCATTATCGGTTCTAAAGTCGTGAGCATTGGCACCGCCACTGAAACGCTTGCCCACCCGCGAGAGATTTTTCGTGAGGTGATCAAGCGCGGCGCGACTCGCATCATCGTGGCGCACAATCATCCTTCAGGCAGTTTAGAACCCAGCCAAGAAGATCTCACGCTCACTCGTCAACTGTTACAGGGCGCTCATCTTTTGGGCATTCCACTACTGGATCATCTAATTTTGGGCAACGGTGACTGGTCAAGCATTCGCCAATCGAGCAATCTATGGAGCGAAGCGGCTGAATGAGCCACACCGCCAGCAGACGTGCTAAAGTGAGGAACCAATGTGGGCGATTAGCACAGTGGTAGCGCGCTTCCTTCACACGGAAGAGGTCACAGGTTCGAACCCCGTATCGCCCATAGTCAAAAAAAGTGACGTTGAAGAACGGTCTGTGACACGATCCGTCCGTTTTTAATCGTGGTGCGGCTAGGTGGCGCGGCTCCAATCGCTTCTGATGCAGACTTTGCATCAAGGATCACCAAATCCGCTGCCTTTCCAGATTCGATGCCCCGATTGCGAATGCCGATGGCTTGCGCGGCTTTCGTCGTTACCATTGCCAAACAGGCTTCGTGGCTAGCAGTCGTGCCGAGCTGCAAGATTTGAGCAACCAGCGTACAGATTTTGAGCAGGTCGCCATCGCCAAAAGGGGTGAAGAGATTTTGGATGTTGTTGGTTGCGATCGCGCTATTTACCCCCCTATCAGCAAGCTGTTGAATCGGTGCAATTCCCCGCCGAACATTGTGAGTATCTTTTCTCGCCATCATGTACAAATCAGAAGCAGGTAGCGCTAAAACAGAGATATCGGCGTCAGCTAGCATTGCCGCCATTGCTTTTAATTCTGTCGGGTCAAGTCCTGCCAGTCGGGTCATGTGCCCCAAACAAACTCGACTTTGCCAGCCGCGCCGAACTGTTTCACGAACGACTACCGGCAGCAGTAAGGGCGCATCGTCATCTAGAAAGTCAAGATGAAAGTCTACGTCGCAGTCAAAGTCTTGAGCGATATCGAAGATTATTTGGATATTTTTCTCAGGATCAGAATCGGTGTAGGGAGCGGAGCCAATCACATCGCCGCCGAGACTCATGGCTTCGCGCAGCAGAGCTTCGGTGCCGGGTTGGTTGGTGATGCCTTCTTGAGCAAAAACGGCAAGCTGAAGGGTCAGCCGCTCGGCGTATGCTTGCTTTAGCGGGAGCAAGGCATTGAGCGAGGTGAGCTGAAGAATGGGATCAACTTCCACGTGGCTGCGAATGGCAGTGGTGCCAAAGGCGATTTCACTGTCGAGTACTCTGCTAGCGCGGGTTTGAATGTCTTCAATCGTAAAGCTGCGCTTGAGGTTAAACGTCTCTTTCAGCGCCTCTTGAAAGGTGCCCTGTTTGGCGGGATAGGCTTCTAGTAGCAGAGCTTTATCGAGGTGAAGATGCGGATCGACAAGGCCAGGGATAACCAGCTTACCGTCGGCATTTAGGGTTTGGCGGGCGGCTGTGGCAAAAGTCGGCGCAATGCCTGTGATGAGACCGTTTTGAATGGCGATCGCCCAGCGCCCCTCACGCCCGATTAAAGTAGCCCCTTCAATTTTTAGATCTAGCAGATTGTTCATGTCGTATTAACTAAAAATTTCCTGATGATAGACAACATAAATAGATTGCTGTCTTCATATAAATGTGCCTGCCAAAACCCTTTATTCTCAAATATTCTCAAACTTTTTCGGTATAAACAGCTTCTACTCTATGGCTTGCATTATCCCACTGACTTAGCCATAGATAGTGCTTTCGGCGACTAAAAAACCATATCGACCAGGTGAGTAAAAGAACAAACTGTCTCATCACTCGATTTCTAGAAAGTCTGACAATGAGCGCTTTTCTTTCTTTTGAAGGGGTGCCGGAGCTAGCGCTTCTAGCCCGTACACGATAGCGCAGCAACATTTTCGGGCATCTGACTTTCAAAACCCGACGATGTGTGCGAATCCACCAATCTCCGTCTTCTGCAACCCGTAAAGTATTGTCAAACGGGTACTGAACCATAACGGCGGTTCGCACTAGCCAAGATGACGTAATCGGCAAGTGACGAGCCAGTGCAAACGCACACACTTTGCCGTCTTCATTAGCTATATAGTGGTCTGCCCCAACAAAGTCTGCACCCGTTTCATCCGCTAATGCCCGCTGAATAACGGTTTTATCAGGCTCCCAAATATCATCGCCGTCGCAGTAAGCTATCCAAGGCATCCTCACATAGGCCAAAGCCTGATTACGAATACTGCCCGGCAAGGCCATTTTCAGCCTTAAAACCTCTAGCCGAGGGTCTTCGATTAAATTTCCTAATGCGCGCTCTATCCAATCATTGCTGTCCTCAATACACAAAATAATTTGTGCAGTTGCAGAGTCATCAGCAACTGCTTTGACAGTTTCTCGAATAAAAATGGTTTCTTCATAAGTCATTGCTGTAACGACTACGGTTACATCACGGCTATATGATCTTAAGCTTGCGTGCATATCATAATGAACTTGTAATCAGTCCTAAGAGTATTTGATCCTATAGAGAAGGCTATTGAGCAGTGCTAGCAGAAGTTTGAAAGTTCACCTAATCAGGCAGTAAAAATAGCTTGTGCAGTGAATTAAATTAGCAAATCGCTAGATAAGGTTATAGGATAAATTCAAAGCTAAAAAATATTCAGATCGCAATTTTATATTAGACCTGTTGGGAAATAAAGGGTAGTATAAAGCAACTATATCTGAGGCCAGCGATGCTAAATTTAGAGCGGATAC
>QBMP01000136.1:0-5407 GCA_003242115.1 Phormidesmis priestleyi
GACCAAAAATCAGTGTCGGTATAGACTTCGTGGCGAGAAAGGGCGGCAAAGGTGACCGCTGAGACGAAGCTTTGGGCGCGATCGCTCATCACCACGCGCACCTGCACCCCAGACTTTGCCAAAGTAGAAACGACCTCGCACACCTTGTAGGCCGCGATGCCACCCGTGACGCCAATCACAACCTTCATGGGATCGGCCAAACCGCTCTTAGGACTCGTCAAATCTAGGACTGATCAAATCTAGGACTCGTCAAATGCTTCTAAATCCAGCAGATGCATGTAGGGCTCTACTAATTCGGAACGCTGAAACGCCACTGCTCTAAGTAGGTGCCAGTCTTGCAGACCTTCAAAGGCGCTAGGATAGGCGTCTTGCTCCAGGCGTTGAGCCAGCTGAGCAACGTCATCCGGCGTCATCTGAGCAATTTCTTGAGGAGAAATATGATTAGCAGTAGCGGACGAAACGGGCTCACGATGTTTTGCTGATTGCATAGCCTATTACCTATCTCAGTCAGTGATAACTTCAAACAGCACTTAGTGCCACTCACGAAAAATTCATCGTTCGGGGTATCGGCCCAAGTAGGCCATCAGAGCCGGTATGTTTTTGACATGAATGGCTTTTCGATACTTAAGAATAAACCAGTATTACGTTAACTGTCACCTTAGCTATATTCTAGGCGCTGCTTTTAATTTTAATTATGGTTGAACTTAACATCATTTGTCATAAATCAAACGTCAGAGAACGCAACAAATCACAACGTTATTGTGCGTTAGTTCTGAGTTGGCTCTTTTCAGGGTTAAGAACTCGCTACCCATAGTAAAGAGACTTCATACTGACTAGATTTACCTTGCCCAACACCAGATATACTAGCGATCGCGCTAGTGATTTCGAGTGATTCTGTGAGTAATCCCAATACGAAGATGATTAAAGCGACGTGAGCGCTGTGCAAAACTGACTGGCTACTTTGAGCGCGTCAAAAGACACTTCATGGCCCATTGCAAATGTTTGATAGGTGACGGGTAAGCCCTGCTGCTCTAGCTGAGCTTGAGTATCTAAAGACTTAGACAAGGGCACGACTTGATCCTGGGTGCCGTGAAGCACCAGTACCGGACGAGGTGTAACGCACTCGGTAATGGGGGCGTGGCTGTAGCCGCTGAGAATGAGCATCGCAGCTAGCGGCAACCTGGGGCCGACATCTAGCGTCATTGCACCGCCTTGAGAGAAGCCGCCCATAATTGTTTTTTCTAGGGGGATGCCGGTTTGATCGGGGAGTGATTCCATCCAGGCTTGGATCTGCTCGCGGCTAGAGCGCAAATCAGCCTGACGCTCAAAATCGTGAGGACGGCGAAAGTCATAGTTAGGCGGGAAGCCATACCACTGCTTCCCGCCCGGCACCATTGGATGATCGAATGGGGCGTCCGGGATTAGCCCTTTAAAGGGGATGGAAACCATGTTGATCGCTTCGATGAGTCCGGCGACGTTTTCGGCATTTGCGCCCCAGCCGTGCAGCAAAACAATCAGCCAGTCTGATTCGGGTTCGGGCGTCAGAGAAATTGCACGTAAAGCCAAACCGCACCTGCTTCGTAAAAACGTTTAAAAAAGGCCAGCCTCAATCATAAGGATTTTTAGCCGAGATTTTTGGGCAGAATTTCGCCAAACTCCGCCATTGCCTGTACGCTTTTAAACTTGCCCATCTATAACTTTTTATGAAGCCCATGCCTCGCCTTGCCCTGTTGAGTGTGTCTGATAAAACTGGTTTGATTGAGTTGGCGCGATCGCTCCACCAAACCCTCGACTTTGAGCTAGTCAGCTCCGGCGGCACCGCCAAAGCTCTGAGCGAAGCGGGCATTCCGGTCACCAAAGTATCTGACTACACAAACTCACCTGAAAGTTTAGGTTGACAGGTAAAAACGCTGCACCCTAAAATTCACGGCGGCATTTTAGCTAGGCCCGATCAGGCGGCTGATCAAAAAGACCTGACCGATAACGGCATTCGCGCCTTTGATTTGGTGGTGGTGAATCTGTATCCCTTCGAGCAAACCATCGCTAAGCCAGATGTGGCGCTAGCTGAGGCGATTGAAAATATTGATATTGGGGGGCCAACGATGATTCGCTCAGCAGCGAAAAACCACCAGTATGTAACCGTGCTGTGTGATCCCAATCAGTATGAGGATTATTTGGCAGTTGCCACTGCTAATCAAGGTAAACCGCCGTTAGACTTTCGCGCGAGCTGTGCGCAGCAGGCGTTCTGGCATACGGCTAATTATGATTGTGCGATCGCTCAATACCTGACTCAACAGCTCACCCCAGCGAATTCAGCTGACGAAGCTGCCGCCCCAACTCACTACGCTATCGGTGGCCACCTCAAGCAAACGCTGCGCTATGGAGAGAACCCACATCAGCGCGCTGCTTGGTATCAAAGCGGGGCACTCCCTAGCGGTTGGGCGGCGGCTGACCAGCTACAGGGCAAAGCTCTCAGCTACAACAACCTGATCGATTTGGAAGCTGCCCGCCGGATTATTGCCGAATTTCCGCAAAGCGAGCAGCCCGCTGCGGCTATTCTCAAGCACACGAATCCGTGCGGTGTCTCTGTTAGCGATTCGCTGGTGGCAGCTTACCAGCAGGCATTTGAGGCCGATAGCACCTCCGCTTTTGGGGGCATTGTCGCGCTCAATCAGCCTATTGATGCCGCTACCGCCACAGCGCTAACCGGCACCTTTTTGGAATGTGTGGTCGCGCCGGGATGCAGCGATCAAGCGCAAGAAATTTTAAGCGCGAAAAAGAATTTGCGCATTTTGCTGTTGCCAGATCTCACATCGGGGCCGCAGCAGAGCGTGAGAACGATAGCGGGCGGGTTTTTGAGTCAGGCGGTGGATGATTTGGCGACTGATGTGGGGGCTTGGGCGATCGCGACTTCCCTCAAACCCACTGATGCCGAACTCGCTGAAATGCTCTTTGCTTGGCGAGTGGTCAAGCATGTCAAATCCAACGCTATTTTAATCGTGCGCGACAATACAACGCTCGGCGTCGGCGCAGGGCAGATGAACCGGGTTGGCTCAGTCAAAATCGCGTTAGAACAAGCGGGCGACAAAGCCCAAGACGCAACGCTGGCCAGCGACGGCTTTTTCCCTTTTGAAGATTCGGTGCGAACCGCTGCCGCTGCTGGCATCAAAGCCATTGTTCAGCCCGGTGGCAGCATCCGCGACGAAGACTCCATTAAGGCGGCCAATGAGCTAGGCATCATCATGGCCTTCACCGGAGTCCGGCACTTTTTACACTAATTTGATGCCGGGTTTAATGGCCGGTCTAATGGCAGATTAATTGCGGGTCAGCCACTTTTGACCATTCAGCCGCTGCACCGTGTAGCCCACCAGCAGATCTAGCGTAATCCGGCGCTCATCGCCCATAAACTGTTCCACGGTGCTAGGCTTTCCGCCATTAGAGGCTAAGGTAAACACCTTTTGGCCGGTAATATTCTCGTCAATAAAAGCGACATTGAACTGCCGTTGCCCTTCACCAGCGGCTTCCCATTGGCCCTGTACCTGCCAATAGGGCTCGGTATCGCTCTGGCCAACCAGATCCAGCTTGCGCTTCGCAAACTCCAAGGTCAAATCGTCCACACCTGCTTTGGCCATCGCCGTTTTGAGGCTGGGCAGATAATCCTGCTCCATAAACTCATTAAAGGGCTTGTCTTCTAGCTTGGGCGGCTTTTCTGCCTTTTTGGCAGCGGGCTTTTTCTCGGTAGCGGCCTTTTCAGCAGATTTCTTTTCGGGCTTCTTTTCGGCGGTTTCTGCGGCGGTTTCTTTGGGCGTACTTTCTTCTGCCATGCTCTTTAGCCAAACTCTATATAGCGGCAAGTGCAGCAGATATGTGGCTGATTGGCCATTACTCTACTGCGACCTAATTATAGAAGTTTAAGGGATAAATTTCCTCCCTTGCCCTGCCTTTTCACAGCCCTTTCGCAGCTCTCTTACAGTAGGATCTAACCCCCAACTGAACTAAGCAGGTTGCAAAACCGCGTTTTGGCGATACCACTCGACCGTATTTTTCAAGCCTTCACGGAAGTTTGTTTGGGCTTCAAATCCAAAGGCTTGCTTAGCGCGTTGGGTATCTAAACAGCGCCGAGGCTGACCGTTGGGCTGATCGGTTTGCCAAATCAGCTCACCGTCGAATCCCATGACTTCGCAGATTAGCTCGGCCAGATCGCGAATAGAAATTTCAGAATTGGTGCCAAGATTCACCGGAGCCGCATCCGAATAGTGCTGCGTGGCCATGACGATGCCCCGCGCTGCATCGGTAGAGTATAGAAATTCACGGGTGGGGCTGCCGTCGCCCCAAACTGGGAGCGTTTTGTCGCCTCGCAGTTGGGCTTCATGCACTTTATGAATCAGCGCCGGGATGACGTGAGAACTGCGCGGATCGAAGTTGTCTTCGGGGCCATACAGGTTGACGGGTAGAAGGTAAATGCCGTCGAAGCTATATTGCTGCCGGTAGGCTTCGAGCTGCACGAGCAGCGCTTTTTTGGCGATGCCATAGGGCGCATTCGTTTCTTCGGGGTAGCCCGACCACAGATCGTCTTCTTTAAAGGGGACGGGGGTGAACTTGGGGTAGGCGCAGATGGTGCCGACACAAACAAACTTTTCGGTGCCCGCTTGATAGGCGGCGTGAATGAGCTGAGTGCCCATCATCAGGTTGTCATAAAACAGCTCGGCGGGCTTTTCGCGGTTGAGGCCAATGCCACCGACATGCGCGGCCAAGTGGATAATGACATCTTGGCCCTGGACTGCGCGCTGGCAGGCGTCCATTTGGGTGAGGTCGTAGTCGCGCGATCGCGTCACCAAAATATTGGCCCGATCAGCGCCCGCTTTCAGCAGCTGATCTACCACCTGCTTACCCAAAAAGCCTGCCCCGCCCGTGACCAGGATCTTCTTATCTGCTAGTTCCATATTGCCTACCTGAGTTAGCTTTCTATTGGCCTTCTATTAAATCATTCACCCCATCACAGACTATTAGGCCATAGAGCCGACGGTCTGACTGCGGACAGTAGCCGCTTCGGAGCCGTTGCTCTCAGCGCCGCCTACTGGCTTTTGGCCAATTGCTTCTAAGTCGGCATTGACCATCAGCTTGACCAAGCCCTCGAACGTGACTTCCGGCGCCCAACCCAATTGCTTTTTCGCTTTGGTCGGATCGCCAATGAGTAAATCTACTTCCGTAGGTCGCAAGTAGCGCTCATCAAAGGCAACATAGTCATTCCAGTCGAGACCGACGGACTGAAAGGCAATATCTAAAAACTGCCGAATGGAATAGGTTTCACCTGTGGCCACGACAAAATCATCCGGTTTGTCCTGCTGGAGCATGAGCCACATGGCGCGCACGTAATCTTTGGCATAGCCCCAGTCGCGCTTAGCAT
>QBMP01000136.1:5417-10695 GCA_003242115.1 Phormidesmis priestleyi
TTAGCATCGAGGTTGCCAAGGTAGAGCGTTTTTTGGTCGCCAGCGACGATGCGGGCCAAGGCGCGGGTGATTTTGCGGGTGACAAAGGTTTCGCCTCGGCGCGGTGATTCGTGGTTGAACAAAATGCCGTTGGTGGCGAACATATCGTACGACTCGCGGTAGTTAATCACCTGCCAGTGGGCGTACACTTTGGCACAAGAGTAGGGACTGCGCGGGTAAAACGGCGTTTCTTCAGATTGGGGGACGTGCTGCACTTTGCCAAACATTTCGGATGAGCCTGCTTGATAGAAGCGGACTTCTTCGCCTGTGCGCTGCTGATAGTCGCGGATGGCTTCTAGCAAGCGCAGTGCGCCCATCGCCACCGTATCGACGGTGTATTCGGGTGAGTCAAAGCTGACGCGCACATGAGACTGAGCGCCGAGATTGTACACTTCTTGAGGCTTCACCTGCTCGACGATGCGGCGTAGCATCGTGCCGTCATTGAGATCGCCGTAGTGCAAAAACAGCTTGGCGCCTTCTTTGTGGGGATCGACATAAATGTGGTCGATGCGGTCGGTATTGAATGTGGAGGTGCGGCGAATAACGCCGTGCACTTCGTACCCTTTGTCGAGCAGTAGTTCGGCTAAATATGAGCCGTCTTGCCCTGTAATACCAGTGATGAGTGCCCGCTTCGATTGCGTCATTATGCTTCAGAGTCCTTACGTAAGAATAGAGGGGGTATAGGTGTGTTGATAGATATAGCGCTAGGCTTCCCCAAAGCGGCCATAGACCAATATTGGTTGATAATGATCACGCTCTAGTCCGACTCTAATCAGGATTAATTGAGATTAACCGCTAAAGTTTTTTGGCCTGCCGAGATAAAACCACGATTGCTTGCAGCCGTGAGCTTGCGAATGCCACTTTACTAAGCGTTACATAAGGGTATCTCCATTGCTTAGCTTCTCTTATCAAGAATCTGTAAGCGTTGTACAAAATATCTGTATGCTTGCCCTGATTACGTGGATCGAGGGCGCAATTAAGGACGCAGGGGCATCGGATTAGGCTCGGCGATCGCGCTCAATATCATAAATCGCTTTTTCCCAGCACCACTGCTCTGGGCGACCGGGATTACGAGCGCTCACATCGCTGACGAGCCGTTGGGCTACGGCCTTATTACCGCCCACTAAGCTCAAAAGCTGTTTGCGAGTGCCTCTAGCGACGCCGCGATCGCGCTGAATGCTGCCATGCCCTCTATGGCTGATCGCACGCGCGCTAGCGGATCGATTAATCGGTAGCCGGTAGCCCGTGAGCCAGCTAGTAAGGGCCAGAAGGAGAGCGATCGCCAATAAAATAGATAAAAGGGACATAGAAACTTAAATTTAAAGCAGCAAAAAAGTAGGATTTCACAAACAGCGACTTTTCAATCATATTAGAATCACCGCTTTTCATCTTTTTAGGCTTCGGTTGGCTTCGATTAGCGCGGCGGCTTGTTTTTGCTTTTTGGCCTTAATCTGCTGCTATAAACCCTTTTTTTGCTATGGATGATCGCGCTGAAGCAGTTCTGCGATTTTGGTTTGGTGAACCGACTGGCCCAGATCATGGCCACTATCGCAAAGCTTGGTTTATCAAAAATGACGACTTTGATACTCAAATTCGCCAGCATTTTCTCAGTGACTATGCCAAAGCCGCCGCTGGAGAGTATGCCGATTGGATTGCCAATCCCGCCTGTGCGGTGGCTTTGCTACTGCTGCTCGATCAGTTTCCGCGCAACCTGTTTCGCGGCCAGCCTCAAAGCTTTGCGAGCGATCCCCAAGCGCTCAGCGTCGCTCAGCACCTAGTCACCACCGGCGCAGACAAAACGCTGATTCCAGTCCATCGTTTTTTTGTCTATCTGCCGTTCGAGCACAGTGAAAATATTGAGCACCAGCATCAGTGCGTTCAGCTCATGCAAACTTTCATAAGTGAATGCCCTAATCTCGATGACGGGCTCAAAGGCGGACTAGACTACGCTATTCGCCATCGGGACGTGATTCAGCGCTTTGGCCGCTTTCCTCATCGCAATGAAATTTTAAAGCGGCAGAGTACGCCAGCCGAAATCGCGTTTTTACAGCAGCCCGGTTCACGGTTTTGATTGCGATTTTGTGCGATTTTGACGGAGTGCTGGCAAGCCTTAATGGATAGAGTGCTGGCAAGCCTTAATGGATAGAGTGCTGGCAAGCCTTAATTGATGGAGTGCTGGCAAGCCTTAATTGATGGAGTGCTGGCAAGCCTCAATTGATAGAGTGCTGGCAAGCCCTACTGACGCTCTACAACGTATTGCAACCATAGGGAAGCAGTGAGGCCAATAAAGTGAGCAAACATTGTATTAATAACTGAAAAAACGACGGCAATATCAGCGGCATTAATAAAGGCTGAGCTGTCTTGAGAAATGCCGCCAAAGGTCGCGACCTGCCTGAGCGCTCTTAGCCATAGCGCCGCGACCATTGCCTCTGCGCCAATAATGGTCAGCAGCATTCCGAGCATACTGATCAAAATACCGAGACGAACTGCTTGAGCGGCATCTTTGGGTTTAGGCCGCAAATCGGGATTGCTGGTGCGCAGCCTGCGGCCTAAACGAACGTAGCGAAAGCCCCAAAAGGCGCTGACGAAAATAAACAGAACGCCTAATGCCTGAAATAAGTCGGCGCTGGCATTTGAAATGCTGGTATTGGGCTCAAGCGCATTGACGAAGAACAGTAAGCTAGAAATAACGCCCACCACCACCTGCGTCCAAAGGCTAACCCAGCCAATCATGCGGAAGTTTGTGGCAATGCGGCGGATGGCCGGGGGAAGGGCGTAACCGAGTTCACCAGTCATGGGCGTTGCTCTGCTGAATGAAGCTCCCTTATGTTAATACGAATCTCTGTGAATACGAGCTTGTGGGTTAGTTTGCAAATCATTAGTTTGCAAATCATTAGATGCGGCAATATAGAGACGATGTAATCTATTTAGAATTTAGAGTTTAAGCAGTATGCAGACAGCGTTAGAGCCGGGTGATCAGACGCAAAGTGCTGAGCCACTGAGCTTAGAAGCTTATAAAGATCAGGTGAGCGATTTGATCGCGCGCCATCGGCATCAAGTGGATTATTTGGCGGTTCGATTGGAGCGATCGCAAGGCGCTCAGGTGCGGTTACGGAATGATCAAATCGAAGGCTTGAGTGAAGATATTTCGATTGGCGGTCAGGTGCGAGCTTGCTACAAAGGCGGCTGGGGGTTTGCGAGCTTTAACCGCTTGGTGGATTTGGCGGTGCGAATGAAGGATGCCATCACTTCCGCTCGTCTGATTGGTGACGACATCACCCGCCTTGCACCGATTGAAATTGTTCAAACTCGCTGCGTTTTGCCCCTGACGGGCACCGATCCGCGATGGGTGCCGTTAGCCGACAAAAAAGCGCTGTGCCACTACTACACCGACGTTTTGCGCAGCACCCACAAAGATATTGCCTCGACGAGCGTGCGCTACGAAGACAGCTACCAGGAGATTTTGCTGATGACTTCTGAAGGTACGCTAATTGAGCAGGGCTGGATGGATTTGGAAATGCGGTTTTCAGCCACGGCTCGTCAGGGCGAAAAGGTGCAGACCGGCAGAGAAACCGTCGGCTCACGCAGCGCCTATGAAGACGTATTGGGCCTAGAGCCAAAGGTCAAAACGGCGGGCGATCGCGCGGCCCTCTCACTCACCCTCCCGCCTGCTAGAGGCGGCGTTTATACCGTTGTCATCGATCCCGTCCTCAGCGGCCTGTTTGTGCATGAAGCCTTTGGCCACCTCTCTGAAGCCGACATGATCTATGAAAATCCAGAGCTGCTAGAAACCATGACCTTAGGCCGCAGGTTTGGCCCCCAAAATCTGCAAATATTTGATGGCGCTGCTCCTAGTGGCCATCGCGGCAGCTATTTTTATGACGATGAAGGCACCCCGGCAAGCACTACGCAGCTGATTACCGACGGCGTACTCACAGGCCGCTTACACTCACGCGCCACCGCTGGCGAACTCAATGAACAGCCCACTGGCAACGCCCGCTGCTTGAACTATCACTACTCGCCTTTGGTGCGCATGACCAACACCTGGATTGAGCGCGGCGATACCCCAGTTGCCGATTTGTTCTCCGGCATTGAAAACGGTATTTACGCCTGCAACTGGATTGGCGGTGAAACCAACGGCGAACTCTTTACCTTTACCGCAGGCGAGGCTTGGATGATTCGCGATGGCAAAGTCGCCGAACCTGTGCGGGAAGTAACGCTTTCGGGTAATGTCTTTAGCACGTTGGCCAACATTGAAGCGATTGGCGATGACTTTTATTGGGATGAGTCGGGCGGCTGTGGTAAAGGCGGGCAGAGCGGGCTAGCCGTTGGCTGCGGCGGGCCGAGTCTGCGGATTAAAGACGTGGTGATTGGTGGCGAAAGTGTTTGATTTACAGCAGTCGATAAAAACAGAATCATCTCAGCCTAATGTGAGACCCAATTTACGGCCCCACTTGCCACCTCATTTACGGCTGTATCTTGACACCGCCGAGGTGGCGCAGTGGAAAACTTGGCTGCCGACCGGGCTTTTTTACGGGGTGACCTGCAATCCTTTATTAGTTCAGCGGGCGGGGGTTAGCTGTCAGCCGGATGTGCTGATTAGCCTAGCGCGCGAGGCGTTTGACTTGGGCGCTCAAGAAGTGCATTTGCAGGCATGGGGCGATTCTGTTGCCCAACTCTCAGCGATTGGCAGACAGTTTGCCCAAGCAGACCGTCGCATTGTTGTAAAACTGCCCGTTACGCAGATTGGTACAGCCGCTGCGTCAGGGCTGATTACAGAAGGGATTCCGGTGACGCTGACGGCGCTGTATGAAGTGCATCAGGCGGTGATTGCGGCGGCGATTGGCGCTAGCTACATTGCACCGTATTTAGGCCGAATTAACGACGCCGGGCGAGACGGTCGAGGTGAAATTGCCAAAATGCAGCAGATGTTGAATGGCGTGAGATCTCAGACGCGAATTTTGACAGCCAGCATTCGAGATATTGAAGATATTTCGGTGCTAGCGGCGCAAGGCGTGGATACGTTTACGTTTTCGAGCGCGATCGCGCAAGCTCTTTTCAGCGTACCGGCCACTATCAGCGCCACTGCCGCCTTCGAACAAGCGGCTGAACAAGCGGCTAAATAAGCCGTCTAAATCCGAGCTATCTCAATCCCAATAGATCCCAATAGATCCATGAACAACATCTATGAACAATCTGTTTTTATCCGAGCCAGTGCCACTACGGTAGAGCGCTGCTT
>QBMP01000136.1:10705-11481 GCA_003242115.1 Phormidesmis priestleyi
GCTGCTTTACCGACCAAACGCTGATGCACCAGTGGCTGAACCCGGCTTTAGTTTGTGAACCCGTGGGCAATTGGAGTACGACGGTAGGCAGTAAGTTTGACTTTAAGCTAAAGCTGCCGGTACTGGCCCCGGCGCTACCGAGCACCGTAGTAGAGCGTGAGCCGGGGCTGATTGTGTGGGCGTTTGATGGTTTTTTTCGGGGAAGCGATCGCTGGGAATGCCAGCCTGAAACCCAAAACAACAACCAAAATAATATTAGGGGCACCTGCTTACTGAACCGCTTTGAATTCACCATTCCAAATCCGCTGGTGAACTTTGGCTTTCAGAAGTTTGCCGCGAGCTGGACAAAAAAGGATATGGAAAGTCAGCTACAGCGNTTTGAAAAAGCCAAAAAAAGCCAAAAAAAGATGGAGACAGATCTGCCGACGGATTGAAAGCTCAGCCGGACAACTGTAAAATCCGAATATCGTAAGGGGTTAAAAATATGGTGAAAGTTGTTGGGATTAGTGGCAGTTTAAGAACAGACTCTTACAGTACGAAAGCGCTGCATCTAGCGGCTGAGCGAGTCAAAAATTTAGGTGCAGACGTAGAAGTATTAGATCTCAAAGTCATGAATTTGCCTTTTTGCGATGGGGGCAGTGACTACCCTGACTATCCTGATGTAGAGGTTTTGCGCACAGCGGTAGCCGCAGCAGATGCCCTGATTTTGTCAACGCCTGAATATCATGGCAGCGTCAGCGGTGTGATTAAAAATGCCTTAGATCTCATGAGCTTTG
>QBMP01000136.1:11533-15006 GCA_003242115.1 Phormidesmis priestleyi
CTTTGATCAGCTCAGCGATAAAGTAACGGGCTTCATTAGCGTTTTGGGTGGGCAATCCAACAGCAACGCGCTCAACGATATGAGAGTTATTATGCGGTGGGTACATGCCTGGACAATTCCTGAACAAATTGCCATTGGTCAAGCCTGGAAAGCCTTTGATAAATCCGGCAATTTAGTCGATGAAAAGCTCTCACAGCGGCTAGATGAGTTTGCTAAAAGCCTTGTAGAGAATACAAAAAAGCTGAAAAATATTTCATAGGAAAGCACTCACACCTTGCCTTCAGCCAGTCAGTAAATCTTCTTCTGGAAAATGGATTGCGCTGGGACTAGGATCGCCCACAATGGCTGACATCAGCAGTAAAACGCCCACCCGGCCAATGTACATAATCGTGATAATAAAGAGCTGACCCATCGTCGAGAGATCAGCCGTGATCCCGGTCGAAAGGCCCACGGTCGCAAAAGCGGAGACTGATTCAAACAAAAGACCGATAAAAGTAATGCCCGGATCGCTGAGTGAAATACAGGTGGTGATAATGACGACAGTAATGATTGAACCGACTACCACCGAGAGCGCCTTTAGAACCCGAATAGTTGGAATTTGGCGCTGATAGCAGTTGACTTCTTCTTTGCCTCTAAGGGCCGCATTCGTGCACACCAGCAAAATTCGCGCCGTTGTTGTTTTGATGCCGCCGCCCGTGCTGCCGGGGCTAGCGCCTACAAACATCAGGGCGATCGCCATAAACAGCGAACTCGTCTCCATTTTGCCAATATCAATGGAATTAAAGCCAGCCGTGCGCATCACCACCGACTGAAAACTCGCCAGCAACACCTTCACATCCAGACTTTTACCTGCTAGCGTCGCCGGATTGTCATATTCAATCCCTAAAAACGCAATTGTTCCTAGCAACAGCAAAGCCGCCGTCGTGCTGGTCACAATTTTAAAATGCAGCGAAAACACCGTTCGCTGTTTGCGACGACGCAAGCGATTTTGCACCCACATAAAGGCTTCCATAATCACCTGATAGCCGATTCCGCCCAAAATAATCAGCGCCGAAATCACCGCCATTGGCCACACATCTTCGGCGTAGCCCACTAAGCTATCTGGGAACAGCCCAAATCCGGCATTATTGAAGGCGCTGACGCTATGAAAAATTGAGAGCCAGAGCGATCGCCCCAAGCCAAAATTTTCCATAAACGTCGGCATCAGGCAAAACGCCCCCGTCAGCTCAAAAACCAGCGTCATCGAAATGATTGAAATCAGCAGCTTCTTCACATTTGCTAGCTCTGCGGTTTCCATCGCCTGCTGAATCGCCAGCCGGTCTTTGAGCCCCAATCGCCTCCCAATCAGCAGGAGTAACAAGGTTGTCGCAGACATATACCCCAGCCCGCCAAGCTGAATCAAAATCAAGACCACCGCTTGACCAAAGGATGAAAAATACGTGCCCGTATCGACCACCACTAACCCCGTCACACAGACTGCCGAGGTTGAGGTAAACAGAGCCGTTAGCGGACTATTCCAATGGCCACTCGCCAAAGACACCGGCAACATCAGCAGCAGCGTACCCACGATAATCAGCGCCAGAAAGCCAGTACAGATGGTTCTAGAGACGGTCATAGGAGAGAGATCACAATCGACAAATTGAGTTAGATTGACTCAGCATATCTTTGATTAAGACACCTAACGCCACTGCATAACCCTATGACCGCTACTATTGCCCAAAAAATTCAGCAGTTTTATGACGAGTCTTCACCGCTGTGGGAGCGTACCTGGGGCGAACATATGCACCACGGCTACTACGGCTCTACCGGCCAGCACAAAAAAAATCGCCGTCAGGCCCAAATTGACCTAATTGAAGAAGCCTTAAAGTGGGCCAATGTGCGCTCAGCCGACACTATCTTAGACGTGGGCTGCGGGATTGGCGGCAGCACGCTGTACTTAGCTGAAAAGTTCAGTGCCAAAGCCGTTGGCATTACCTTGAGCCCCGTTCAAGCCCAAAGGGCCGGTGAACGCGCTATCGAAAAAGAGATTGCGCTCACAGCCTGGGAAAATTTTGCTGACGTAGACGCGCCTGCCGTGCAGTTTCAGGTCACCGACGCGCTCGCAACGCCTTTTCCTGACAACGCCTTCGACTTCATTTGGTCGATGGAAAGCGGTGAGCATATGCCCGACAAGCAAAGCTTTTTACGCGAGTGCTATCGATTGCTGAAGCCAGGTGGTACTTTTTTGATGGCGACTTGGTGCCATCGCTCAACCGATAATTTGGCCGGAGCCCTGACTACTAGCGAAAAGCAGCATTTAGACTGGCTCTATCAGCTCTATCATTTGCCCTATGTGATTTCGCTGCCAGCCTACGCAGAGCTAGCCACCCAAGTAGGCTTTACCGATCTTACGACTGCTGACTGGTCAGCTCAGGTGGAGTTCTTTTGGCAAGATGTGGTGCAATCGGCGCTGAATCTGGAAGCGATCGCAGGCATTCTCCAATCCGGTACCGAAACGATGCGCGGCACCGCAGCGATCGCCCTCATGACCACTGGATTTAGGCGAGGGCTGATTCGCTACGGCTTACTGAGCGGATCTAAAGCTTAGATCCGCTGGTCTGGATCTTCGATGTTACGTTCCCGGCGCAGTCCGGGCACAGTCTAGCAAGCGCACCACCGCCGCTGCGGCGTAGTTCCGCTGAGCAGGCGTATTTGGCGCAAAGCTAGTGCCCGACTCATTTAGCGCAGTGGCGATCCCACAGTAGCCAGACATATCAGCAATCACCCTTTGGGCCCAGTGACCTTGGGTATCGCTAAAGGTTTTAGGCGTCTGATCAGGAACCAACGTTGTGGTTTTATCTCTATATTCCGCAGCGCGACGCATAATCGCCATCAGCTCAGCGCGAGTCACCGGCTGCATCGCTTTAAACGTGCCGTCTTGATAGCCGCTGATAATGCCTAAATCCTTAGCGGTTTTGATTTTCGCAGCGCTCCAGCGGTTAGCCGGAACATCTGGGTAAGGCGCGGCGGCAACCGTTCCTTGCGGCGCGATGTCTAGCCCTTCAACCACCATAGAAACCAGCTGCTCACGGGTGAGCGAAGCCCGAGGGCGGAAGGTATTATCTTCTGCAAAGCCAGAGATGAAGCCCAACTGTACCGCTCGGTTGATGTGACTGGCGTAGATGTCGCCAGCCACATCAGGGAAGCTAGCTGGGGCCGGGGTAGGTGGCGTTGTCGGCGTTGGCGTCGGGGTGGGTGTCGGCTGCTGAACAACCGGGCCGCTGCCTGATTGTTGAATGAGCTGAGCAACGGTGGAGTCATTGGCCAAATAAGTCCGGCCAGTGCGGCTGTTGTTACTGGTCAAGGTCTGACGGGTTAGCCGCCAGCCCGGTTTGAGAAAGATTTTGGTGTAGCCAATAGGTGAAATGCCGTCGGTTTGACCCATGATAAATTTTTGAGCGCCTGGGCCTGCAAAGGGGGTGGGCTTGGCGTAG
>QBMP01000137.1 GCA_003242115.1 Phormidesmis priestleyi
CTTTGCCGAATTCCTTTAATATCGGCCCTTTAACTAGGGCCATCCAAACAGTGCAGGCAAAGGCCCTTTTGTTTAAAACAAATTAGCATATCACAAAAGTAATTATGCAAGAGGTCTACTATGAATACTTTAGAGTGTACCCCCCCGTCTTAAATCAAGCCAGCGCCGCCAGCGAGCATCTATCGGCTCGGGCCTTTTTATCCGGCATTGGAGCCAAGCTCAGTAGTTTGAACCTGTTCGAGCCCATCGCCAAGCATGTGAAGATCCAGCAGAAGACCGTCAAAGATAGCCCGACAGAGAAGCTGTACGACGGGTTCATCAATCTTTTATGCGGCGCGTCGGGTACGGTCGAAGTCAATAAGCTGGTGCGCAGCGACCCGGGCTTGCAGCGGGCTTTTGGCCGAGGGCGTTGCGCTGAGCAATCGGTAATCCAGGAAACGCTGGATACGAGTGATGCCGAGAACGTCAGCCAGATGGAGCAAGCGATGGATGAGATCTATCAGCAGCATAGTCAGGGTTATCGCCATGACTATGAGCAGCAGTTACAAATCCTGGATGTGGATATGAGCGGTCAACCCTGTGGGCCAAAAGCCGCATTTGCCACCAAGGGCTATTTCGCCGGGAAGCGCAACCGCAAAGGCCGCCAACTCGGCCGGGTGCTAGCCAGCCGTTACGACGAAGTGGTGTGTGACCGCACGTTTGCGGGCACGGTGCAACTAACCCAAGCACTGCAACCGTTGCTACAAGCGAGTGAGCAGACCCTGGGGCTGAACCAATCGCTGGCCAAAAGAAGGCAGACGCTGGTGCGCGTCGATAGCGGTGGCGGCTCGCGCGCAGACATCAACTGGATGCTATCACGGGGATACCGGGTGCTCACCAAAAACTACTCCCCTCAGCGCGCCCGGAAGTTCGCCGATAGCGTCACCCAATGGTTCGACGACCCGACTCAGCCCGGTCGCCAGGTTGGCGTGGTGACCACGGCCAATTGTGATGACTATGCTCAGCCGATGTTGCGAATTGCCGTGCGCTGTCGTAAAAACAACGGCCAGTGGGCGATTGGGATGCTGGTGACGAATCTAAAACCTGATGAGGTCGCTGCCTTGATGGCCGTTGAGTTAGACCTGAAAACTAATCTAGCAGGGTTGTGGCTGGCTTATGTGCACTGTTACGACCAGCGCGGTGGCGGCGTTGAGACTTCTTTCAAGCAAGATAATCAAGCCTTAGGCATCAAAAAGCGCAACAAAAAGCGATTCGAGGCCCAACAGATGCTGACACAGCTCAATGCTTTAGCCCACAATGTATTGGTCTGGGCTAAGCGCTGGCTGACAACGGAGACACCTGCGCTCAAACAGATTGGCTTTCTCAGGCTGATGCGAGACGTTTTCACCACGACCGGGCGACTGCTTTTTGATGCCACCGGACAGTTGATTGAGATTCGCTTGAATGAGGCCGATACCCTTGTCAGACCTTGGCTTCACGGGTTATCTAAATTACTAGAGCCAGAGCATGTTGCCGTTAATTTGGCCCAAACTTAGGTAACTAGCGCTCTACTGCGCCAATTCTCAGTGATTTGAGAAAACAAACGATGCTCAATCTTATTCCATTTACTGGTACCTGGCGGGAAATGACAGATATGCAAGGTTAGGTTCAATTCGTTGGCTAACTGTTGCAATTCCCACTTCCATAACTTCGTTCGATAGCTATTACTACCCCCACAATCGGCCGTAATCATCAGTTCTTTAGCTGTTGGGTGAAGGACTTGCCCCATGCGATACCACCACTGCCGAATGGAGGCGACGGCAAACTGAGCCGTATCGTGGTCAAGGCCAACAGTGACCCAACCTTGATTTGCGGTGATGTCGTAGACCCCATAGGGGATGACCTTGCCCATTTGAATATCCATAAAGTCATGGGTATTCACTTCAATCGGCATTTTCTGAGGTTGCCATTCTTGCCCCTGGTTTTTGTAGTTACCGATGAGTTCTTTCTTCTTGGCATCGACTGAAATTACCGGTTGATGACGCTTTTGAAAGTCCATGACGGTATCGGCAATATGCTGGAATTGCTCATCACGTTCAGGATGCTCCTTGCCCTCGCGGGTTTTACGATTAGCCTGCAAGCTGTAGCCTAAGTCATCCAAAAGCGTACAAACCGTTCTTGGGCTAATTTGATGCCCCTGATCTTGAAGGGCTTGAGTGAGTTTCGCGCTACTTTTACTCGTCCAACGTAAAGGTGATTCTGGATCGCCTCGGGTAGCTGGATCAACTAACGCTTCGAGGTCTCTCAGCAGATGTGCATCAGTCGCAACTAGGGCTTTACGACCACCGCCCGGTTGGCGAATTCTGGTTCGACTAGGGGTCGATGTCGCCGCCGCTTGAGGTTGCGACAATTCAACCATCCCGGCATGAATTGTGGTTCGCGACAAGCCGGTCGCGCGCGACACACTGGTGACCCCTCCGTGACCCAAACTCAGCGCCTCTGCTGCTGACCATGCCCGTAAACTAGCCTCATTTAAATAGGGCTTAAGCTGTTCGTATTTTTGTTGAATGATTAACTCTGTTGCTTCGCTGAGCATCACGAATTCTTCCCAACTCCTCACTTCCTTAGCTTAAAGTCTAAATCAGAAAACGTCCAAGTTATTTTTGCGTGACTCCTAACGCTGACAGCTCAAATTAAGCCTGCGTTATTCAATGGCTCAGCCAGCTTTTCGGGTCAACTTCTATGCCCTTTAAAACCGTTCAAATCCCAATAGCTCTATCCGATGCAGATGAGGCTGGTCTGTCAACCATTCCTTGGGACTTTTTCCCACCTGTCCAGATACCCAAGCCTCAGTTCCACGAGTGACCCTCATCCTTCTCAGCCCACGGCGAATGGCATCCATCGTTGATTGAGGCTATTTGCCGATATCTTGCTCTCCACCTGCTTCATGCCACCTATGGTGAGGGGCGATCGCGCTGATGGTCATTTGTAGGGTGATCGCTTCGCAAACAACGCTAGAGTATTCAGTTCTGGGGTAATCACAGCTTGCAGGTGTTGGCTTCCGTTCCTGAATCTAACCCATGAGAGCGATCACACTAGGAAGGGCACTCGCTCTCATGGGTTAGATTCTTTTAAAGCAGCCCCATATCCCTGCCAGTATGGAGTGTATTTCGGGTCTTTGTTTGTTTTTTTACTTTCTTGGTAGTCTTTCTTCACTTTTTCAAATATTGCTTCTATTTTCCCTTTTTCGTTCTTTCCTTTAAGCTTCTCAGCATCCTCTAGCCCCTGACGGTATCCGTCTAAATAGTTCTTGCCCGCTTCCCATCCAGCTAAACCATATTTGTCGTCTGGCGATGGTTCGCTCTCTATCTGGGCCTTCTTCCCTTGTATGGCTTTTGTTAAGTCTTGGACAGTCTTCGTCTGGCTACTTACTTTATTTTTCGTCCTCTTGTACCTCGCCTGTTTGGGCCCGAGAAAACCTTCCGGGCTTCCCTCCTTTTCCAAGTTACTCAATTCATTTTTCGCGGCCGTTAATTCTTTCTCAGCCTTCCCTAATTTCTTCTTCTCTACAGCTAGCTCTCCTTTAAGCTTATCATTTTGGATTACCGCCTTCTTACGTGCTAGATAGCTCTTAGTGTTTGCTTCGTTTAATTTTTCGTCGTGAAACACTACCGAGTGCACTTCTGCTGAAGTCAGATACTGAAGATACACTTCGCGATTTTTGATCACACTTCTCTCGTACTGATAATGGTATTTTCCACCGCTCTCACCACCTAATCGGCGATCTGCATCATCTTTTCTTCCTTCTGTTAAGGACTGTCGGGTTTTGCCATCATGACTATAGTGATTGATCAGAATGTTTTCAGGCTTAACTGCCGCTAAATCCACCTTAAACTTAACGCCATCACTACTTTTGAATGGCTCTCCTTTGTTTCCATAAACTGCATCATCTGTAGGGGTCGAGGTCAAACTCAACCCCCGTTGTCCGGGGCCGCTACCTTGCCACTGATGTAGATATGCCAGGATCAGCTTATTGGTATCCCCATCCTTACTTTTATACTTTCTATGGACTGCTTCCTCATTATCTGTCAGTTGTTGTTGGTCAAAATTTGTTGGATCTACCTTCATTGCAGAGGTTCCAGTCACAGATCCGATCAAATCTTGAGTGTTACCAGTTAAATATCCCTGCTCCTGGTAAGCCATCCACTGATGATAATTTTTTTCCATATAGGCATATCTTCTTGTGTAGTTACCAAAATCATCTTTTACATATTCGTTATTTTCGCCCGCCTCCTTCCCTAACTTTTGATAGATTTCGCGATGGATTTTTTTCGCCTCGTCAAGCTCTGTTTTTTTAACGAAAAGCTTTTCTTCCATTAAAATATCTACTGACGGCTGAGCAACTCCTTCACTCTCTTTCCAAGTTTTGTCTAGAATTTTATTTTCTGCAACACTTACTTCCAGTGTTCCTTCCAATTTTTCTAGCTGTTTCTCAATTGAAGCGATTTCCGATGTATCAACTCCTAAGCTTTTTGCCGCCGTTAGAATAGTACCAACTTGTTTGTCGCCTTCGACAATCTGTTGCAACCATTTTGAAGTGAGGTTGACGCTTGCTAATTGCTCTGCGTAAACATTTTTCACTTGAGATCCCTTTTTCGCTTCATCTACTAGGCTTCCCAAAGCTTCCTTATTCCCTTTTGTGATTTGCAATTTCCAGAGTGCATTTAGTCTGCGAGCAACAGAAAAAAGATTTCTTACAGCCTCTTCAAACCCTTTTTTTCTAATGCTTTCGGGATTATAACCTACTTTTTCTCCTGCCACCCGTTGAATCACCGGGTTAGTCATTGCAGTAGAAGACAGGCGATGATTGGTTGGGCAAATCCGAGCATGATCGATGGATGCTTCCTGCGCCGTAGTCGCTGAGAAGTCTTCGAGAAGAGACTGCTGCTGTGACTGCGCAGTCAATTGCACCGCTGATTCTCCCCTTTGCTGAACCACATGGGTTAGCTCATGGGCGATTAACTCTTGTCCTGCTCGGCTGTTGGGTTGATAAGACCCCTGCCGCATAAACACATCCTGCCCCGTCGTAAATGCCTTCGCAGAAATCGAGCGATTCAACTGATCTGCTTGGGCATTGGCATGAATCCTCACTCCTCTAAAATCTGCCCCAAACGCTTGTTCCATCGGTTCCCGCACTGTCTCTGGCAACGGCTCTCCTCCGCCCCTCGCCTGCCGAATTGAAACCTCCAACTCTCCACTTGCCGCCATCCCTGCCGCAGGACCTCCCATCAGCCGCGACTCCGACTTCCGCTGCAGGTCTTCCTGCGGCTGCCGCTGCACCGTCACCCCCGAACTGATCCGCGACGCTGGCGACAAATGGATCTGCTGCGCCACTTTCTGTGCCACCTGATCAGCTTCCTGTTCATACTTATCATTCGGCTCTCCAATCGTCAGCTTTGGCTGGATCACCAGCCCCGCCGCCGCTGTTTCCCACGCCTGCGACACTCCCCGAAACATCGGCTTTGTCTGCACTCGTGAACTGACCGGAGAAATCGACTGTACTATCTTCTGTAACGGTTGCGACGAGTTTCCCGACTGCGACTCTGCCCTCAACTGACGACTGATGGCTCTGCTGCCCAAAACCGCCTGCATTTCATCCACAGCAGCCTCTGTATGGTTCACTGCTGACGAGCCAGATTGCCCTTGCGACCGATCTGGCATCTTCCCTAGGCTCTGTGCCTCGTGCCTCTGTTGATGGCCCATAATACCGTCCTTTATGGTGATGAAGTAAATGCTGTACGTTGCGATGTTTGGCAGGTACATAACCTTACTCTTTCAATACCATAAGGTAAGACGTTTAATGAATAATCCATAACTTTTCGATACACAGAAGCCATAACATATAGATTGTCTAGCTCTTCGGCGAGAAACCCTGAGAAAATTCTCCAATCCTATTTCATTCAGAGCTTCCTTATCCACCTTTAAGAACATCCTGACTATGCTCTCGCCTGAGTCGGCCCTTGGCCTTACCGTAAATCTCAAACAAACTGGGCATACTCTCCCATCTGATCAAGCATCAGCATCTTGCCCATCTTCTGATACTCCCTCTGCAGCGCGGTAATCAGGTGTTTCATCTCCACCATCCCTCCCTCACTGGCCGCCAAAAAGGCTGCCCGCAAAGCAATATTGCGAATATTGGCACCGGGCAGTTCAAATTGAGACGCCATAAATGCCAAATCCAGATCCGGATGGCGCGGGGTAGGGTCTGGCCAGATGCGCTCCCAAATGCGCTGCCGCTCCTGCTCTCCTGGCATAGCAAACTCCACAATGTAGCGCAACCGCCGCACAAACGCCTCGTCTATGTTGCTGCGGAAGTTGGTGGTTAAAATCGCCACGCCCTCATACTCCTCCATTTTTTGCAACAGATAGCTGGTTTCAATATTGGCATAGCGGTCACGGGCATCCTTCACCTCTGAGCGCTTGCCAAATAAGGCATCTGCCTCATCAAACAGCAGAATCGCATTGGCGTTGGCCGCCGCCGTAAACACGCGGTTGAGGTTTTTTTCCGTCGCTCCAATGTACTTACTCACCATCTGCGAGAGATCAATCTGGTACAGATCCAGATCCAGCTCATGAGCCAGCACCTCGGCCGTAAAGGTTTTGCCGGTTCCTGGCGGGCCTGAAAACAGCACATTCAACCCCTGTCCTAGGGAGAGTTTTTTGGCAAATCCCCAGGTTTTCCACACCTGGGTTTGATAGCGGGCTTCCTGGCACAGTTCTTGCAGCAGGAGGGTTTGATGCGGCGGTAGCACAATGTCATCCCAGCTAGGTCTGGCCTCTAGCTTTCTGGCTAGGGTGGTCAGGTCGTGCCCGGCCTGGGCTCTGGCAGCAGCAAAGAAATCTGACAGGGCTGGAGTGGCATGGGCATGATCGGTGACATCTGTTTCGGCTGCCGCTAATCGAGCCTTATTCCAGGCCGTTGCCCCCGCATCTCTAATTTGGGTGGCCGTCAGTTGAAAGCGATCGCCCAGGGCCTGCAACCCCATCTCGTCAAACGTCAGTCCGTAGACCTCCGCAGCCGCGCGCCATAGGTCTCGCCGCTGGTCTGCATCCGGCAAGGCGAAGGTAATTGTCAACACCCCCCGGCTGTGCTCTGGAATCGGCCTATAGGGCTGATGTCCCGACAGAATGACGACCTTTGGACAGGTTGCGATTCCCTTAATCAACAGGTCATAGCGGTTCCCATCTTCAGTGTCTTGTAACCTATCTAGATTCTCCAGATAGAGCAACGCCCCCTGAAACTGAGCTTCCCGTAGCAGGCGCTGCACGGTGGTGTTAAACTCGGCATTCTCGTCTGTCAGTCGAGCTAGATCTCCAATCAGCAGTGGCACCCCCAGATAGGCAGCCATGCTCTCAGCTCGGTGCCGCTTGGCTACCGGATCGATTCCCTGAAAGTAGAGCCTCAAAGGCTGTTCTGTCTGCCAGTGGTGGACGACCAGGGTAAATAGCCCCTGTGCTTGCGGCTGCAACGCCACCGCCATCGATGACACTAAGGCACAGAAGGGCTCTAGTTGCCGGTCTAACCCCGGCTGATGCAACAGCCAATTCACTACCTGCTCATCTAGGTGCAGTTCCCGAGCCAGCAGGGTAGACCGGGAGGTTGGGGAGTTCTGAACCAGATGCAGCAGCCCCTGCTGCATCAGTGGTGCATCGGTGGCGAAAAACGTCCGGTACATGAGCTTTTCTGGAGCGGATTGACCCAGCAAATTCAAGGCCAAATCAACCGTAGGGCGCTTATATCGCACATCATCCTGTAGGTAGGCATAGAGCCTTTCATAGCGGCGATCCACCTCGGGAGCCAGGGCGATCGCCACAATCAACAAGTCCACAGCGGATAGCCCAAATGTTTGCTGCAGCCAACCCACGGAAGAATCTGGACGCGGAATAAGTTGCTCTATGGCAATCTTTTGCTGCTCTGGAAAGGAAGAAACCCTTGGGGACTGGGTCAACCAGTGCTCTAGCTGTTCGGGAGAAGGCTGGATTAGCCCCGGAAAAGGGTTACTGCTACCTTTCCCTTCCTCGGTAGGGAGAGCTGCGATCGCGTGAGCCAATCGCTTATCCACCCATTCTAAAAACGGTAACAGGCCGTTTAAGTCTGCAGAACTAGTTCCGTCTCTGGTAGGACGCCTGGCAAAGTCTCTCAAGCTTTTTCTCCCCTCATTCAGATAAGCTGTGGCCCATAACAATACTCCGGACACAATTAGGGGACAAGGAGCCCGTAATCACAAAGGGAGTGATAGTTGGGATGCTTTTTAATCAAAGTCTCGTCTAAATCTAAGTTGTGAATAAAGCGCTCAAGCAGATGCTGATTGAGTTTGCGGCGTTTGTAGGAGGCCATGGAAAAGACGAAAGGCTGCTCGATATTTCGCTGCTGATACTGCTCCCATTTAGCCATATTCAAGGCTGTCAACGAGGCATTGAAATGAAAGTCGAGCTTCTGCGCATCGCGCGCTTGGCAATCGGTCAAGCCGGTGAACTGCTTTGCATCCCTAAAAATAAATTCGATTTGGAACCGAGCGCGATCTGCCCTGTAGAGTTGAATGGGATCTAACTCAATATCGGTTGAAAACAGTAGGGCATAGCATAGTCGTTCAGGATGCTTGCGATTGACCAAATACACAACCCGAATCTTTCGTTTGAGGCTAACCGACCACACCACGGCGCTATAAAGACTCGTATCATTTTCAACTTTACCCAGGGATTGCCAGCGACTTAGATCCGTCAAGTCAACTTTGCCGTCATACTTTCGATGAGCGCCACGGGGCTTTTGAGCACCGTCATAGAGATACCTTAAATTGGCATCACAGCGCAGCTTACCAATCACCTCCAACGCTAGGGCAACGACCCCTTTGACCCACTTCAGTTTACTGTAGAAACCATCCCCGACCAAGTAGCGTACCGCGGCTGGGAGGGCGGCTCTCGTCGCCCGCAGGTGGTCTAGGTAGTCATCGACTCGGGTGCGCTCTGTGGCTCGCTTGCTATCTGGCTCAAGCGCGGGGGTTTGCTGTACCGATAGGCTGTAGCCGATTGCCTGTTCCACATCCACCACTGCTATCATCGATAGCTCTAACCCGCGTTCAGCGCGGCTGGCTTTGCCATTGTAGAAACGGTCTAAACCGTAGGTGGCTTTGCCACTTTTCGGCACAAACGACGCATCTATTACCGCTATCTGATAGTAGACATCTTCAAAAATAAGTAGAGATGGCAAAATAAGGACAACGACGCTCGCTAATCCACCGAATGAAAAAGCAGCTCTTTAATCGAATTTTACGTCTGCTCGAAGACCGTCCCCGTCAAGGCAAACGGATAATCGGGATAGGGGCTACTGCTCTATGGGAACTGTGGCAGCGGATTGCCACGTTGGATGCCGCTGCCAAGCAAGCGCAAGCCGGACGGCTGGGGCGAAATCGACAACCGGGTGGTGGTCGTAAAAAGGATGCTGAAGTCCTCTGTCGGTTATTGGTGGCACTTTTGTACTTGAGACAGCACTGGACGATGCAAGTGATCGCTGAATCTATTGGTTGCTCTGAAGCCACGGTATGGAACTACATCCACGAGATGCTGCCTTATATCCGCGATGAACTGCCTGCCAGTTTGCTGGAGCAGTGGAAACAAGAGTGTGACAGCGTGGAACGCGCAGAACTAGAACAATGGCTAGCCGAGTTGCCCGAAGGCGAATTGCTGGTCGATACCTGGGAGCAACCGATTCCTCGACCTCAGGGCAATGAAACCCAGGAAGCTTATTACTCCGGCAAAAAGAAGCAACACACGCGCAAGAATCAGGTGATTAGCCTACCCAAAGGGCTAGATATTGTGGATGTCGTGATTGGTGAGAAGGGGCCTCGTAACGATGGCAAGCTCCTAGAGCAGACTCAAGCAGAGTTGCCAGAGGGCTTACCGTTTGTGGGAGACAAAGCCTACGTCGGCAGAGCCAACACCACTGTGCCGCATAAAAAGCCACCCGGTGGAACGCTCACCGAAGCTCAAAAAGCCTTCAACCGACAGGTGAGCCAAAAGCGTGTGTTTGTCGAGCATGTGATCCGAACAGTGAAAATATTTCGGGTAGCCAAGGAACTATTTCGCATGCGCTCAGGAATGTATGAACAGGTAATCGGGTGTGTTTGTGGGCTAGTACGACTGAGGGGGCAGTATGTCTAAATTCCAGCCTTCAGCGGCTGGTGATAGAGGAGCCTGACCAATTTTCCTATTTTTGAAGAGGTCTAATAGCACTGCTCTATTGCTCAGCAGTCCCTCAACCAGCGGGGCGGCGTAACAGCGGTGACAAACTTAGAGGCGATCGCTCCCAGTAACCTCTGCCATCACCCCCCTGATGAATACTGACTACTGGCCGCTCTAGGCATAACCAGTAAACCAATTAACCAATAAATTGCACAAGATTCACATCAGTAGACCGCGCTATCGCATCGCTAATCAGGACGGCTCTACAGGCGATCGCTCTCAACTCACACTCTGCCGTCAGCTCTGCGTGAGATGGAAAAATGCTTTTATAGAGCGTCAAAAAGGAAGGTTTTTGACACTATTGGGAGTAGGTGACGGAGGCAAAAATCTGAGCCAGTAGGGAAAGAAAGTGGTAGCGCTTTCTTCCTACCCGCTCCCCCGCTGGTTCTCATTGCTTCCTTCAACAGCAATATCAAAGTGTAAGACCTCTTCTTGGGTTCCTAATTTTGTGTAGAGTGCGACCGCTGCTTGATCCTCGATGCCAATATCAGCCTGGACGAAAATCACGTAAGCACCCCGACCGGCAGCTATCTTCTTCAACTCTTCAATCAATGCCGTGGCAACGCCTTCACGTCTATGTGCTTCTGCCACAGCCAGATCGTATATGTAAATCTCGCTGCGTTCCTGCTCAAACTTTTTGAATTCGTAAGCAACGAGGCCACCCACTACCGTCTCCTCTGCTAACGCGACCAGTGCTAAAAAGTAGTCGCTCTCAAGGAGTTGACGCATGTAGTTAGGAACGAGGATTATATAAAATCCATCGTTCCAGGTATTAGAATAGGCTGGAATTCC